>CAYQKF010000055.1:32979-33057 GCA_964417935.1 uncultured Pirellulales bacterium
AAAAAAGGCGGCCAAAAAAAAGTGCATTTTTAGCCGTTTTCTTTTGACTATTGTTTGATAATATGTTATAATGCGCGC
>CAYQKF010000056.1:0-32969 GCA_964417935.1 uncultured Pirellulales bacterium
GCGATAAAACTCGTATTGGAAGATAAGAGGATAAGCAGTGCCTGTGTCGGCATGCTGACTATCCCCATATTAAATGCAAACGTCGCTGCCGTACTGGATAAAACTAAACTCACCCAGGCCGATAGAAAGGTTTTCAAGGAATACGCTAAGGCGACCTGCAGTGGTTATTGTGCCGGCTGTGCGGAAATCTGTGATGCAGCTTTAGACGATGTTCATTATGTCAGTGACATTATGCGGTATCTGATGTACTACAACAGCTACGGTGACCAGGACAGAGCCAGAGAACTTTTTGCTCAAATCCCCCACAATATAAGAAGCAAAATGCTCGGCACAGATTACAGCGCCGCTGAAGCTCGCTGTCCGCAGCGTATGCCGATAGGCAAATTAATCACCGAAGCCGTCAGCAAATTGGCCTGAGTCAACTGATTATTTGTCATTAATTCTCGGAATAAGTTAAAAGCAAAGTCAGCAGTCTCTGCGGCAAATTGATTATTTGTCTTTCACAACGGTCGTTTATCAATAATCAATTCTGCGGGCAGGCAAAAAATGTGTCTTTTTTTACAACGTAACTTCTTTAATAACAAATGCTTATATCTATATAAAGGTATTTTTTCTTGCTTTTTATGCCCCTTTCTGTTATCATAACAACATCGTAAGAGAGTAACAATTTACTGATGTTTTCCGAGAGGGGGAAATAATGAGTAGATTTTATTACGAAACCTGGCTTCCATTTATTGTTAACAAAAGGCGGATTTTGATTCTCGCTATCGCAAGCTATATCGCTTTATGTTAAGCAGGTGTGGATTCTTTAGTTTGTTAGCCGTTCAGTTTTGAACGGCTTTTTTATGCGCTCGCAAACCTTAAACATTTGACATATCCGCAACAGTAAATTACGCTTATAAAAACCAATCCACCAATTATTGGACCTATTTTTACAAAGCTCAATTAAGGGATTTACAAAATGATAATCGTTACCGGCGGAGCCGGTTTTATCGGCTCCGCACTAATCGCCGCCCTAAACAAAAGGCAAATCACCGACATCCTTGTTGTTGACGAGCTTGGCACAGACCAGAAATGGAAGAACCTGCGCAATCTGTCCTTCGCTGATTATGTAGAGAAAGACGATTTCCTCGAAATGGTCATCGAAGATAAGCTCGATAGTTCTGTCAAGTCCGTCTTCCACCTCGGCGCCTGCTCGGACACCACCGAAACAAATGCCTCCTACCTCATAAAAAACAACTACGAATACAGCAAGCTGTTAGCCCAATGGGCAACCGCCGATAATATTCGCTTTATCTATGCTTCGAGTGCAGCTACCTACGGCGACGGCTCAGCCGGCTTTAGCGACGACCAGGAAAAAATGGAAAACCTCAGACCCCTGAATATGTACGGCTACTCCAAGCACCTGTTTGACATCTGGGCACGCAGAACCGGTTTGTTGAAAAAAATTGTTGGCCTGAAATACTTTAACGTCTTCGGGCCGAATGAATATCACAAGGCCGATATGCGAAGCTTCTGTATAAAGGCCTTCGAGCAGATTACTTCTACCGGCAAGGTCCGCCTCTTCAAATCATACAAGCCCGAATACGCCAACGGCGAGCAGTTGCGCGATTTTATTTACGTCAAGGATGCGGTCGATATGACGCTGTTTTTCTACGACAACCCACAGATAAGCGGGCTGTTTAATATTGGCACCGGCAAGGCCCGCACCTGGAACGACCTGGTAAAAGCCGTTTTCGCAGCTATGGACAAAAAGCCAAATATCGAATATATCGAAATGCCTGAACAATTGCGCGACCAGTACCAATACTATACCTGCGCCGATATAACCAACCTCCGCAAAGCCGGCTACAACAAAGAAACAACCCCATTCGAAGACGCAATTAAAGACTATGTCCAAAATTACTTGCAAAAAGATGGATACTTGGCTAATTCTTAGTAGTGCGTTTTTTTATGGTTCGTTACCAATAAACTGATAGAAAAATAGTTATCTCTGAAGGCAATGTACGGGTAACTATTTCCCACAATTGTACTACTGATTCTGAATATTTGCTATTCTGGCAAATATCCGTTGCAGGTCTTCTGTCCGTCGTTGCATTTCTTTGAGAAGATCATCAAAAGTAAATATCTTCAATTCATTCTCGTTCGTACTCAGCAACCATCGCCACTGCTCCAAGGGTATTTGTGGTGTTCTCCCAATAACGAGGTTCAACGAAGGTTCATAGTATTCAATCCCCTCTTTCGCAAATTGCTTCTTAACCGCATTTTGTGAAAGAATTCTTCCATAATTCTTCACTTGTTGGATTGCATGAGTTACCTCATGTGCGAAGACTGGCGCATCGCGGTAATTACTCGTTAGCTTTACTGCTCGCTTCATTTCGAAAAGCTCCCAATCATTCGCTACGCTGTTTCTCAAGAACGCATCCAATCGACGTTCTTTTCCCGCAACATCAAGTTCTGGGAATCTTAACCATAACTGAGTTTCGATTCTGTCATATTTGGAACCAAAAATATCCTTATAGTGCGCGGAAATAAACTTTTCCAGTTCTGACTCTTTGGCACCTTTCTTAACTAACGATTCAAATTCGGCGAGCACTTCTTCTTTTTCCCTAAGAATATCTATAAAAACGGGTTCATACGGTTGTTTACTATAATGCGAAACTCCAGCAAAAAGGTATTTCTCAGAGGTGAATCTCTCTATACGTGTTTGTTCTTCCTGCAAACATATGCATAATCCCTCACCTTTCTCGCAAAAAAGAGCTTCCATTGCTTTGCGAACGCCAGCTAAGTTTCTTTCTATAAAAGTATCACAAGTGCCGACTCCATATATATGCGGATTTAGCTTAAATCTTTTGAGCAGTTTTTTGTATCTTGGTAGTATTGTTTTCTCGTATTGACTGTCAGCAATATCCGCAAGATTGTTCAGAAAATACACTTCATTAAGTTTTTTGCCTGGCACCAAGTAGGGTGAGACCATACCCCATTGCCCTAATTGTCCTCCATATTTGTTTTTGACGCGTTCTAATTTGCCGATAATACTCGAGTCAGCAATAAGGACTTCCTTGGGTCGATTGAAAATCTCCAGAGGTAAAAAATGTACGATATAAAGCGCGTGAATAGATCCACCATATGAATCGAGAAGTTCAGCCCGAAAAACTCCCTCTCCAATCTCAGGAAAAGGCTCAAATGGCTCCTGACTACGTGAATCGCGAAAAAAACTTAGCACAAAGACTTCAAAAGCATGTTTGTTAAGCCGCGAAAGAAGATTTTTCAAAAACCTCTTATCCATAAGGCTCCTCGTAATCTCTGAATATTCTTAAAATAGTCCATTTCACTGCCATAGTCAATCTCACAATAGGGAAACATTCGTTTACGAATGTTTAAATGTTTCGTATAATATCAAATATATACTGAAGAGCATTCGAATGTCTCAGAATTCTAAAATTGAATGGACCCAATGCACTTGGAATCCTGTAACGGGCTGTACTAAAATTAGCCCAGGGTGTCTAAACTGCTACGCGGAACGAATGGCAAAACGATTGCGAGCTATGGGGCAAGAACGATATAAAAACGGCTTCAAATTAACTTTGCACCCGGAAGTGCTTAATGAACCTTATCACTGGAAAAGACCACACGCAATTTTTGTGAATTCCATGAGTGACCTTTTTCACAAGGATGTATCATATGATTTCATCTCTAAAAGCTTTGATGTTATGTGTCAGGCATCTTACCACCGATTTCAAGTATTGACAAAGCGATCTTCCCGTTTGTTGCAGTTAAGTATGGAGCTTCCCTGGCCAGAAAATATATGGATGGGTGTGTCAGTGGAAAACGCTGATTACACTTTCCGTATAGATCGTTTGAGGCAAACTCCGGCGGCGATAAAGTTCTTATCTCTTGAGCCACTGTTAGGCCCAATACCTAATCTTCAACTCAATGGTATCAACTGGGTTATTGTAGGCGGTGAATCTGTTCCGCGGGCAAGGCCTATACTGCATTCTTGGGTTATCGATATACGTAACCAGTGCTTTTCCGCTGATGTACCTTTCTTCTTCAAACAATGGGGTGGTGTAAATAAAAAGAAAACAGGCAGACTACTCCAAGGCAAAACCTGGGATAATTATCCAAAGATAGATAGCCAACAGTTACAGCTATTATAGTTTCAAATGCCGTTTACGCCATATCATTTTGGGCCCAGTGGATTTATTGGGCTGGTATTTAGAAAGTGGCTTGACGTCCCGGTCTTTGTCCTGGCCAACGTGATTGTCGATGTTGAGGTCCTGGTTATAATGCTCTTTAATCTTGGAGGGCCAAGACACCGCTACTGCCATACGCTCCTCATAGGCGCGGTAGTAGGTGCCCTCTGGGGCCTGGCGGCGTATTTGTTACGGAATCTTTTCAACAAGTTAATGTACCTATTTTGCATCCCCTACAAGAGCAATCTACGGAAAATGGTTATATCCGGAATTCTCGGCGTCTGGTTCCATATTTTAATTGACGGGGCATATCATTTTGATGTAAAAATCCTTTGGCCGAATAAAACAATATCTTTGTGGAAAGTGATTCACAATTACCTGGGCAAAGAGCAGATAGAAACTATATGCCTTGTCTTTATTTTTGTTGCTCTTGTGCCGTATTTGTTTGCTGTGAGGTCTTTTTTTGAAAAACAGCAGGATTCAAAATAGGGCCGGCAGCAAGCGATTCTAATTGGAGCCGTCAAATGAAAAGAATTTTGAAATACTTCCTGCGAGGTCTTCTAATTTTCGTCCCCCTTGGGCTTACGATTTTTATACTCGTTTACGTTTTTACCAGTCTGGACAAACTCCTTAAAATACCGATTCCTGGTCTGGGGTTTTTGGTTACGATTGGTGGAATATTTCTCATCGGCTTGTTCGCATCGAATTTCGTGGGCAAAAAACTCTTTGGCCTCGTGGACAAGCTCTTCGCCAATGTCCCTCTGGTCAAGATGCTCTATAGTGCTATTAGGGATCTCGTGGAGGCCTTTGCCGGCGAAAAGAAAAAATTCGACAAGCCCGTGCTGGTAACGCTCGGCCCCGGTTGTGACGCAAAGGTGGTCGGCTTTATGACAAGAGAAAACCTCGACAATCTCGGGCTAAAGGACCATGTCGCCGTCTATCTTCCGCAGTCGTACAACTTCGCAGGCAATGTTCTGCTCTTTCCCAAAGAGGCCGTCAAGCCGTTGGATATTGAAAGCTCCGAGGCGATGACATTTATCGTCTCCGGCGGCGTCGCAGGCAAACACGCACAGAGTCAAAAATAGCTACAAATCGACATTTCTTTTAGTTGCCAAAGGGACACTTGCCATTTTCCGCCAACGGCGTATAATTGCAGCTTCATAGAGTTATGCAAAATAGAGGTTAGGCATATATTATTTAAGAAAATCATATATGGCAAAGACAATTGTAGAACAAGTTCAGCTACTAAAGCGCGGCACTGTTGCAATCTTCACCGAGGCCGAGCTGGCTACAAAGCTCACCGAGGCGGCCAAGGCAGCCAGACAGTTGCGAATCAAGCTCGGCCTGGACCCGACCAGCCCTGATATACATCTTGGCCATACGGTAGTATTGCGAAAGATGCGCCAGTTCCAGGACCTCGGCCACAAGGCCGTTCTTATCATCGGCGACTACACCGCACGAATCGGCGACCCCTCAGGCCAAAACACCACCCGACCAATGCTTTCACCCGAACAGATCAAGCAAAACGCAAAGACATATTTCCAGCAGGCCGGCAAAATCTTAGATACATCTGAACAGAAACTCGAGGTACGCTACAACAGTGAATGGCTGGCGGATTTCAGATTGGCCGACACTATTAAGCTGGCAAGCAATATGACTGTCGCTCGGATGCTTGAGAGGGATACGTTCGAATTACGGCATAAAAAAGGCGAACCTATCGGTGTTCATGAATTTCTATATCCGCTGATGCAGGGTTACGATTCGGTTATGATAAAAAGTGACGTTGAATTAGGCGGAACAGACCAGACTTTTAATAATCTGGTGGGCAGAGACCTGCAAAGACTGGATGGTCAACAACCACAGATTGTAATTACTACGCCCATACTCGTCGGCCTGGACGGCAAGGAAAAGATGAGCAAGTCCAAAGACAATTACATCGGTGTAACCGATGAACCGAACGATATGTTCGGCAAGGTTATGAGTATCTCCGATGATATGATGGAAAATTACTTTACGCTCCTGACAGATATGCCGACCGACAAAATAGCTGAACTTGTAAATCCCGACAAGACACACCCCAAGCAAGCAAAAGTCCTCTTGGGTAAAACAATTGTGAGCCAGTTCCACAATGAGGAAACTGCCCAGGCCGCCGCCGGCGAATTCGACAAGGTCTTCGCACAGCGACAACTGCCAGATGAAATACCGGAGGTTGAAATACCTGCTGAGCCGATTGCTGCGAGCAAACTGCTGCTTGCCTGCAAACTCGTATCAAGTGGCAGTGAAGCAAAACGGATGATAAAGCAGTCGGCTGCCAGTATCGACGGCAAAAAATTAAACGACCCGAACGCCGAAATCACCCCTAAAGACGGAATGGTCATCCGCGTCGGAAAACGAAAATTCGCAAGACTAAAAGTCAATATTTAGCTGTCGTTTTCACCGCCGGTCATCCAATACTACGTCGGAATCCAAATACTCTTAGCCCGGATTGTTTCCACACTTGTGCGAAGCATCAAAGGTGTGGCGGTTTTAGTGTAAAATATGAGCCCTTTATACGCGGTAAGGTAATGATACTTCGTTGAGAAAAACTTGCTTTCGGAACAAACCAACAAAGGATTCTCCACTTTATCAAGAATCGTCCTAAAGTCGGTCGGCTCCACACGGACAATCGCACCCGATGCCTTTATTGCCTGAGCGATGGCAGCCCCCGCTGCCGCTGCACCCGCAGCCCCTGCTGCTGCTCCGTTAGTCATATCAGGCTCCTTATTAAAAAATTCCTTCTGTCAATCCTAACGTATATACGCCCCAGCCGCAACTTTTATTCAAACAAATCGTATGTGTGCTACTCAGTGTGCCAAGGATTATTCGGTCAATAGTGGTGAATAGCTACGATGGGCTTCTGCGATAAAAAATCCGTGCAACCTGGGTAACCAGTCGTTATAATAAAGGTATTATGAAGTTACCTGAATTGCAAAAACCAGAAAAATACGTCGGCCTGTATATCTTTGACTTCGGCGACCACACTGGCGTCGGCTTTACCGCTGAAGAAGTAACCGAACTTCTGGAGAGCGAAAAATACAAGCACGGCAAAATCTATAAAATACACAGAGCCTACCCTAACGGCAGGCTCGAACTAAAAGGCGTACCAGCCCAAACTTTTCAGCTTGAGGCAGGGATGTTCTTTTATTCGAGCGGCCTCGAAACTGCCAGAGGAGATTTCAAAAAGCTTGTTGGTTTAGCTGTCGGGACAGCACCCCCCTGCCGAGCCAAGATACATCTGGCTAAATACGATGATGATAAATTCGTTGTGGCCTTTATTTATCCAGCCGAGTACGATGACGAGGTTAGCTCATGGCTTTCAGACAGCCAATACAAAACCAGCGGCGCTGCCGAAGGCGGCATCGAGGCGGTGCAAAGATACTATGATTACAAGCCGGAAATTCTGGACAGACACCAATTGTTCGGCAAATTAGAATCGATAAGCAGAACCGGCCAGGAGCTGTTAGCCGGCCTGAAATTAGCCGTGCAACGATAATTTGTAGTTGTTAAAAAATAGTGAATCGCGTCCCGAACAAACCACGAATCATGAGTATGCGTGTGCGAACCAGGATAAATTCATTTCTCAGCTTGCTCGCGGCTGGCTTGTTGACAGTATTCGGCAGGTCCCCGGCCAAACCCACCGCAGACGATTTGAACCAAATGGAGTTCAAAACCAGCACGCAGCGTTTGGGGATACGATTCAGCGAAAGGATTCGTGATGTCTTTCGGTTTAGATGGATAAAAAAAAGTTGAAAGTTCAAAGTTGAAATATAAAAACCATTTGAGCTTTAAAGTTAAACAGGTTTTTAATTTCATATTATGATTTTGTATTTTTCCCTTTAAGTTTTTTGTTTTTTATTGTTGAAGCATTTATGGCTGAATTCCATATACATCCGCCACCTGGAAATGTTCCCGTGCTTAGCGAAAATGCTTTGACGGTCCTGCGAAGCAGATATCTAATCAAGGACTATCACGGCAAGTGCATCGAGACACCTGCCCAGCTTTTCAGCAGGATGTCATCATTGGCAGCCAAAGCTGAAACCAAATACGGAGCCGATAGCAGCGAAATCAGACAGTGGCACCGAAAATATTACGATTTGATGGCGTCTCTGAAGTTCTTGCCCAACTCCCCTGCCCTTATGAACGCACAACGTCGGGGAATGCTCAGTGCCTGCTTTGTTCTGCCGATTGAAGACAGTATAGAAGGGATATTCGAGGCGATTAAGCAGACCGCTCTGATTCAGCAGGCCGGCGGCGGTACCGGTTTTTCTTTTGATAGATTAAGGCCGACAGGCGACCGCGTTGCCTCCAGCGGCGGGACAACATCAGGGCCTATTAGTTTTTGGCGCGTCTTTTCTGAAACAACAAATGCAATTCAGCAGGGAGCTTTTCGTCGCGGTGCAAATATGGGTATGATGGGTGTCGAACATCCGGATATACTGAAATTCCTGCACGCCAAGCAGAACCTTCAAGCCTTCACCAACTTCAATGTCTCCGTCAAAATCAGCGATGACTGGATGAAGAAGGTGCTCAAATCCGGCAAAACTTTGCACATCGTAAAAAATCCCCGCACTCAGCAGAGATACTTATTGCCTCGCCGAATTGATATTACAAACTACACAATAAACGACCTGCACAAACTGACCGGCAAAGGCAAACCTTCCTCTAAACGAGCAGGCCAATTTTACACCATCAGTGACATCTGGAAAATGGTTGTTAAGTGCGCACATAAAACCGGCGAGCCTGGCGTGGTTTTTATCGACCGAATCAACCGTGACAACCCGACGCCTTCGCTGGGCCGAATAGAGGCAACCAATCCCTGCGGCGAACAGCCGTTGTTGCCTTATGAGGCCTGCACGTTAGGCAGTATCAATCTTACAAAATTCGTGAGCTTCGCTAATGATAAAGCAAATATGGACTGGCCGGCGTTGGCTAAGACTATTAAATTAGCTGTGCGGTTTCTGGATAATATTATCGATGTCTGTGTTTATCCCATCAGGGACACCGTTCGCCTAACGCAAGGGAACCGTAAAATCGGTTTAGGTGTTATGGGCTTTGCGGACTGCTTGTTCCTGCTCGGGATACCTTACGATTCACAGAGGGGTATCAAATTCGGCTCGGAGCTTATGAGCTTTATCAACATAAACGCACGCAAAGCCAGTAGTGAGCTTGCCGATTTGCGTGGCCCGTTTCCAAATTGGAGTCACAGTATCTGGCGAACCAAAAGAAAGAAAAAGGTCCGCAATGCTTCTATTACCTGCATAGCTCCGACCGGCACGATAAGCATCATCGCCGATTGCTCTGGCAGCATTGAGCCGATTTATTCGCCGGTGTTTATCCGCCGGATTTTAGACGGCTCGAAAATGATGCAGATAAATCCAATTTTCAAACAAGTAGCTGAAAAACACGGTTTCTACAACAAGAAGCTGGAAAATCAGATTGCCAAAACCGGCAGTATTCAAGAAATCACCCAAATACCCGCACAAATTCGCAGAATTTTCAGATGCGCTTACGATATCAAGCCACAATGGCACATCCGAATGCAGGCGGCTTTTCAGCAACATTGTGATGCGGCGGTCAGTAAGACCATAAATTTCAGCGAACAAGCCACAGCAGCCGCCGTTGATAAGGCCTATAAATTAGCCTATCAGCTTGATTGCAAAGGGATTACAATTTATCGTCGGCACAGCCGGGACCGTGAGCCGATGAGTCTATATTAATTACCAACAAGAGTAAAAAACCAAACTCATTGTTCCATTGGTGTATAACCTAATTCCCCCCACACAGCCTTCTGAACATTGTGCAAATCCTGACTGCCCGGACAGCGAGACATATCACCCTGACGGCCTGTGCCTTGCCAGTAGTCGTAGTCCGCCTTGCAAATTGTTAACGTACTCGGCTCTTTCCACTTCCAGTAGTCACTGTGCCCATCTGCGAAGGAGAGGTTTGTCCCGTCGCCGTGCCGGGCGGTAATCTAGTCCCACCATCGCTCCTGGTCATACCAAACGGTCCAGCTCGCCGGACTCAATCGGCCCTCATCAAGAAAAACAGCCCTTTGGCCCGGTTTGCGGATCTGCATCCTGTTTTTCACTATCTGCCCATCAACTCCGGGTATCGCATCATAACCATTCATAGCATCAACTATAGCATACGTTACCACCTCTCCACGAATACCGGTCGGGCACTTGTAGAGTTTTAAGCTCGGGCAGTATGTATATAGCAATCCCCTCTGGATACCGTCTATTCGTTGTTCTTCTGAAGCACCCCGGCCGGGCCAATACACCCAACAGGTACCATCTTTGTTGTGGCCTCCTTTGCTTGTATTGCCGTTAACAATCTTGCTGTCGTTATCGTCCGCATACATAATCCCTGCAAGTGCCATCTGCTTCACATTGCTGAGACAGGCCGCACGTTTGCCCTGCTCTCTGACCCGATTTAGGGCCGGCATCAGTATTGCCATCAACACCGCAATAATAGCAATCTCTACCAGAAGTTCTATTAATGTAAAACCCGTTAGAAATCTTCCACTTTTTCGAACGGGAATCTTAACTTCTAACGGCGTAAACTCTTTTCTTCCGTCCATATTGCACCTTCTCCTTCTGCCACAATTACACTGCTCGTAAACTGCCTTCCGTTAATGCTTTCATATCTCTACAAATGAATAAAATACCATATTCTTACAATAATATTATAAAAAAATCACGTTTAGTTCCAGAGATTTTTCTTGACGGGAAGATGAGCAATTTGATATAAATATAATGGATGAAGTATGTGCCCGCGAAGTTGCGGATTGTGGGCTTGTGGATTCTTTATAGTGTTTTCGATAAAGGAGGAGTTATTATGTGAGCCACAGAGTTGCAGCGAAGGTGTTTTGCTTCAAAGTTGTGTTTTCTACATTTCAAGTGATAACTTGTCCTTAGTTCTTGAAGGATGATTAATATGTCCAGGAAATTGATTCATTTGGCTTCTTCTGTTTTGCTGCTTGGCATAACAATGAGTGTGGTTAGAGCAGATCTTACAGAAGGTCTGGTGGGGTATTGGCCGTTGGACGGAGACGCCTTGGACGCAAGCGGCAACGGCAACGATGGGGTAATCATGGGGAACGTAACTCCTACCACTGACAGATTCGGGACCAAAGATTCCGCTATGAATTTTCCCGGTAACACTAGCGACTACATCGACCTGGGGCAGCCTCCCATGCTGCTGATCAAAGGGGCAATGACCGTCGCAGCATGGGTGCGGGCCGACACGTTGAACCAGACGGGCCGGGTCATCGCCAAGCAGGGCCCCAGCAGCGCAAGATCCTGGGGCATCAACCTCGAATTGGACGGTTATGCCCGCTTTGACGTAGGTATAAATCCGACTGATAGAGTGAGATCAGACTCCGAACCTCTGTCCTTCGGCCCCGACGAGTGGTTCCACATGACAGGCGTTTTTCGCCCCGGCGAAGCCGTGGAACTCTATATCAACGGTGAGCTGGTCAATAGCGAGCCGACAACCATGACCACTCAGTGGATCGAAAATGGCCTGCCGGTCAACATCGGCAGACGTCCCTCACCGGGAACCCCCTGGCAAGGGGATATTGACGAGGTTCAGATGTACAACATCGCGCTGGCGCCGGCGGAGATACAAAGCTTAATGAGTGGAAGGCTTCTGGCATTTCCTAAAGCCCGTGGACCCAGCCCGGCAGACGGTGCACTGCATGTGGATACATGGGTGAATCTTAGCTGGTCTCCGGGAGATTCTGCGGTTTCACATGATGTGTATCTTGGTGAAAGTTTTGACGATGTGAACGACGGCGCCGAAGGTACGTTTCAGGGCAACCAATCTATCACGTCTCTCCTTGTTGGCTTTCACGGATTCGCCTTTCCGGATGGTCTTGCCTCAGGCACGACATATTACTGGCGAATCGATGAGGTCAACGACGCCGATCCGAATAGTCCCTGGAAAGGTGACATCTGGAGCTTCACGATCCCGTCAAACAAGGCGCACGACCCTGACCCGCCGAATGGCGCCAGGTACGTGAGCCTGAATCCGACTCTCACCTGGACGTCGGGCATGGATGCGAAGCTGCATCATGTGTATTTGGGTGAGAATCCTGCCGATGTGGAATCCGGTGCCGACGATACATACAAAGGTGCAACGGGAACTGCAGGCCACACGACCGGCACGCTCGTGAAAGACACAGTGTATTACTGGAGAGTCGATGAATTTGACGGCATAGCTACTCATACCGGCGATGTCTGGAGCTTTACAACCGTTCCCGACATACCGATCACTGATCCTGATTTGATGGGCTGGTGGAAATTAGACGAGGGCCACGGCACAACCGCCCTTGACTGGTCCGGGCACGGAAATGACGGTGCGCTGCAGGGTGACCCGCAGTGGATAACAGGATACGACGGCGATGCGCTGCAGTTGGACGGCAGCGGTGACAACATCTACGCCGAATCGGCCCAGTTGCCCACCGGTGCCTTTACTTTGGCGTTGTGGTTTAATTCCGACTCCGACCTGGACGCGAGCGATCCGCGGCAGGACTTCATTTATTGGCAGACCGGCAGCCGTCCGCACTTTACTTTCAACAGAAACGGGGACGGGGAAATCGGCTTCTGGCCCAACGTCGGAGGCGATTTTGACGGTCCCGTAACCGTTACCCGCACCTGGGCCGCGGCCAAATGGTACCACATCGCCGGAACCTTTGACGGAACAGCTTTCAAAATCTATGTCAACGGAAATCTGGAAGATACGGTTCTCCATCCTGGAATCCACACCGATGCCTCAGGCCTGTTGATTGGCGCGCGCAGCGGTCAGCGCAACTATTTTACCGGTGAAATCGATGACGTGCGCTTGTACGGCAAGGCCCTGACACAACAAGAGATAAGCCTGGCCATGCGGGGTGATCCATTACTTGCCTGGGGTCCGAACCCGAGTCAAGGCTCAATACTGTACATCAGAGATGCGACTCCCCTTAGCTGGTCACCGGGAGATAATGCATCACAGCACGATGTTTACTTCGGCACCGATAGAGACGCCGTTGTCGATGCCGATGCATCCGATACGACCGGTGTTTATCGAGGCCGACAGGGTGTTACTATTTACACTCCATCTGAAGGTGTTGAATGGGGCGGCGGGCCTTACTACTGGCGTATCGATGAATATAATACCGATGCGACAATCAGCAAAGGCAACGTATGGAACTTCTCGGTAACCGACTTCATTGAGATAGATGATTTTGAGGACTACAACGACTATCCGCCCGACGAGATATTCAGTACGTGGATAGATGGATGGGAAGTCCCGACGAATGGCTCTATGGCAGGTCATGCTGAGCCTCCTTTTGCCGAGACTACTATTGTTCACGGCGGCGGTCAATCGATGCCGCTTTATTACGAGAACAATTTCAAATACTCTGAGGCAACCATGACGTTGGTCTCGGTGCGGGATTGGACAGAAGAAGGTGTTGGAGTATTGTCGCTGTGGTTCTATGGCGATGCAACTAATGCTGCTGAGCGGATGTATGTGAATCTCAACGGCAGTGCGGTGGTCTATCATGATGAACCCAGTGCAGCGCTAATAGAGGAGTGGATGGAATGGACTATCGACCTGTCCGCCCCAGGCGGATTTGCAGCCCAGGGCGTGAACCTTGCCAATGTCAATACGATTTCTATTGGTTTCGGCGATAAGAACAATCTGCAGGCCGGCGGTTCAGGTATGGTGTTCATTGACGATATTCGGCTGTATCGGCCGGCACCGTAAGCTGGAATTTAGGTGGTTCCCATTGCTTCTTGCCTGCACCCCCGTGCTTTCTTGCGAAAGCAAGAAAGGGAGTTTTGTAGGCACAGGTGTCGGTTTCGCAGGCACAGGTGTTTTGGTGTGTGGCCAAAGCATAATTCATAATTTTTTTAACTCTTTTTTGAAGGAGGACTATTATGTCTAAGAAATCGTTTTTTTTGGTTTTAATGTTGACCTTGGGTCTGGCGAGAACGCTCACCGCCGGCGAGCTCATTAAGATCAACTTCCAGTTGGAAGGTGCAGAAATACCAGAGGGCTATTTGCCGGATACGGGCTTAATGTTTGGTGATCGGGGTAATGGTTACAGCTACGGCTGGTCGCAGGATATGACAGGTGAGACCCGCGACCGCAATAATGCGGCCGCGCCCGATCAACGATATGACACGCTCATTCACTTTCGTGACGTAGGTGCCGTATGGGAAATCGAACTGCCCCCCGGCCTCTATCGCGTGTTTATCGTGTGTGGCGATCCCTCGAATGCCGATTCGGACAACCCGATCGTGCTGGAAGGCGAACTGCTCGCAGAGGACCCGGATGGCCTGGACAGCTTCGATGAGTTCGAATTCATGGTGATCGTGAGCGATGGGCGTCTGACCTGGTCGGAGCCGCAGGGTTCGTATGTAAAGCCTTGCTTCATTGAGATCGAGTCGTCCAAGCCCATTGTCAGGGCCGTCAAACCGGATCCGAAGGATGGTTCCATGCTTACTGATACGTGGGTGAACCTTGGCTGGACTCCGGGAGAATTTGCAGTCTCGCACGATGTGTACTTAGGTGAGAATTTTGACGATGTGAATGCCGGTGTCGAAGGTACGTTCCAAGGCAACCAGGCCGCAACGAACTTGATTGCCGGCTTTCTCGGATTTCCTTATCCGGATGGTCTTGTCCCAGGCACGACATATTACTGGCGGATTGACGAGGTCAATGATGCGGACCCGAATAGTCCATGGAAAGGCGATGTCTGGAGTTTTTGGGTTCCCCCCAAGAAGGCCTATGAGCCCAACCCACCTGATGGTGCCAAATTTGTGGACCTGGATGTAGAGCTTAGCTGGACGGCAGGTTTTGGTGCCAAATTACACTATGTGTATTTCGGTGACAATTTTGACGATGTGAACGAGGGTGTTGTGGGGCTGCCCCAGTCAACTACAACCTATACTCCCGGCACCCTTGCAAAAGATGCGGTTTACTACTGGCGGGTCGATGAGTTCGAAGGCGCCGCCACGTATAAAGGCGATGTCTGGAGCTTCTCAACGGTACCTGATATACCCATTACTGACCCTAATCTTTTTTGCTGGTGGAAGTTTGATGTGGGTTCCGGCACGACTGCCCCTGATTGGTCCGGCCATGACAATCACGGCACTATCCAAGGTGACCCACAATGGGTGGCCGGCCAGGTAGGTGGGGCGCTGGATTTCGGCGGTGACGGCGACCGTGTGGTTGACGAGGACGCTGAGAACTACCTCATTGGTCTGGACGCCGTGACGGTCTGTATCTGGATCAAATCTGATGTAGCTCCCACAGATAAGGGTTTTATCATCTGCGAGGAGCCCGATGGCGGCGATAACATTATCACTATGCGCTACGATGCCGCCGGCGGGACCGGTGGCGGCACGAGCGTGCTGAAGATGGCGGTTGTAGCACCCGACAACGAACAGCAACTGGAGAGTTCCAGCAACCTTCAGGTCACCGAGTGGCAGCACGTTTGCATGGTTTGGAGCCGAGGAGAGCAACTGAAGTTTTACGTTAATGGAGTATTGGACACGCCTCTGGCCAATGGTGACCCAAGGGACGTGAGCACGTCAAACGTGACGACGTTGATTGTTGGCCAGGGCGGCAAAGATGCCGGCGGAGGCTGGGACGGACTGATCGACGACGTCCGCATCTACAATAAAGTGCTGACAGCGGAAGACATTAAGGAGGTTATGAGAGGCGAGCCGGATCTTGCCTGGAACCCGAACCCAGCTAATGGCTCAACACCGTACATCAGAGAGGCAACGCCCCTTAGCTGGTCGCCTGGAGACTTCGCATCTCAGCATGATGTTTACTTCGGCACCGATAGAGACGCCGTTGCCGATGCCAATGCATCCGATACGACCGGCATATATCGAGGCCGACAGGGTATTACCATTTACACTCCCCCCGAAGGTGTTGAATGGGGCGGCGGGCCTTACTACTGGCGTATCGACGAGTATAATACCGACGCGACAATCAGCAAAGGCAGAATCTGGAGCTTCACAGTAGCCGACCACATTGTGATAGAGGATTTTGAGGACTACAACGACTACGAACCTGACAGGATATTTGAAACGTGGATAGACGGATGGGGTATAGCGACAAATGGCTCGGAAGTAGGTTATGCTGAGCCGAATTTCCCTGATGGAGAGCATCATGTCGAGACTACGATTGTTCACGGCGGTTCTCAGTCGATGCCGTATTTCTACGAGAACAATTTCAAATACTCTGAGGCAACTTTGACGTTGGTCTCGGTGCGTGACTGGACCGAAGAAGGTGTTGGAGTATTGTCGCTGTGGTTCTGCGGTGATGCGGCTAATGCTGCTGAGCGGATGTATGTTGCTCTCAACGGCAGCGCTGTGGTCTATCACGGTAATCCCGACGCGGCGTTGATAGAGGAATGGACGGAATGGATTATCGACCTGCAGGAGTTTGCAGCGCAAGGCGTGAATCTTGCCAATGTCAATACGATTTCTATCGGTTTTGGCGACAAGAATAGTCTGCAGGCCAGCGGTTCAGGTTTAGTGTTCTTTGATGACATTCGGCTGTATCATCCGGCACCACCAGAACCAGTAGAACCAGAACCAGCACCGTAAGCCGGGGATTTAAGCGGAAATTAAGGTTGTACGCTTATTATTTATGGCAGATTTGTGTCAATTTGGGGCCTATACTGAATAATTCGGTATAGGCCCTCTTTAATTTAGCGATTCCACCACAAGGGAGCTGCCGAGAGAGCTTCCAGCGACTTCGACTTTGGTTTTGCCTCGGATGACAACAAGAATCAGAGCTTGAGCGGGTTGAAAGAATTTTTATTGCAAATAATGGAATAGTTACGATAATGTTTGTATCAAAAAAATAACGGAGTCAAGGTGGTTTTATAAGGACAGATAAAGAATTTGGGCAAGGATGTACTAAGGAAAAAAAAGAGGTGGAAAAAGAGATCTGGAAGTATTCATAGAAAGGATTGTAAAATGAAGAAATTGGTTCAGCTCATAGTGGTTGTGATACTGTTTTTTTTGCCTTTTGTACAGGGAGGCTGTTCGAAAGCCTCAGCAAAAAGAGTAGTAAATGAATCGGAGCGGGACATTCCCGTTGCTTATGATGTGGACGTTGTAGTTGTCGGCGGCACATCGGGTGGCGTGGCAGCGGCTGTCGAAGCAGCGCAAGGAGGTACAAAAGTTTTTCTTGCGGCGGAGCGGCCATACCTTGGCGCGGATATTTGCGGGACGTATCGGCTGTGGCTGGAACCGGGTGAGGTGCCGAGCCTGCCACTGGCAAAGAAAGTTTTTGCCGAGCCGTCTGTCGCGTTGTTGGCTCGTAACAGAATCGATTTCACCTACGAAGCCGACACAACATCCGCCGGCGTTCACAAAGACACGCCGTCGCCGTCGTTACTCACTGACGGCAGATGGCACAATGCGTCAAGTCAGAGCGTTCAGTATAACGGTGATGTTACCATTATCGCTAACCTGGGCGCCGAACATCAGCTTGAGAAAGTCCACATTATGGCTTATCAGCGCCATAGCAGCGCACTCGGCGATGACTTCGAAGTGGAAAGTGTTACTGTCTCTATTAGCAACGATAGAAAACAATGGAAGCAGCTCGCCGTCATTAAGAATGAAAGACTCGGGCAAGCCCTCCCCGAACCGTGGGGGCAGATTGAACTTTCAGCGTCGGTTACCGGGAAGGCCTGTTACGTGAAATTCATAGTCAAGAAGGGTCCCGATGTCAATCGAGTGCTTTTGGGCGAGATTGTGATAGAGGATAAGCGTTCATTCGCAAAGTCCAGTGAGGCATCAGCGCGAATTCCTCCGACGCCGATGCAGGTCAAGCGTACGTTGGATGAAGCACTGCTCGAAGCCGGCGTCCAGTATTTATTTGGCTGTTATGCGACTGACGTACTGCGTGATGGTGACGGGAAAGTTGCGGGTATCGTTATGGCCAACCGTTCCGGACGACAGGCGGTCAGGGCCAAGGTCGTCATCGACGCGACACCACGGGCAAGTGTAGCAAGAATGGCAGGGGCAACATTTGAGCCATACTCGGGAGGCCTGCAAAACTTCAGACGCATCGTTGTCGGTGGTGAGGTACGAACCGGTAAAGACATCCAGGCAGGAAAGATGCCCTCGCCGATATCAGTGGTAGGCGGCTCAGGTCGTGAGGCTATTGAATATACGCTCAAAATACCGATGAAGGACGGCTCTTTTGCTTCATTTGCCCAGGCTGAACAAATCGCCCGTGATATCACCTGGCATCCCGGACAGGCAGATGCTTCGGAGACACTCTTTCAGGTACCGCCTGACCCGATAAAAGGAAAGAAAAGTGTATCCGGTGCCTGGCCCGGAGTTGAAAAGGTCGAGTTGGATGTCTTCCAACCTCGGGGTATTAACCGTCTGTTCGTAGTTGGTGGTTGTGCGGATATGTCCCGCGAGGCAGCGGAGAAGCTGCTGCGACCGTTAGAGTTAATGAAATTAGGTAGTCGTATTGGTGCTGCGGCAGCTTCTGAGGCGAAGAGTATATCCAGGCCAGATAATGTCAGACTACGCGGTAAGCCGGTGATGGCTGTTGTTTCGGGGGATGTTCGAGAGAATTTGAGTGGGATACGTCTGACATTAACCGAACTTTCGAGGGTTCATACAGATAAGCGGGCTGTGCCCATTCTTGGGGAGGTGGACGTGGTTGTTGTTGGCGGAGGTACAGGCGGAGCACCAGCTGGCATTTCTGCGGCACGGCAGGGAGCTAAAACGCTCGTGTTAGAGTACCTCCACGGCCTCGGCGGAGTGGGAACGATGGGCCTTATCAGCAAATACTATCACGGTTATATCAAGGGCTTCACTAAAGAAATCGATGAGGGAATCACCAATTTTGGAGCCGATGCAAAGCGCAAGGGTGGTGGATGGAATATCGAGTGGAAGAAGGAATGGTATCGCAGTGAACTGCGTAAGGCTGGCGCGGACATCTGGTTCGGCGTGCTTGGTTGTGGTGCGTTGGTTGAAGATGGACGCGTCAAAGGCGTGGTTGTTGCAACACCCGAAGGGCGCGGCGTGATACTTGCGAAGGTGGTTATCGATTCGACCGGCAATGCCGACATAGCCGCTGTGGCCGGTGCAAGGTGCACCTATACCAACGGCGCAGTCGTTGCGGTTCAGGGTGCCGGGCTTCCCCCGTATAAGTTAGGCACCGGGTACACTAATACGGACTGGACCTTTATCGACGACACAGATGTTGTAGATGTTTGGCGTGCGTTTGTTGTCGCCAAGAACAAATATAAAGACGTCTATGACCTGGGCCAGTTAGTGGATACGCGTGAACGACGGCGGATAGTCGGTGATTTTGTTATGTCGCCCCTCGATATCTCAAACAATCGAACGTATCCCGATACCATTGTGATAGCACGAAGCAATTTCGATACGCACGGGTTTACGATACATCCGGCGTTTATGCTAAAGCCGCCAGACAGAAAAGAGATGTTCGTTAACGTGCCTTATCGCTGTTTGCTGCCGAAGGGTCTGGACGGTATTTTAGTTACGGGACTTGGTGTCAGTGCCCACCGTGATGCGATGCCAGTTATACGCATGCAGCCGGATATCCAGAACCAGGGCTACGCTGCGGGTGTTGTAGCGGCGATGGCGGCCAAGAGCGGCAAGAGCGTCCGTCAGATTGATATCAAGGCGCTCCAGAAGCATTTAGTTGAGAAAGGTAATTTGCCTGAAAGGGTACTAACAGATAAAGATTCGTTCCCGCTGCCAAAAGAAAAAATCGCACAGGCAGTTGAACGTATTGTCAATAACTTTGAGGGGTTGGAGGTAGTCCTTGCGCAGTTGCAGGATGCAATGCCACTTCTTAGGAGAGCTTACGAAAATGCTGAGAGTGAAAAGGACAAACTTGCTTACGCCCATATCCTCGGGATGTTGTATGAGCCTGCCGGCGCCGGCACTCTGGCCGAGGCGGTGGAATCCAGAGCTTTGGACAAGGGCTGGAATTATACAGGGATGGGACAGTACGGGGCGAGCATAAGTGAACTGGACAGTCTTATTATTGCTCTTGGCCGTACACGCAGCGAGCAGGCACTTGGGCCGATTCTTGAAAAAGTAAAACAACTCGATGCTGGAAGTGAATTCTCACATTGCCGGGCGGTAGCGATAGCGCTTGAGACTCTGGGCGATACCGCTGCTGCCAAAGCCTTAGCCGAACTTCTGAAAAAGCCCGGCATAACAGGTCATGCTTTTACCAATATCGATGCAGCGAGGCGCCGGACGCCACCAGGGTCTGAGGACACTTTGACACGAAACCGGTCGCTGCGTGAGCTGGTTCTGGCAAGGGCTTTATACCGCTGTGGCGATGCCGAAGACATCGGTGAAAAAATCCTAAAAGAATACGCCCATGACCTTCGCGGCCACTACGCCCGCCACGCCCGGGCCGTGCTTAAAGAGAAAAAAGAAGGCCAGACCTATAAGTAAAGTCGAATAATAAGCGAACTATATCTATGGAAAAATAGAGGCAGTTAACTGTTATTGGCTCTCAGAGTAAAAACATTAGAAGAGATTTAAGGAGAGACAGAAATGGCTGGAAAGTATCGGTTTTCATTTGGTCCGTGGAATATTCATGAAGGTGCCGACCCGTTTGGGCCAACGGTCAGGGACAGTATTGAGTTCGGTAAGAAACTTAAGATGTATAAGAAACTCGGTTTTGACGGTGTGCAATTTCACGATGACGACGCCGTGCCGGATATGGATAATCTGAGCTTTATCGAAATAGTCAAAAGGGCAAAAGAGGTACATTCGATGCTTGAAGGAGAGGGGCTTGCAGCGGAATTTGTTGCGCCGCGGCTGTGGGAGGATGAGCAGACAATCGACGGGGCTTATACATCGAACGACCCGGCATCTCGGCAGTACGCCAAAGACCGAAGTCGGCGGACGATTGATATTGCTAATGCCCTTGATACGAAACTGGTCGTCCTCTGGCTTGCGCGCGAAGGGACGTATATTCGTGAAGCAAAGGACAGCAAGCTCGCCGTTGAGAGAATTGTAGAGGCCATAAACGATATGTTGGCCTACAATCCTGATATCAAGATTGCGATTGAACCGAAGCCGAACGAGCCGATGGACCAGGCCTATATCCCGACGACCGGACACGCTGTTGCAGTTAGCTACCTTACCAGTGAGCCGGAGCGTGTCGGCGTCAATATCGAAAGTGCTCATGCGATTCTTGCCGGGCTGGACCCTTCGGATGAGATGGGTTTTGCCCTTGCTTATAATAAGCTGTTCACCGTTCATCTCAACGACCAGAACGGGCTGAAATTCGATGAGGACAAGAGCTTTGGCTCTGTTGATTTGCGAAGGGCATTCAATCAGGTGCGCATACTTGACCAATACGATTACGGCACGCACGGCGAGTTCGTTGGTCTTGACGTTAAAGCTATGCGTACCCAGAAACCGGATGTTGCTACAAAGCATTTGCGTAACAGCAGAGATATCTTCTTAGCTCTTGTTGAACTTGTTCGGAGCCTGGACAAAAACAAGGTCGAAAAATTGATAGCCCAGCGGGACTACGAAGAATTAGATATGTTGATAATTAAGCATCTAATGGGTAAATAGAACAACTAAGAACTGTGAGGAAGTATGGCTATGAGAAATGATAAGACTGTTTTGAGTTTGGGAGCTCACCCAGACGATGCGGAGTTTTTCTGTACGGGGACACTAGCACTGCTTCATAAAAAAGGCTGGCAGGTTCACATTGCGACGATGACACCTGGGGACTGCGGTACAGTTCAGTACAGCCGGGAAGAAATCAGCAGGATTCGCAGGGCCGAAGCTGCTAAAGCGGCCGGCATATTAAATGGCAGCTACCATTGTCTCGAATGTGGCGATATCTTTATAATGTATGACAGGCCGACGTTGCTGAAGGCCATTGAGTTGCTGCGAAAAGTTCGACCCACTATCGTTCTTACGACAAGCCCTTCGGATTACATGGTTGACCATGAGATGGCCAGCAGGATTGCTCAGACGGCCTGTTTTGCCTGTGGGGTTGTGAATATCGAAACTGCCGGTGCCGAACCATTCGAGCCCATACCGTATCTTTACTATATGGACCCGGTGGAGGGCAAAGACAACTTTGGCGCCGAGGTAAAAGCCGGTACTATTGTTGATATTACCAGTGTAATGGACACTAAGGAAAAAATGCTTTGCTGCCATGAGAGTCAGCGTAACTGGCTTTTGAAGCATCACGGTATAGATGACTATGTTATTACAATGAAGAAGCTCAGTGAGCAGAGAGGCCGGGAGATAAACTCGCGCTTTGCCGAGGGATTTAGAAAGCATTTGGGTCATGCGTATCCGCAGGATAATATCCTCAAGGCCGAACTCGGTGAGCTGGTTCACATTAAGTCTTCCGCCTAACCTCAATTTTGCATAACGCTATTGTTCACATTGTATAAGGAAGGTAACGATGGCACGAAAAATCAGTATGTTAGCGCCGCAGTGGTGGGATTATACTACGCTTGATGACGAGATTCTCAACGATGCAGCTAAACTTACGGCTGAGGATATGGCGGATTTGAGCAGAGAAGGTTTTAAGGTCGTGTTCTATGACAGTCTCGAAGATTTCTATCTTGCCGAAGCTCTGGAATATATCACGGCGTGGAAACAGGCCACGGCTGATAATCCAGCGGGCATCTGTGGGCCGATTGGGCCGACCGAACAGCTTCCACTTGTGGCACGGCTTGTAAATGAATTGAAGCTGGACCTTAAAGACGCCCATTTCTGGGGGATGGATGAATGGTATATGGACGGCAAAGAGGTGCCGCAGTCGCATCCACTGTCTTTTGCAAAGGCTGATATGGAGCTTTGCTTTAATCGAATTGTCGATGAGTTAAAAATGCCCGAGTCTAATATCCATTTCCCGAAAGCTGATACGAAAGAGTACATCAAGAGCTGGGAAGGTGTTCGGTGCGTGGTTATGCAGGGTGGTCAGGGTGATATAAAGCACTGGGCATTCAACGACCCGGTTAAGCGGGAAGGTAAATATAAGGACGAGCCGCCAACGCCACAGGAGTATTGCCGGCTTACAACTCGTGTCGTAGATTTGCATCCGGTTACCGTTATGCAGAATGCTCGAACCAGCGCCGGTGGCGTGGTTACAAGTGTGCCGAGGCAAGCGATTACGGTCGGGCCTGTCCAGACGTGGAAGGCGGAGAAAGTCTCAATCTGGCAGCCAGGCACGCACGACAATCCTTTCGGGATGAGATTAACTACTCTTATGCTAAGTAAGAAAATTGCTGATAGCTCGGTGCCGATGTCACTTTTGGCAGGGCATCCTAATGTTCAGTTCAATTTTTACAGACCTGCAATAGGTAAATGTGAAGCGGAAATGCACTGACATAGTATTGGTCCACCATTTCGGATATTGTGTATATTTAGGTCGTATAGAGGACAAGGTTGGCAATAAAAAATGAAGGGCAGTGTAGTTATATTTGGTGCTGGTGCCATTGGCCGAGGTCTGATCGCGGATCTTGTGGCAGCAAATGGATTAAGCCCGGTTTTTGTCGAAGCCAACTCGCAATCAGCCCAAGACCTTAAGCAGGCTCATGGTTATTTTGTACATTTGACAGGAAAAATAAGGAAGGATCATTATGTTACCGGTTACGAGGTTCTAACCCTGGAAGAAGGCGAAGAAATCTCAAAAGCGCTGAGTAACTGTCTTTTCATGGCAACGGCTGTGGGAGGCCAAAATCTGAAAGCAGTCGCTTCCTTAGTAGCATTGGGATTCAAGAAACGAAAGAAGCCGCTTAATATTCTGGTCTGCGAGAACTGGCCCCACGCCGAAAACGTACTGGCCCAAGCTTTGCTGGATTTGGGATGTTACAAAGAAAATTTTGCTTGTATCCGCTCTTCTGTAGAACGCATGGTCCACAGGACACAAAATAGTGTTGACCTGGTCACCGAAGGTGGTCAAACACTTTACGTGGACGGTCGCACCTGGAAAGGAAAGAAACCTTGTATTGAAGGATTAATATTCAGTGACAACATTGAGGCCATCTATGCCCGTAAACTTTATACGAGTAATGCCGGTCACGCTGCGTTGGCATATCTGGGCAATCTTTCTGATTGTAAATTCATATATGAGGCTTTGGAAATACCAAGAATAAGAGAAAATTTACTGGACCTGTTGAATGTTGCTAAGGAAGCGTTGAGCCTGAAGAATTTAGAATTTAGAATTGAGAATTTAGAATTATGGCGGGCCGAGCTGGAACAGCACGTTGAGGATCTTATTACCTGGCGTTATTGCAATCGTGATTTGACTGATACAGTTGAGAGAGTTGCTCGTAATCCGCTGCGAAAGCTGGGAACTGAAGAACGGTTAGCTGGATTGGCACACTTATTGGAACGCTATGCTCTTGCAACCAAACCAGTGAGCCGTGTTATTGGTGCCGCAATGCACTATCGTGATCCGGGAGATCCGGAGAGTGTTAAACTTGGAGAGATAATCACCCAAAAAGGTCCAAGTGAAATTTTGGAGGGGGTGTGTGGCTTCAAGAGACGAGAAAGATGCTATAATGAATGCATCGAATTTTATAAGTATTATTCATAGGAAAGGTGAAGTTTTGTGAGTAAGCTTAGAATTGTTTTGGATACTGCCGATGTGTCCCAGATAAAAGATGCTGTAAGTACCGGCTTAATCGGTGCAATTGCTACCAATCCCAGCAAGGTAGCCCAAGCCGGCAAGAGCTACCGTCAGGTGGTAGAGGAGATACGCAAGTTTTTTGAAGGGCTGATAATGGTCCAGGCTGTTGGTGAAACAACCGAAGAGATTTGTGATTGTGCGCGTCGGTTGCATCAGATTGATCCTTTGTTGATGATTAAGATAACCGCCAACAAAATAGGTCTGGCGGCAGTAAAAATCGTGGTTCCTGAGGGGGTCAGGACCAATGCCACGCTAGTATTTAACCCGACTCAGGCTCTTCTGGCAGGTTTGGCAGGGTCAACTTCTGTAAGCGTCTTTGTCGGTCGGGCAAGAATGTGCGGTTACGATGGTATCGAGACTATCCGTAAAGTACGACAACTTTTCGATGCTTTTGAGCTTAAAGACACCGATATAGCTGCTTGCAGCATAAAGGATGTAGAACAAGTAATCGACTCCATCATCGCCGGTGCTCATACCGTGGCGGTACCATTGAATGTTTTCGAAGCTATGTGTGAACACCCGCTTACCAGTAATGGTCTGGATGCTTTTATTGAGGATTACAAAACTATTCCCCAAAGCTGAACTATCAGAGAATCGTAAACAAGAAGTGTGGTAAAAGGTCGAAATAATGGCAGTGGACGTTTTAATCTTGAATACGGCGGTGGCGGATTTAAGAAGGCCGGATTTTATATTCGCCGATAAGCTGGTCGGCAAAGGCGGATTGGCCAAGTGTAAAACCAAAGATATGCCGAATTATTCTCAGGAGCAATTGAGAAAATGGATAGAGCAGGGTTTTGCAACCGCAGGCGGGCCCGGCAATACAGCTCCTCTGATTGCGAGTACCGGTTTGAAAGTTGCCGTGGGAGTCAACCTCGGCAAGGGTGATTGCGACGGCCTTGATGCCCAGGGCAGATTTTTCTACGATATAATGTCTGCGAACGGTATCGATATGTCGCCAACTCACATACATCCCGATTTGCCGACAGGGACAACCTTTATTCATAGTACCACCGGCGAAGACAGAGGTGGAATTGCATATTTTCCCGGCGCTAATGACGATTTTGATTTCGCAATATTCAAAGGAGCCATTGAGCGATTAAAACCAAATATGGTTTATTATATGTATTCAGGTTTGTCTGAAAGGGGCGATGCGAATGCAGGTCGAGATTTAGCTGAATTTATTAAGTGGTGTCGCAACAATGGCGCTGTTACGATTGTTGACAGCCATACCTTAACAGGCAATCCCGGCGAGTTGATTAAATCTGGTAAGTCGATAGGGGAATACCGGCTTTTAGAGCCGCTCCTGCCTGAGGTTGATTTGTTCTTTACGTCCTGCGACGAGGCAAAGCTGACTGAAAATACGCTTGCGTCCGGGCGGAAGTGGAGCCGGTTCACAGAGCATGAAAACAACCTGCACTTTCTTAATTTTTTGACCGAAAGATTCTGGCGAAAAGCTTGTCCCGAGCCCTTCGGCTACGCTCAGGGTAAACTCCGCCGAGGGGATAACAGGACAAGGCTGTTTGGCGTTACCGTCAGCGATGGAGCCTACGAGAAGCACATTTGCCCGGATGGTCGTCTCGGTGGCCCGAACAAAATCGAATCGTGGTTTATGGGAGGTGAGATAGTTGACCTCGTTGGGGCGGGGGACGCATTCAGAGCAGGACTTATTACATATATCGGGCGCAACCTGGACCGGTTCAGGGACGGCTCTATGGATTTTGCCGAAGCGGTGCAGATGGGCAATCTGTTCGCATCACTTTATATAAAAGCGCCGCTTGACGACAGGTACGGCAATATCAAAACTTATGATAAAATGCTGAAAGTAGTCCACAGCGATATAGCTTATCCGAGTTTCGACGCATTGCGAAACGCTTTGAATTAAGCTATTGTTCTGTAACACGATAAATGAGTGGGGTTACTGGTAAGGTGGGGCTTGCCCCACCAAGTTGATGCGGGTAGTTTTATTCGGTGGGCTAAAGCCCACCCTACGAAACTTCGAGCCATCCCCAAGCTCGTCCAGTTCCCCGCCTTCGCGGGGACAGGTTTTCGGGACTCGCTTGAGGCTGCCACCCATCAGATTAGATGTTACAGAATAGTATTCAGAAAAGAAAGGAATTACAAATGCCCACGAAGGACACTGGATTTAACTGGCAGTATAAGGTTAATAATTACGCCCAAATCGGAGGCATTGAAACCTCTGTTTTGGATAACGGCCTGGGTAGAGGAACTCGAATCGCGTGGGTGAACACAGGGGTCGGCCTTCGATATAAGGTGGTTATCGACAGAGGGCTGGATATCGTCGATGCCTTTTATAATCAATACAGTCTTGTCTGGCTAAGCCACGCGGGTGTAACTGCTCGGCGGCCCGATGCCAACCGCGGGCTGGAATGGCTGTATTCTTTCGCCGGCGGTTTGTTGACAACGTGCGGGCTAACTCACGTTGGCGGGCCTGAAACCGACGAGTTCGGTGAGCGTGGTTTGCACGGACGTATCGGTAATCTTCCGGCTCAAGTCGAATCAATAGTGCAGCCGAACCTGGCAGCAGGAAAACTTCAAATGAGTATTACGGCGGTGGTGAAACAATCCCGCGTGTTTGGGCCGAATCTGGAACTGAGACGTACTATATCGAGCACACTCGGTGAGCCGACTGTTCGAATTCGCGATGTCGTTACCAATTTCGGTAATACTCCGGCGCCTCATATGATATTGTATCATTGCAACTACGGCTGGCCGCTGGTTGATGAAGGGACGGAGATTGTATGGAAGGGTAAATGGGCATCGCGCGGTATGGATATGGATAATGCGGTGTTTAACACCAAACGTAATTTCCGGAAGTGTTCCAAGCCGCTCGATACTCACAGAGGCGGCGGAGAGGGCTGCGCTTTTATTGATGTGGCTGCTGATAAAAAGGGGATTTGCACTGTCGGCCTTTACAATCGAGTACTCAGACTTGCGCTTGTTATGAAATATAAGAAAAGACAATTGCCGTGGCTTAGCAACTGGCAGCACTGGGGACCCGGCGAATACGTAACTGCTCTGGAGCCGGGGACGAATCCGCCAATCGGCCAGAGCCAGGCCAGAGAGCAGAAAAAACTAATTCACATCGCTCCGGGAAAAAGCAGAACCTACGACCTTGAAATGACAATCTTAACGGATAAAGAGAAGATCAATCGCTTCTTAAAGGCCGCAGGTCAATAATTATGGCAGAGCATATATTTACCGGTTTTGGATTCGGGCCGATCCAGGGTGGTCTGTTTGCCAAGGAAGCATTTCAAAGCGGCAATTTTACACGGATAGTTGCAGCCGAGATTGACGCCCAGTTAGTTGATGCGGTCAGGGCCAACAAAGGCAGCTATTATGTCAATGTGGCCAAGGCCGACGCCATCGAAGTGCTGAAGATTGACAATGTCGAACTGCTTGACCCCAACGTTGCAACAGATAAGAAAATCCTTCTTGAAGTTTTAGCACAGTCCACGGAAATAACTACCTGCCTGCCTTCTGTAAATTTCTATGAATCGGGTGACGCCAACAGCGTTGCCTCACTGATAGCTGATGGTTTGAAAAACAGCACAGCAAAAGCAACGTTAATTTATACGGCGGAAAACAATAACCACGCAGCGGAGATATTAGAAAAAGCCGTTGTCCAAAAAATAAGCACCCTGTCTGAAAAGCCGGTGCAATTCCTAAATACTGTAATCGGCAAGATGAGCCGAGTCGTTGCCGACCCGGCTGAAATAGCAGAGTTCAATCTGAAAACCATAGCACCGGGCATCGACAGAGCCTTTCTGGTAGAGCAGTTCAATCGAATCTTAGTAAGCCGAGCGCGGATTTCTGATTTTAGGCCGGGTATTGAAATCTTTATTGAAAAGGACGACCTATTAGCCTTCGAGGAAGCAAAACTTTACGGCCATAACGCGATACATTCACTGCTTGGCTTTATCGGTACCGTCAAGGGTTATGTAAAGATGACCGAAATCAAAGATGACCAGCTCGTTATGCAAATCGGCAGAGCCGCTTTTTTACAAGAGTGCGGCGCAGCACTTATAAAAAAGCACACTTACCTTGGTGACGAACTTTTCACCGAAGCCGGCTTCAAGAACTATGCCGAGGACCTGCTGGGCCGTATGACTAACCCTTATCTGGGGGATACGGTTGTCAGGGTTGTTCGCGATGCAGTGCGCAAACTCGGGATGAACGGACGGATATTTGGAACTATGCGACTGGCGTTGGAATACGGTATCGAGCCAACGAATATGGCTTTAGGAGCAATGGCAGGTATCGCCGTGCTGCTGGAAAAAGCGGAAGAATATAACCTGCCCGGCGATTTGCGTTTCGGTGATTGGCGTAAATTAAATAACGCCAAAATAGAAACAATTATTAACTGGCTTTGGGCCGGCCAGACATCCAAATACGCAAAGCAAATTGTTGAGTATGTCCAAAACGCTCGAAAACGTTTGACGGCTTTAGTAAAAGCAAAAAACGGAAGTGGATTCCCGCCCATTCGGCTTCGCTCAGGGCAGGCTTTGCGCGGGAATGACAGAGAGTAGGATAATAGAATAATTGTTGAAGATTGACGGTGCAGTATGTGCGGTCTATAATGACGGCGGTTATATTTGAAAGGGTATATTATGGATTTTGAGCAGGACAATAATCTATCGGGGCCAACGCAGCCGCAGCCGACAGAGCCGAGTTCCGGCCTGGGTGCGAGCAGGCCGAGAATGGAACCACCAAGAAAAGGAGCAGGGTGGAGGATTTTCTGGGGCATTGTTTTAGCACTGTCGGTTATGGCAAATATCGTGCTCTTCCTGATGTTGCTTGGCGTAGTTGCTATGTTTGCGACGGGACAAAGAGGCCTCCTTACGGAAGAAGTCATACGAGAAGGGCCAGCAAGAACCAAAATTGCGATGATTTCGGTGGAAGGATTAATATACGGTAATGTATCCAGCGATGTCTATAGGCAGCTAAAGGCAGCTCGGCGGGACAAGCATGTCAAGGGCGTCATTGTTCGTGTAAATTCACCGGGCGGAACGATTTCAGCCAGCGACCAAATCTACAAGGAAATCAGTAAGTTCCGCAAGGAAGAAAAAAAGCCGGTCGTTGCGTTTATGCAGGGCGTTGCCGCTTCGGGCGGCTATTATACGTCCGTTGCGTGCGAGAAAATCATAGCTGAGCCAACCACTATTACCGGCTCCATCGGGGTAATAAGCTGGTATTTTGTTGTCCAGGAACTGCTGGAAGAGAAGCTCGGCGTTTTGCCGGTTGTTGTTAAGTCGGGCCAAAAAAAGGATTGGCCCAGCTCGTTCAGAGAACCAACACCGGAAGAAATCCAATACATGCGAGATAAGGTAATTACCCCTGCCCTTGAGAGGTTTGTAGAGGTTGTGGCCGAGGGAAGGAAAGCGTCACTTACGTTAGATGATGTCAGACGGCTTGCTGACGGTGGTATTTTCGGTGCCCAGGAGGCAGTTGAGGAAAAGCTGATAGATGAGATTGGCTATCTTGATGAGGCAATAGAATTGGCCAAATCTCTGGCGGGGATTGATAAGGCCCAGGTAGTACAATATCGCAAGCCATTCTCCTTGACTGACTTTTTGAGCTACCGCAAGTCAAACTTATTAAAAATCGACAGAAGCACGCTGTACGAACTTGGCACACCGCAGATACTATATCTCTGGAGCGCATATTAGATGATAATCTTTATTGAGGAAAATTACGAATTGCTGAAGCGCCTTTGCAAGCAGTACCGTGTCAAGCGGTTCGAGGTATTTGGTTCAGCTTTGACCGGTGAGGGATTTGACCCTGAAAACAGCGACCTGGATTTCTTAGTGGAATTTCTGCCGTTGCAGCCGGGCGAGCACGCCGATGCTTATTTCGGCCTGCTTGAGGCATTGCAGGACTTGTTCCGCCGCTCCATTGATTTGGTTGAAAGCAAAGCGATACGTAATCCTTATTTCCTTGAGTCGATAAATCAAAACCGGAAGGAAATATATGCAGCCTGATATACGCAGATTTCTTTATGACATCCGTTTAGCCTGCGAAGCGCTGATAGAGTTTGCACACGACAGATCGTTGGACAATTACCAGGACGATCTCTTGCTGAGGTCCGGCGTGGAACGACAAATCGAAATTATCGGTGAAGCTCTGAATCAGGCATCGAAAATAGACCCAACTCTTGCCGAAGAGATTAATGGTTTTCGGCAGATCATTAATCTTCGCAACGTCATCATACATGGCTATGCCAGTATTGAGCATGAGACTATCTGGGGTATTCTGCAAAACGACCTTCCGGTCCTCCATGAGCAAATCCGGAAATTACTTGATGAAAAAAACAGCGGATAAGCAGCAAAGGTGAAAAAAATAGGCGATGCGGGATTGGTCCTGCAAGTGTGTGGTTGTCGTGGTTGGATTGTTTGCAGAGGCGGGTCAGAGTATCTCCAACAAGCAATAACTACAAGGGGACGAATGATATACCAAAGATTGAGCTGTTCATTTAAGGCATCGCCGTTTTTTCTTTTAAGGAGTCGGTTTCTTGTTGTATTGGTAGGATTGGCTATCGGATTATCTACAATAAGCAGCGCTGCAGAACCTTCAAAGATGCAATTGATAGTTACGAAAACTGATGGCCGCGGTTTTGTGGAGCGTGATTCCGGCTGTGACTATATCGTTTTCGGCACCAACTATTACGACCCTCATACCGGCTGGGCGCCGAAAATATGGCGGCGATTTGACGCTGAAAAGGTACGGCGGCATTTTCAGGTTATGAGCGGACTGGGCATCAATTGCGCACGGGTTTTCCTTACCACCGGCAGTTTTCAACCGAACGCCGAGACTATCGAGGAGCAGTCTCTTGAGAAACTGGATGCGCTTATCGAGATTGCCCGCGAGACAGGCATCCGGCTTTTACTCACCGGCCCGGACCATTGGGAGGGTCAGCCTTCATATTGGAAGCCGGATCGTTTCGCGGGCGAGGCTGCTTTGCGGGCGCTTGAGCGCTTCTGGGAAGTAGTGGGCCGACGCTATCGGGACGAGCCAGCCATCTTTGCCTGGGACCTTCTGAACGAGCCCCACTTGCCATGGTTTGTCGAACAATGGCGTCCCCAATGGGATGCCTGGCTGCAAAAAACCTATGGAAGTTGGGAGTCGCTGAAGGCCTCCTGGGGCGATGAACTTTCTGAAGAGGAGCGATGGGGCAAGGTGGCTGTAGCTAAAAATCGGCCCGACCCAGGGAATCCGAGATTGCGCGACTGGCAGCTTTTTCGGGAATATCTGGCGGACCGTTGGGTACGCCGCCAGGTTGAAGCTATTCGTCGGGCCGACCCAACTCACCTGATTACGGTCGGCTATATCCAATGGTCCTATCCACTGATTCGCCCGGGTAATCCGAGCCGTTACTCAGCCTTCAATCCTCATCGCCAGGCCCGCTGGCTTGACTTCGTAACAATTCATTTCTATCCGACTCTTGGTAACCCGTTCGGCTCCGAAGAAAACTGGGGCAAGAATCTGGGCTACCTGCAGACGATTTTGGCTTACTGTCATACTTCAAAGCCGGTGGTTTTAGGTGAATACGGCTGGTATGGTGGTGGTACACCCCAACATCATCCTTATCTTAGTGAGGACGAACAGTCGCGTTGGCTCAGCGCCGAAGTCGAGGCATCGCGTCCGCTGGCCGACGGATGGCTCTCCTGGCCGTTTGCAGACTCACCTAAATCAACCGATATCAGTCTGTTCGCCGGTTTGGTCAAAGCGGATTTGACTCTCAAGGTCTGGGGGCGCAAGTTCAGGAGACTGGCGGCAATTCTGCCGGAGCTAAAACGTCCGGTACCTAAGCTGCCTGGATTTAATTTTCCGAATGTCCTTACAGCAGACAGCGAAGAGCTCGGCAAAGTGCATCGCAGTTACGTAGAAGCTATTCAACAGAAGATTGGTGTGATTGGTCTAACTAAAAAAACAGCAGATAAGCAGTAAAGGTGAAAAAAAATGGGCGATACAGGATTCGAACCTGTGACCCGCTGATTAAGAGTCAGCTGCTCTGCC
>CAYQKF010000057.1:0-32954 GCA_964417935.1 uncultured Pirellulales bacterium
CCTGCACCGGGGGTAAACTCCAGGACGGAAGACAGAAGACGGAGGGCGGATAGAAGATAAGCACTAAATCCGAAGCTCTAACCAAGCTTGTCCCTTCAACTACCCCTTCGACTTCCCATTCGACTTCGCTCAGGGCTTCGGCTAATTCAGGGCTTCGGCTAATTCAGGGCAGGCTCTGAGCCCATTCGACTACGCTCAGGGTAAACTCTGTTGAATGGATCCAAACCTCAAATGACAAAAGACAGCATAAAATACTATACCTTACAGTGCGAGGTATGGCTTGATATTTCGTGGGGGTTGAAGGCAGGCTCTTCGGCTGGGCAGGCGAGGGTGAAGGGAAAGGTGAGGCTGTTCAAGGTTGTCGCTTAAATGAGTTTTGCCGGCCAGAGAACGCAACCTATATGCAACTGGTTTGTCGAATTGCCCAAAATTAAGTGATAATCCAAGGATTAAAACGGTTGAGTACACCGTTGCCTAAGTCAAATCACTGTATTAAGTGAAAAGAAGCCACCTATTTGTTTGTCAATTCTTTCTTGACAGATCAGATTTTTTTTGTATTTTAGGAGAGTACAACAACGGCTGGGATTCTTCTGAATGACGAGAAGTTCGGGATGTTATACGGAAACCATATATACATAGTTAGTATCTGTTGCGGAAAACAAAAACTGACGATGTCACCCCTGCGGAAGCAGGGGGCCAGAGCGAAAAAGCTGGATTCCCGCTTTCGCGGGAATGACAAATACTGTTTCCGCAACAGGAACTAGTTAGAGAAAAAAAAGAATGAAATATTTACAAAAAAAGGAAGTTTCAAATGACAGTTGATATATTGCTGGTATCGGAGGTACCAAAAGGGTTCTTGAGCAAAGCCGAGCAGGTGCATATCCGCCACCAGTTAGTAGATTATTTTATAAATAGCTCGACAATGAGAAAAATGGATGTTGAATATTTTGACAGATTTCTCCACTCGCTTCGCTCGGTCGAAATAACAGAATAGTCGTGAGACTTACGAAATGGGGTACTAGCCCGGATGGGTGCTGATGCGGCCTGAGTTTTGCCCAGCACTAACGCTGTAAGTGCTGGACTTACGCTTCGGCTAATTCAGGACAATATCCGTGGTAATTCTACCCGTCGATTTCAAGTCCCTTACTACCGATCAACTGGAATACTATATAGTTGGCCGTTAATTCAGGTACCAAACCGTTTTCCATCCTGTCCCATACATCACTATCGAACACCCTTTGGTCATTGCATAATGTAACATGGCCGTCCTTGAAAAGGGCGTTGACCGCATAATTCTTCTGTCTCTTATGGCTTATCTGGTGTTTGTGACGGATTAAGTCGGTCATATAGGGAATGTAAGGATCGAGCAAATCGATTCTTTTCGCCGTTTCATCGGGCATGCCGGTGCTGCTGTTTTTGGGAGTTTTCGGGTCTATGGGAAGATATGTATATCCCATACGCACCCATTGATTATGCCCTTCTCCGTCTAAGGCATTGAAATTCTGGGGGAGTCTGCCCCATGGTTTAGGGCTGTTGTAAGACTCAAACTTGTAGAGTAGATTTTTATTCGAGGGACAGTAAAACACCTTCGGCTCCGCTATGTAATTTCCTTCATATAAAAGGGCCAGTTTCATAGGAAGGGGCTTCCCAGCGGAATCAACAAAGAGACTTTCGCTCCGATACAAAGCATAAGAGTGAATCAACAAATACGGATTAGAATTTGTGTTATTGGAGTTATAAGCCGGCATGTTATTCTCATTGTCCGATGCGTAAGCTGTCACGGCTAAGCCTATCTGTTTTACCTGGCTGGAACAGACAACTCGCTTGGCAGCTTCCCGGACCCTGTTCATTGCCGGCAGCAGAATTCCCATCAAAAGAGCAATAATCGCAATTACTACAAGCAATTCAATCAAAGTAAAACCAACTTTGTTGATTTTCATAATGCCCTTTTTTCCTGTAAAAGCAGAGCCAGCAGTACCTCATTTCCTAAGGCTAATAATTCGGTCCCTTATCGTTGTTTATCAGTTTACTGCATTTACTCCTGGTCTGCTGATATATACAGCCGGATATCATCAAACAATACAGTGCCGAAACCGCCCATAGGGCCGGTCCTTTCAAAGCCTATACCAAGAGTCGTAACATTTCCAAGTTCAATCTCAAAAGCCGCAAGGTCAACTTTCCATTCCTGCCAGGTAGCCTGCTGCAGGTTACTTAAATCACCATCATATATCACCTTGGCTCCGTTTAGTGTCAGGTACATTTGTTCTGTAGAAGAATTAAACGGACCTCCAAAGAACCAAAGTGATAAAATCTTAAAATCATCTATACTCCAATCTTTGCCAATCGCCAGGTCCTCAAGGTTCACCGTAACCTCTGAATAAGTCGCAGTGCTGTTGCTGTACGCCAATGGGACCGACTGCACACCGCCATGAACTTTCTCAGTCTCAAGAGACTTACCTACGACATAACCTATGGTGGCCCCGTTAACGGACGGATTCTCATAACCGTCCGTCCATGTATAATAGACCAGGTTGCTGCCCTGCTCCTCGACCGGGATATCATTGTAGCTCTCGAAATCGTCCACCACAATATAGTCGGCCACTGTAAACTCCCAGACGACGCCCTTCCATGGACTATTCGGATCCGCATCATTGACTTCATCAATCCGCCAGTAATAGGTCTTGCCTAATTCAAGAGGCTCCGGATAATAGCTGCAAGGGTCCTGGTTGCCTTTGAAGTCGGGCCAGAGTGCGATGTTGTTGACATCCGTTACATTGTTGGCATCACGGACAGCATTTGGATCTGTGCCGAAATAAATGTCATGCGAAACCGCATAATCACCCGGTGTCCAGCCGAGAGCAGGGCCATCAGGCGTCCGTTCCACTGTATCCAGATGACGCGGCGTCGGATTCCAGGCAAGCTCCGGGTCAAGCATCCTGGCCGTCACCGTAGTCTGATTTGGATCTGAGGTATAGGTTACATTCACTATGCCCAAGCCGCCATAGCTGACCATCCAGCCCCTATTGATATACTCGTTTACTGTTGAAGTATAATCACCAGGCAATATCAACGTACCTTCTGTGATTTCCATCAGGGGATCCCCGTAAATTTCGTCCGGATTCCGGAGATTACCGGCGTTAATAGTCCCACCATACAAATATAAGCGAGCAACACCGGTAGTTCGCGCGGCATCACCCTGTGCCAATTTGATGTTATCTTGAACGTTGAGCACGCCGCCGTAAATATAGAAAGTACCTGTCCCGCGTGTCGCAATCTCAAGGTCGGTTGAGCTGCCCTCGAAGTTCATCGTTCCGTCGTACAAATATACCGTACCATTACCACTCGCATTTTTCCCAATTTCGATTTTTTCATAAATGTTCAGCTCACCGCCGTTCATAATGAAAGTGCCCTTACCGTTCATCCCAACCCACAGTCTTCCGTTTAGTGAGGTTGCAGTACCGCCGCTCATAATAAAAAAGGCGTTGCTGTCGGACGGCTCTCCTATGCGAATATGCCCCCCTGTAGTAAGGGTACCTCCGGTCATATTTAAAACACTGCTACTATCAACGTACAAAGTCTCGCAATCAGCAACCACAGAGGAGTCAATGATACAATTCGCGTCCGGAAGGTCGGAAAGATTAATTCGAGCGGTATCTGCAGCGCTGGGTACACCATCGGGATTCCAGTTCTCCGGGACATTCCACAAGGTCCCCTCACCGCCATTGTCCCACAGGTACGTCGCGGCTGGAGCGCTGCCGGTTAATACTAACACAAGAACGAACAAGATTAAACAGATCGCTTTTTTACACACAATACACCTCCTCTAAAATATCAAGTTAATACAATACATCATAACCACGCGTTTGGCGGGTAATAAACTTTGATAAACATGCACGCGGCCATACTTATATAAAACACTGCCGTAAACAATAGCACCTGACATACGATGCGCTTCTTACAATCGAGTCATCGAAAACTCCTGAACACATCAAATTCATATAATACCAGAATCTTATTTGGATTTCAACAATTTTCCGTGTATCTTCAACAAGAATTCATGGAATTTTTGGAAATATTTCTTGAATCAACGTATGTAATTTGTTATAAATAAAGCGATTGGGCGTAGCACATGCGCTTGTCAAGCGGGCGTCGGACCACTGAAAAACAGCGTAATTCCAATAATTGCTCTTTGAAAAGAGAATATTCAGGTATGTGTCAGTGAACAAAAGCCCTCGGACATATAAAACTCAATCAAAATGAAAGAGTTGTGCTTCAATGTTTGAAGTTTTGAGGGACTTTCCATGTGTTAAGCCAACATGAAAACCGAGACGAGTCCGTAAACTACGCAGCTTTTTTAAGCCGATATCCGGTGATCCGTGTTTCCTGGAATCGTTGATGTTCGATATTACACGAAACCTTTTTTGCGTCACGTTTCGGCTTCTCCGGCTTTTTCTCGTAATAGACATCATCGGGTCGAAACCCATCCAAGGTCATGTGTGGCCGCCACCGGTTATACCAATTCTCATATTCTTCACACAACATGGTCAAGTGATCAAATCCTTTAATGATCGGAACTCGTTTTAGCCATTCGTACTTCAAGGTTTTGATGACTCTATCAATCACAACAAAGACATGAATAGGCCAGAGTCCCCAACACAAAACCATTGTGGTCTCGACAGACCAAACGTGATTAGGGTACCAGGCAGGAATGGAGCGGCACCTCGGCCGGGCCCTTTAGGAATGTAAAAGCGATGGTTTTTCGCAAAGTCCCGTTGGTATTTGATAATCGCAGCTTGTTCCAAGTCGTGGTGTTCTCGGAGATTCAGTCCACTGACGGAATTTCCACGATGGACATCACCTCTCGCAAACCCCCTGACTACCAGCCGAAATTCCAACGGATTTGTTTGCTTTAACGGTCGCGATAATGTATCATAGCGAATGATGATCTCGCCACAAAACATGGTCGTTGGCCATTGCTTATTATGAGGAATGAAAATGTTATATTCCATTTTCAACAATCAGTGGAATGTTTCCTCGGCACAACCGGGGCAAAAGGAGGTTCGAAAATTCGATGTGTCCGTGCCTGCCTGCTGTTAACTCTGTTCGTGTATCCGGCCTTCGGTGCCGAGTCTGTGCATCAAAGCTCGCGACAGATACCGGTTGTGCGTGAGGTCGATCTGGTTGTTGTGGGAAGCACCTTGGGCGCAGTTGCCGCGGCCACGGAAGCCGCCAAGGAAGGTGTAAGGGTACTGCTTGTTGGCTCTCGCCCGTATCTTGGAGAAGACATCTGTGCGACGATGCGTCTCTGGCTCGATGAAAGAGAAACTCTGCATGGTGAGCTGACAAGTCGAATCTTCTCTGATAAGCAGACCACCACGCCAATACGCGTAAAGCAAACGCTTGAGGCGGCGCTGCTTGACGCCGGAGCAGACTTTTTGCTATGTTGTTATCCAACGGATATTCTGGTTGATGATGGTGGCGATCCTGCTGGAATCGTTATTGCCAATCGAGCTGGACGGCAAGCGGTTGTAGGCAAGGTTATCATCGACGCTACAAACTGTGCCGTTGTCGCCAGGCTGGCCGGTGCCAAGCGACGGCCTTGGGAATCTGGTAAACGACGCTGCAAACGAGTTGTTCTTGGGGGCAAGGTAATCCGCGGAGTGGTTCCAGCCCGACAAATACCGGCTGGGGTTAGGGCCGAAGGCCAAGAACTCTTCTACTACGAGTACTCACTTGCTCTTGACCTGGGTGATGGGAGCTTTCCCGCTCTGGCAGAAGCCGAGCAACAAGCGCGGGACGTTACATATCGCGACGGTCAGCTCAGGTCGGCCGAACAGCTGTTCTTTGTTCCGTCCGATTCGATCATTGGAGAAACAACACCGGCCGGATGGCGCGTGGGGAACCTGCCTCCTCTACAGCATTTCAGGGTGGAAAGCTGTTATCGACTTTATGTACTCAGTGGGTCGGCCGATGTTCCACGTGACCAAGTGCAAGCTTGTCTCCGCCCAGACAGGTTCGAGAAGATAGGACGCATAATCGGCAAAGCAGCTGCACAACAAGCACAGCAGACGGGTACTCTGGTCAATGTGTCCGTAAAGGCTGGTTCTGCACCGCCCGCCAGTAACGGAGATGTCCGCGAAGTGTTACGCGGGCTGCGACCCACTGACCGTGAGACGAAAGTGGTGTCGGCAAGCGCTTGCGGCGTGCCCATCTTGGCAGACGTAGATGTCGTTGTCATCGGCGGCGGGACCTCCGGCGCATGTGCCGCCATCGGGGCCGCAAGGTACGGTGTCGATGTTCTTGTTATCGAGTACCAGGAGGGTCTCGGGGGTGTGGGGACCATGGGGCTGATTGGGCGGCCATACCATGGCCAACTGCTTGGTTTCACAAAGGAGGTTCCCTTTTGCGACAAGGAGCACAACACGGAATACAAAATGGAATGGTATCGCAACGAGATCCGGAATGCCGGCGGAAGGATCTGGCTGGGGGCGCTAGGCTGTGGAGCGTTTGTTGATGGAAATGTTGTTAAGGGTGCACTGGTGGCTACGTCCATGGGGCGCGGAGTGATCTTAGCTGACGTGGTCATCGATGCAACGGGCAACGCCGATATTGCGGTGGCCGCAGGAGCCAACTCGATGTTCGGTGGCGATAAAACAGACATTGCCCTGCAAGGAGCTGGCTTGCCAATGCGTAGCCTCGGAGCGACCTATGTCAATACGGACTACCTTTTGGTGGATGAATCGGACGTTCTCGATGTCTGGCGGGCCTTCGTCGGTGTACGCATGACCAGTTCAACGGCTTCGTATGACATGGGCACCTTGATCCAAAGTCGTGAACGTCGGCGCGTGATTGGCGATCACGTGCTCTCCTATGTGGATCAGATCGCCGGTCGCACATACCCAGATTCGATTGTGCTTTCAGGTAGCGACTACGACTCGCACGGTTATCCGAGCGAACCCTACTTTGCCCTCATCCCACACACGGAGCAGACCCGGAAGGCAAATCATCCGGCACCCGGTGGAAGATGTTATACGCCATACCGCTGTCTATTGCCGCGAGGGTTAGATGGCATTCTCGTTACTGGTTTAGGTATGAGCATGCATCGAGACGCTACGGCAATGGTCCGTATGCAACTGGACATGCATAACCAGGGCTACGCAGCAGGGGTGGCGGCTGCCATGGCAGTCAGGGGCGGATGTATGCCAAGGCAAATTGACGTCAAGGCGTTGCAGCAGCATCTATTTGAGATTGGCAATTTGCCCAAAGACGTGCTAACGGACAGGGATTCCTTTCCACTGCCCGATAGACTTGTTCATGCGGCCGTCCGTGAGTATGGCGATGAGACCCAGTCGCGCGCGACGAGGTGTAAAGCGCTGGCAATCATACTCTCTCACACTGACAAGGCGCGGTCGCCATTGAAACTCGCGTTTGCCTCGGCCACAGGCGAAGTCAAGATAGCCTATGCGAAACTGCTCGGTTTCATGGGAGAGCGAGAAGTTGTGCCGACACTTGTCGCACGGATAGAAGAGATTAATAAGTGGGATGCGAAGATCTATCAAGGTTACATGGCCGAATATGCACACTTGCCAACGCCGGTCGACGCGCTGATCCTCGCACTCGGCAGCACTCATGATTGGCGTGCGTTGCCCGTTCTTCTGGAGAAGCTGGACACACTTGATCCCAACGTAACGCTCTCGCACCACCGTTCACTGGCATTAGCGATTGAACAGATTGGAGACCCGTCTGCGGCAGAGCCTCTGTATCGGCTTCTGAACAAGCCTGGAATGCGAGGCCATGTTATGACGGGACTTGAGCCGCTTGCCAACCGTCAACGAGAGGAGCGTCACCGCCTGGAACCCTTGCGAGAGATTGTGCTGGCCCGAGCACTGTACCGGTGTGGCGATTGGCAGGGGCTCGGAGAGGAAATCCTCAAAGAGTATCGGCAAGACATACGAGGCTTGTTTGCGCGACATGCTAGCGCCGTGCTCTCCGGAGGAGATAAACTTGGCTCAGGAACGAGAATGGGGGTGGAGTGAACGGGCTGTTAACCGCTATGGTTGTCTCTCGACTTGCAGGAAATGATAAACCAATGATGTTATTAACGAATTTGCCAGTAGAGAATCTTAAGGACGCAAAACGTGTCTTGCGTTTCTACATACGCAGGTGGGAGTGCGAAGAGGGAATTCGGCTGCTCAAAAGCCAGGTAAACCTTGAAAAGATACGAACATTTAGTTGGCCTGCGATTCGTCGTCTGGTTTTGTTAGCCGTGTTGGTGATGATTTATTTAGGCTGGGTTGTTGAGGCACATCCGAATATTTGTGATCGGTTAGTTTACTTGAGTCAGCCGTTGCCGGATAATCCGGAATTTCTTTTATACCGTTTGTGGGGCGGTCTGGCTGAAGCGATAAACACGTGTTTTTGGCTTCACAAGGATTTACTGCGGAGAAGCTTATGGTAAAACCCCTAAGTTTGAGAGATTATTCTATTGACTTGCAACAGATGTGTGTGTTATAAAGTGAATTGGAAGATTACATGTTGGGTATTTGATGTTGGGTGCGTTGCCCAATGCGTTCAAAATACCCGTGAACGGTTACCTAATTTGGAGGATGATTGGTATGTATAAGAAGATGATTTGTGTGTGGTCGCTCGTGTTAGGGTTAGGGCTTCACGCTGGTGTCCCCGCCGCCGGTTCCCTGTTGGGATACTGGCCGTTTGATGAAGGAAGTGGCGAAACGGCCAATGACCTGAGCGGTAACGGCAACCACGGTACCCTCGTTGCTGGCCCAAAGTGGGTCAATGGACGGTTTGGCGGCGCGCTGGAGTTCGACGGTGCAGACGACCGAGTCGATCTGGGTGGTTTTGACCTCACGACCGATACGATTACCTATGTAGCGTTGGTCAATGGGAGCATGACCGGGGGCTGGACTGCCATCATATTTGGACGCCACGTGGATAGGCAGATTACCGGAATACGGCTGAACTCGCAAAGCAGATTGTCCTACTGTTGGAACTACGCCTCTACCGCGGCATATAATTGGGGTGGTGGTCCCCAGGTCCCGGCAGACGAGTGGGCCTTAGTTGCCGTGACGATAGAGCCCGAGAGGGCAACGGCCTATGTGATTACTCAGGCGCAGGGCCTGCAATCAGCATCCAACGAGATTCCTCATGTGTCCCAGCAGACGACCAACCTACTGATTGGCTGGGATATGAACATGAACTACGGTTTCCGGGGCATCATCGACGAAGTGCAGATCCACGATCGGGCCCTGACACCGGATGAATTGCAGAGTTTGTTCGACACGGGAAGCGTGGTCATGGTAGGGGCCCACGTTCCCAGCCCGGTGAATGCGGAAACAGACGTTCTCCGCAATGTCGTCCTTAGCTGGACTCCGGGAGTGTATGCTGTCAACCACGATGTGTACTTTGGAACCAGCTTCGATGATGTGAACAGTGCGACCGCGACAGCCGATCCTGCGGGTGTTTATATGGGTCGTCAAGACCTGAACACCTATGCGACCGCTCGTTTAGAACTGGGCGAGACTTACTACTGGCGGATAGATGAGGTCAATGCCCCACCCGACTATACGGTATACGAAGGCAGTGTCTGGCAATTTACGGTCGAGCCGGTTACTTATCCGATTGCCGGCACGTCTATCACTGCCACAGCTTCCAGCTCGAACAGCGCAGAGGAAGGGCTTGAGAATACCATCAACGGCTCCGGGCTGGACGCCAACGACCTGCACTCGGCAGAAAATACAGATATGTGGCTGAGCAGTGCCGTTGATCCGAACGCGGCCTGGATACAGTATGAGCTCGACAGGGTTTATAAACTGCATCAGATGTTGGTATGGAACCATAATAGCCTCCTTGAGCCTGCAATCGGTTTCGGGGTAAAGGATGCTGCCATTGAGTATTCGACTAACGAAACCGACTGGACGCAGCTTGGCGGCGTACCTGAATTTGCCAAGGCGCCCGGTGCGGCTGGCTATGCACACGATACGGTCGATTTTGCCGGTGCGGCAGCAAAGTACGTCAGGATTACCGTTAACAGCAACTGGGGTGGCATTGTCAACCAGTACGGCCTGAGCGAGGTTCGCTTATTCTACGTACCTGTCATTGCAAGAGAGCCTGACCCGGCCTCCGGGGCAACAGATGTGTCCATTGGAACACTGCAAGAGCCCACTGATGTGCCCCTTAGCTGGCGAGCGGGAAGAGAGGCAGCTTCGCACAATGTGTACTTCAGCACCGACGAGCAGGCTGTGATAGACGGCACTGCTGCTGTTACTACCGTGAGCCAGGCCAGCTATGGTCCCTTGTCCCTTGATTTAGGCCAGACTTATTACTGGCGTGTCGATGAGGTCAATGAGGCTGAGACCCCCACAACTTGGCAGGGCGAGCTCTGGGACTTTACAACACAGGAGTATTTTGTCGTGGATGACATTGAGGACTACAATGACTATGAGCCCGACAGGATATTTGACACGTGGATAGATGGATGGAATGTCCCTGAAAACGGCTCGCAGGTAGGTTACGCTGAGCCTCCTTTTGCTGAGCAAGCTATTGTTCACGGCGGCAAGCAGTCCATGCCGTATCTCTACGATAACAATCTCAAGTACTCTGAGGCAACCATGACGTTGAGTTCTCAGCGGGATTGGACTATAAGAGGTATTGGATCATTGTCGCTGTGGTTCAGAGGTTATCCGGCATCTGTCGGCAGCTTCGTAGAAGGGCCGGTTGGCACCTATACTATGACCGCCTCCGGCAAGGATATCTTTGGCACATCCGATGAGTTCCACTTTGCCTACAAGACACTCAGCGGTCCCGGCTCGATTATAGCGAAGGTCGAGAGCGTTGAGAAGGCCAACGAGTCTACTAAGGCTGGAGTGATGATTCGTGAGACGCTGGACCCAGACTCCAGACATATCTTTGTGTTCTTTAGAGGCGAGATCAGATTTAATAGTCGCATCGACGTAGGCGGTACCAGCCCCGGTGAAGGTGGTACAGGTGTCACGTACACGGCTCCGTACTGGTTAAAATTGGTACGCTACCCTGGAGGTTCGTTCAGGGCCTATCAGTCAGCTGACGGGTCCAATTGGGAACTCCTGGGCACGACGCAGCCTATCCTGATGGCTGACGATATCTATATAGGCTTAGCGTTGACCAGCCATGACGCTGCTTTAACGTGTGAGGCCAAATTCTCCAACGTTCAGACCACTGGCACGGTTACGGGGCAGTGGCAATCGCAGGACATCGGCATACTCAGCAACACTCCTGAGTCGATGTATGTGGCTGTAGCCAACAGCACCGGCACGCCTGCGGTGGTGTACCACGATGACCCCGTTGCAACACAGATAGACACCTGGACGGAGTGGAATATTCCGCTGACAGACTTTACCGGCGTGAATCTGCGGGCTATCAAGAAGCTATCTATTGGTGTCGGCGACAAGAACAATCCCCAAGCTGGTGGATCAGGTGTAATGTACTTTGACGATATCAGGCTGTATCCGCTGCGATAGCTGGTACTTACCTGCCCCAAAAGCACTTGAACAAAAAGATGACAAGAACAATTTAATCAGGAGATGATGAATATCAAAAAACGTTTTTTTTTGTTTCGTTGCTAATTGTTCTTGGGATTGACATCAGCTGATCTGACTGTGAAAGGTATGGTCATGTTCAAGAGAAGCACAGGTTTTACCCTGATTGAGTTGCTAGTGGTTATTGCGATCATTGCCCTGCTGATGGCGATCCTGATGCCGTCACTCAGACGGGCACGCGAACAGGCCAAAGCCTCGGTGTGCCAGTCAAATCTGCATCAGTGGAGCCTGGTTTTCTCCATGTATGACAACGATTACCAGGGTCGGTTCTGCAGCGGGTGCAGCAGCTACAATACCAATGACAAGAGGCACTGGGCAACAGCGCTGCGTAACTACTACTACCACGATCGTCAGATCACGCTGTGTCCGTTGGCCACGAAGCCCTACGACGAAGGCGCTGCCGTTCCGCACGGGGCCTATCGCGGACCGGACGATGTTCTGCTCAGCTACGGTCTCAACGGTTGGGCCTACAATGCCAGGGAGTCTGACGAAGCATTCGCCCGCCCGGTCGAGAACTTCTGGCGAGAACTCAACGTCAAGGGCGCGGGAAATATACCGCTCTTCCTGGATTGTCTTCATGCCGAGGGTCGTCCTTTCGAACACGACGAGCCCCCGGCGTTCGATGGGGAGAAGATTACCTTCAACATAAGTTCAAACATGAAGCGATTTTGCTTGAATAGGCACCGTGGCGTTGTGAACTGTCTGTTCATGGACGCTTCGATTTCGAAGGTCGGACTCAAGCGTCTATGGCACCTGAAATGGCACCGGAATTTCAACATAAATGGCCCGTGGACCAAGGCTGGTGGGGTCGCCGCCGAAGACTGGCCGGAATGGATGAGAAGACTCAAAGACTAAATATTAGCAGAACAAAAACCGTATGAAAGAGCTGGAGCTCGAAAGGAGGTGATCAGATGATTTGACACGCCGTTGCTGTGTATGTTTGGTCTCAAGTTGTTCGAATTCTAATCTAATCTAATTGTTTTGTTCAAATTCTAATCTAAGAGGAGGATTTATTATGTTTACGAGAGTGACACTTTCTATTTCGTTTGTTCTGGCGCTGGGTCTTGGCGCGAGCGTCGGCAATGCAGGTTCACTGGTAGGATACTGGTCTTTTGATGAAGGGCAGGGTACGGTTGTCCATGATCAAAGTGGCAGTGGAAATGACGGCACTATCAATGGTGCTCCACTGTGGATCGAAGGGCCCTTTGGAAAGGCGTTGCAGCTTAATGGTACAAGTGATTATGTCGATTGCGGTAATGCTGAAAGCCTCAATATTACCGACAAGCTGACAGTATCGGCGTAGGTAAAGACAGTCGATGCCGGAGACCCTGCCGGAGGACAAATGGGGGGCCAGAACCATTATGTATCAAAGGACAATAGCTATCAGATGAAACACAGAACCAATCTGTTATTATTCGCTATTTGGGACGGCGGCCCGTTCGCAACACGCATATCGATAGACAACTCGTTCAACGGTGAATGGCACCATGTCGTTGGCACTTATGACGGCAGTGTACTCAAAACGTATGTGGATGGGAAACTGGAAGGTGAGGCATCACATGAAGGAAGCATTGATCTTAATGAGAGGAATGTGAATATTGGGAAGAACCCCGCGAATGAGGATCAGTACCTCAACGGTGGAATCGACGAAGTCAGGATTTATGCTTGCGATCTTTCCGCATCACAGGTGCGGGATTTGTTTATGGGCGACGCTTCTTTTTTTCTCAAAGCACAAAATCCTCAACCTGAGGATGGTGCCATTGTTGAGGACACGTGGGCAAACCTTTCTTGGATACCGGGAGCTTCTGCGGTCTCGCACGATATGTATTTGGGCGATAATTTTAACGACGTGAACTGCGGCGCCGAGGGAACGTTTGTGGGCAATCAGACCACAACGTTTCTTGTTGTGGGCTTTACGGGATTTCCCTATTCGGACGGTCTTGTTCCCGGCACAACCTACTACTGGCGAATCAATGAAATCCAGGCAGATGGGACAACCACTGTCGGCAACGTGTGGAGCTTCACTGCCGCTATGCTCGAAGCCTATGATCCCAGACCTCGTGACGGAGCAAAATGGGTTGATCCGAATGCTGTGGAACTTTCCTGGGAGGTCGGTATAGACGCTGCAACTCATGATATTTACTTCAGCATCGACAAAACGGCTGTCGAAGCCGGCGATTCAAGTGTATTCATTGGGAATTCGGTGCTGACCACATATGCACCTGGTACGCTCGATAAAGAAACCACCTATTACTGGCGTATCGACGAGCACACCACGACGGGGGCGTTGAACAAAGGCTATATCTGGACATTTACCACTTCAGGCGGACCTAACGATGGTGTCAAAGCTGAATACTTCGGCAATCCAGATATGAGCGGGCAGCCTACAGTGGTCTGCACCGAATCCAGGATTGATTTCCAATGGCCTGATGGTGATGTTGAGGGTATAAACTCACCTGCTGTTGGAATCCCTACAAACGAGTACTCAGCTATGTGGTCCGCGGAACTTCATGCGGCCTACAGTGGGGTGTATCGCTTTATCATAAATGTGAACAACAGTGGAAAACTGTGGCTGGATGACAGGTTGTTGATTGATAGATGGCCAAACGATGGAGGCATACCGGAATACACGACCAAAGGTATCGAACTCGTTGCAGGAAGAAGTTATTCTCTCGTAATGGAGTGGAATAAATACAATCCTGGCGCGTTAGCCAGACTCGAATGGATAGACACGTTTGGCGATCGGACAGTCATCCCGTCGGGTCATCTTCAACTGCCCTTGAGAGCCAACAGGCCCAAACCAGGCACAGGACAAATCGATGTTACTCACACAGCAGTTCTCAACTGGAGTCCCGGGTACAAAGCCGCTCGGCATGATGTCTATTTCGGCGCCGATGCAGAAGCCGTGGCAAACGCCGATACAAGCTCACCCGAATACATAGGCAACAGGGATCTCGGTTCGGAAAGCTATGAACCCGGAGAACTGCAGTGGAATACCACGTATTACTGGCGTGTTGATGAGGTCAATAACCTCGACTCTGGCAGTCCGTGGGTCGGCTACCTCTGGAGTTTTACCACGGGTGACTTCCTTGTCGTGGACGACTTTGAGGGCTATGACGCTCGCAACAGTCAGATTTGGTGGGCGTGGAAAGATGGACTTGGCTATGTTGCGCATGATGATGAACCGGCCTACCCGGGCAACGGGACCGGCTCGGAAGTGGGTGATGAAACCACCTCTTCATTCACCGAGGAGAGGATTGTCCACGGCGGCAATCAGTCGATGCCGCTGGTCTACGACAACAACAAGCAGGGCTTCGGAAAGTATTCAGAAGCAGAACTGACATTAACCGCTCCACGAGACTGGACCAAGAGCAGTGTCGAAGAATTGTCTTTGTGGTTCAGAGGCGATATGACCAATGCCGCCGAGCCTATGTACGTGTCGGTGACCGACATGTCGGGAGCCTCAGTAGTGGAGTACCATGATAATCCCAATGCGCCACAGGCAGGTACATGGCAGGAATGGGTGATTCCACTGCAGACGTTTGCCGATCAAGGTATTGAACTGACCGATGTGGACCGGACCGCAATTGGCCTGGGAACCAGAGGCAACACAACAGTCCCGGGCGGTGCGGGCAAGATGTATTTCGACGACATTCGGTTGTATCGGCCGAGGACTGCTCCCTGACGCTCGACACCGCTTTGAGATCGAATGACGTGGGCAACTCAGGGTAAATACGTATGTTCAGCAAAAGGCCTTTGCTGTGAGGAGCACTGAAAACTGCCTCAAAAGAAGGTGGGAAGCAGCTTGGTGGTTAGTACTTTCAGGACCGGTCCACCAGCCGCCCAGAGCACAACGTGCCACGCACGAAGTACACCCAAATGGCCCCATTTTCGTGAGTTTATGTGTACAACCGTCCTACAACCAGAAGACCCGTTATCTCCAAATTCTGCGAAGCTCCCATTCCATAAGCCCTGTGGTATCAATGCCTTATAGAAGACGCAAAATGTGGTAACGTTTTCAATGTCCTACTTCGAAAAGGGTATCTGTTAAAAACAGCTGTTACCCAAAAATTACTGGTCGGTGACTGGCTGTAATGGAACCATATTGCGTCTACTCGACTGTTAACATATCGCAGGTTTAAGCCTTTATGCCGTGAGTTTCCATAATATCAGCACAAGTTGAGATTTTTCTGTTATGCCTCATTTCATGAAAATAACTATAATGAATCAACTCGTGTGTTTGCTTACGTGATTACCAGTACGTCAAGGAGTTTCGGGATGTTTAGTTTTGTTTCCAAATGGACTTTCTTCTGTCTTATTTTGTTAGCATATTAGGAGGACGAATGAAAATGTTATCCAGAATAAAATTACTCTCGCTGGTTTTGCTCCTTTATTTGTCTTTATCTTTGTCAGCAGCAAACTCCTCAAACTCCTCGTTTCAATGGCAAGAAGCAACCCCCAAGAGCCAGGGATTATCTCGGCGACGGTTAGATACCCTTCGGGATTCTTTGGCACTTAGGAATACCAAAGCGCTGTTAGTCATTCGTCGTGACAGAATCGTGTACGAATGGTATGCACCCAACCACGGGCCGGAGAAAAAACACTATACGGCCTCGTTGGCCAAAGCCTTAGTCGGCGGTATGTCGTTGATGATCGCCCTAAATGATGGCAGACTTTCCGTGGACGATCCGGCCTGGAAACATATCCCCGAATGGAAAGACCATCCGCTGAAATCCAAAATCGCCATACGCCACTTGGCCACCCATTCGGCCGGCATCGAGGATGCCGAGCAGGATAACACCCCCCACATGAAGCTGCCGGGCTGGAAGGGAGCTTTTTGGCGAAAAGACCCTGACCCTTTCACTTTGTCACGGGATAAAGCCCCGATTATTTTCACTCCCGGCACAAAATACGCCTACAGTAATCCCGGCATGGCTATGCTCTCTTACGCCGTTACATCCAGCTTAAAAGGCACCAAACACTACGGCATCCGGACTTTATTGCGAGAACGCATCATGAGACCCATTGGGATCAAAGATGAAGAATGGTCAATCGGATATGGCAAAACATACAAGGTTAATGGCTTGCCCCTTGTGGCAAACTGGGGTGGCGGCTCCTTTACCGCCCGAGCCGTAGCCCGTGTGGGCCGGCTTATGCTGCATAAAGGAACCTGGCAGGGAAAACAGCTCATCGACCGTAAGTGGGTCGAAGAAGTGCTAAAGTATGCCGGCACGCCTTTGCCCGATAGACCCGAAGGTAATCCGCAACCTGCCTCCGGTTTGGGTTGGTGGACGAACTTTGATGGTGTCTGGGCCAAAGTGCCCCGCGATGCCTTTACCGGTGCCGGTGCTGGAAATCAAATCCTGCTGGTGGTGCCCAGTCTTGATCTTATCGTAGTACGCAATGGAGGAAATCTTTATGACCCGGACGAAGGCGAAGGTTTCTGGGGTGGCCTGGAAAAACACCTTTTTAATCCGTTGATGGAAAGCCTTGTTTCACAATCCCCTCGTAATTCCACCGTCGGAGAAACTGCCCACACCAATTCACGACCGATATGGAATAACTCTACCTTACGGTTGCCCAAAGGTGCCAGGGCTGTCTGGGACGTTGAGAAAGCGTATCGCCAGTCAACGCCCACGCGCGAGCGGATATGCATCAATGGTCTGTGGCGCTGGCAGCCGGCCGACGAGGACACGAACGCCGTGCCCGCCGGCAGTTGGGGCTACTTCAAGGTCCCGGGGAGCTGGCCGGGGATCACCGATTATATGCAAAAAGACTGCCAGACAGTCCACGCCCATCCGGGCTGGAAGGACCGGAATCTGCGCAGCATTAACGCGGCCTGGTACCAGAGGGAGATCACCGTTCCCGCCGAATGGCTCGGCCGGCGCATCACCGTCCACGCGGAGTACCTGAACTCCTACGCGACTGTCTACCTGGATGGCCGGGACATTGGAGCCATCGTCTTCCCGGGTGGCGAGCTCGACATCACGGCTGTGTGCCGTCCGGGTGCCACGCATGTTCTCAGCATGTATGTCGTCGCCATGCCGTTGAAGGGCGTCATGCTCTCGTACAGCGACACCGCCTCGGCCAGAGAGGTAAAGGGCTCGGTGGCACGACGCGGTTTGTGTGGTGACGTGTACCTTGTCAGCACGCCTATGGGCGGGCGCATCGCCGACGTGAAGGTGGACACATCGGTGCGCAAGTGGGAGGTCACGTTCGACGCCGCGCTGGACGGCCTCGTCGCGGACAAACAATACGCTCTTCGTGCTCAGATCACGGGCGATAGCCACAGTGTCAGGGAGTTCACCAGCAAGGCCTTCAAGGAGAGCGACCTCAAGGATGGCCGCATCGCATTTACCGAGAGCTGGAAGTCCGAGAGACTCTGGGACGTCCATACGCCTCAGAACATGTACCGCCTGAATCTCTCGCTACTGGATGCCGACAGCAATGTGCTGGACGCCGGCCACCCCGTGCGTTTCGGGTTCCGTGAGTTCTGGATCGAAGGCCGGGACTTCTTCCTGAACGGCACCCGCATCTTCTTGTCCGCCGTTCCACTGGACAATGCCCAGATCGGTGCCGCGCTGGCGAACTACGGTGCGGCCCGGGAGAGCATGAAGCGGCTCAAGAGCTTCGGCATCAACTTCGTCTACACGCACAACTACGGCTGCGAGCCGGGCTCACATCTGAGCTTCGCGGAGGTCCTGAGGGCCGCCGACGACGTGGGGATGCTCGTAGCCCTTTCCCAGCCGCATTTCGCCCACTACGACTGGGAGACGCCCGACGCCGAGAAGGCCAACGGCTACGCGCGCCACGCAGAGTTCTACGTGCGGGTGGCACAGAACCATCCATCGGTCGTATTCTACTCCATGAGCCATAACGCGACCGGGTACAGCGAGGACATGAATCCGGATATGATAGATGGAATCCATAACCCTCGTGACACGTGGTCTTTGAGGAACTCCAGGCGCGCTACGCGCGCCGAAGCAATCGTAACAGCCCTGGACCCGGGCCGCATCGTCTATCACCACTCTTCGGGGAACCTGGGTCCCATGCACACGTGCAACTTCTACGCGAACTTCGCCCCCATCCAGGAGATGTCCGACTGGTTCGAACACTGGGCGACGGTGGGCGTCAAGCCGGTCTTCACGTGCGAGTACAGTGTGCCGTTTCCCTGGGACTGGACGATGTACCGGGGGTGGTACCGGGGCGAGAGGGAGTTCGGCAGCGCGAAGGTACCGTGGGAGTTCTGTCTTGCGGAGTGGAATTCACAGTTTTTCGGAGACCGGGCCTTCAAGGTCAGCGAGATGGAGAAAACGAACTTGCGCTGGGAGGCCGAGCAGTTCCGCACCGGCAGACTCTGGCACCGATGGGACTATCCCCACCCTGTAGGCTCGAACATCTTCGCCGAACGCCAGCCCGTATATGCAATGTACTTCACCGACAACTGGCGTGCTTTTCGCACCTGGGGCGTCTCGGCGAATTCCCCGTGGTCCCACGGGCACTACTGGACTCTGCGCGACGGCGTTGACAAGAGCCGCAAGGAGTTCCAGGTTGACTGGGACAACCTGCAGCGGCCGGGCCTCAGTCCGGACTACATCGAGCGACGATACGAGCGGGTGGACCTGGCCTTCGAGCACTCCGACTGGATTCCCACGGTCGCGGCACAGGCCCTTATTCGCCATAACCAGCCGCTGTTGGCCTACATCGGCGGCAAGCCGGCGGCCTTCACGAGCAAAGACCATAACTTCCTGCCGGGCGAGACCATCGAGAAACAGCTCATCGTCATCAACAACTCCCGCGAGACCGTGACATGCAATTGCGAGTGGTCGTTCCGCTTGGCCCGGACAGTCGCCGGCAAAAAACAAGTCACCGTGCCGACGGGCCGGCAGAAACGTATTCCATTGCGTTTCGAACTACCGGCCGACCTGGCCCCCGGCAAGTATGAGCTTTGCGCTACCTTCAAGTTCAACAACGGCCAGACCCAGACGGATTCCTTCTCGTTCGACATCATGCCGCGCCTAATAGCCCCCCAGGTGGACGGAAAGATTGCGCTATTCGACCCCAGGGGCCAGACTGGGAAGCTCTTGAACGGGATGGGGATCCGGTACCAGCCCGTGGACGCGAACGCTGACTTGTCGGCGTACGATACCCTCATCGTTGGCAAGTCCGCTATTGCGCTGGAGCGTCCGGCGCCGAATATCGCACGCGTGCGGGACGGCCTGAAGGTGCTTATGTTCGAGCAGACCTCGGACGTGCTGGAGAAACGGTTTGGTTTCCGTACGGCGGAGTACGGCTTGCGGTGGGTCTTCAGGCGCCTGGGCGATCATCCCCTCCTGAGAGGAATCAATGAGGAGCACTTGCGCAACTGGCGCGGCGAGGCGACGATACTGCCCTCGCGCCTCGAGTACGAAATGCGGCCCCGTCACGGCCCAATCGTCAAGTGGTGTGACATCCCTGTCACGCGGCTTTGGCGGTGCGGCAATCGCGGAAACGTTGCATCCGTCCTCATCGAGAAGCCCGCGCGGGGTGATTTTCTGCCCATCCTCGACGGTGGCTACAGCCTCCAGTACAGCCCGCTGATGGAGTACCGCCAAGGTGAGGGAATGGTGCTCTTCTGCCAGATGGACATAACCGGGCGCACGGAAGATGACCCGGCGGCCGAGATGCTGGCCCGGAACATCCTCCGGTACGTATCGGCCTGGCAACCGGATCCGAGGCGGGAGGTCATCTACGTCGGCGATCCTGCCGGCAGGCGGCACCTCGAATCCGCAGGTGTATCCCTGACTTCCTACGACGGGCCGAGCGGGCCGGGCCTGTCCCCCGACAAGGTCCTCGTTGTCGGACCCGGCGGTGGGCGGATTCTTGCTAAGGACGCCGCAGACATCGCCGACTGGCTCAAGGCCGGCGGCAACCTGCTGGCGGTCGGGCTCGACGACCAGCAAGTCAATGCGTTTCTCCGTATGGAGTCCCAGGGACTGCCCCTGAAGGTCCGCATGAAGGAGGCCGAACACATCGCGGCTTATTTTGAACCTTTCGCCTTCAACTCCCTGATGGCGGGAGTCGGGCCGGCGGATGTGTACAGCCGTGAGCCGCGCAAACTGCCCCTCGTCTCGGCAGGAGTTACAATCATCGGCGATGGCGTCCTGGCCGGGGCGGAGAGCTTGAACGTCGTCTTCTGCCAGCTCGCGCCATGGCAGTTCAGCAGCAAGGAACCACAAAACGTCAAGAGAACATTCCGCCGTACGAGTTACCTCGTCAATCGTCTGTTGGCCAACATGGGAGCGGCCGGGTCAACGCCTCTTCTGGAGCGCTTCCACAGCCCCGTGGACACGTCCAAGGCCGAAAAACGGTGGTTGAAAGGCCTCTACATGGACGTACCCGAAGAGTGGGACGACCCTTACCGATTCTTCCGCTGGTAGTAGTAAATTGCCAATCTACGGTGGCATTGGCTTGGTTGTGCTTTTATTCCAAAGCGGCAACTTCCAGAATCATTCGTTCCTTAGTAGGGATAAACTGCCGTCAAATCTATTGGATCGCTCCTACCAGCATATTCAAACCAGTGCGCGCGTACTAAACTCGCCTTATTTGAGCCTTTTGGCACTTGCCTGATTCTTGGCCAGTTGTTGTAAATGGTTGTTAATGCTACGGTTTCGGGAGGGACAACCACGGTCGATAAGATCAGGGCTTTTTTCAGTAAAAGTGTTAGTGAAGTTCCCAGGGTGCCCAGAGGTTACCTGTTGCTCTTCGTCCAAAACGAATCGGCGGTCGTCCTAATTCAAAGGCTCCCAGGTCAGGCGCTTTTCCAGCGTAATCATCATTAAAGTTTGCAAGTTTCACTCCCGAATCAACAACGGGATTTGGGACTGTCGTTACCGGATCGGTTAACGTAACGGTCTTGTCTCCTCGTTGGGTGGGAACTTTACCCCATTTGATTGTAGTAGTCGTTGAGGAAGGATAAAATTCTAAAGCATACGATTTTATAAATGAGGGATTGCCCCGAATACCATGTCTTTCTTTGGCGATACCTCGATCCATACCTGTAAAAAGGTCGTAATCAAAATCGCAAGGTGTATCGACTTGTCGTGAAGATGTTAGCCGACCCGGGCAGTCAAAAATGTTGTTTCGCGTAACTGTGTTTGGATTGACATGGCCGCTAAAAACATGAAATGCGCCTTTGGGTTGAATAGCCGTGTTATGAAAGACGAACTTTCTTCCTCCTCCAAACTCATCTCGCTGACCCACTTTTATCATGCTTCCACCAAGGGGGTCCCGATGAGTACGGCGGCTTTGGCCGAAAACATTTCGGAAGATATATAGAGGCCCTTTTGATGTGCATGCAGTGGCAATATGTTGGAACGTTTTTTCGATATAGTTGTTCCATATCCGAACGTTCATGTTCGCTCCTTCGCTTTCAATGGCATCATCCCACACGTTCGCAATGATGTTTCCGTAAATGTCCGAGTCACGATTGGGGCTTCCTTCAAAACTGAAATTTGACGCTCCACCGATGGCATCATTGAAGCCGTGGTCTTCTGTTGATCGGATCTCATTGTAGCGAATGACGTTTCCGCCACTTGAATTGATGAGTGTAATCGCCTGAGGGCCGGCCGGGTGACCCGTATCCCAGTCGTTCGATGCGCCTCGCGGATTCTCAATTAAGTTGCGCTGAATGGTGAGGTTACCCGAGCCACGCTCAGCGTAGATCGCGCTGTCTGTGTTGCCTTGGTTCCCATACGTCCTCGGGCCGCCTATCCTGCCCCAGAATGTGAAATGGCAGTTTTCGATGACATTGTCATGACGTTGCGATCTAATCAAGAGACCGTGAATTGCAGCGTTCTTGAATTCAACTCCACGAACAATAACGTAATCGGCATCTAGCACGCAGGTGTACTCTTCTGAATTTCGAACGTCAATAGTCGCTTTTGAATCTTTTGCTGGCGTGATTAGGTGATAACCTTCTGCTGTACCCGACTCGGTAATAACTAATGGTTTTAAGTGGATACCATCTTCCAAGTAGGTTATCTTCCCAATGGGAAAACAATCATTCCTGGTTTTGCATATTAGTTCGTAGCTGTTGTTATTAAGAGTCATTCTAATGCCATAGGTCGTGTGCGGTTTCAAACCAACTATACTTCCACGATACTCATTATCGCGTGGATCATGAACGAGGGGATAACCTTGTCGCCACGTCGATGTTCCGTTTTGCCTGAACCGGACATTGCACTCTCCGAGGTCTGGCGATTTGAAATATAGCCCGATGCATTCATACGTGGGAAAAGCATAGAAATTGTTTTCGTCAGCGCTATACAATTTCGAAATGTTGGTCGTCGTGAATAAGAGGATGAACAACAACAGATTGATGTTGCGTATGAATGTGTCCATAGAAAGACTCCTACATAGCTGAATCAAAATCAATTGACTTCTCTGTTGAATTATATCGGGTAGACCGCGCTTGTCAAGCGACGGTCAAACTGCTGCATAAGCATGGGGGGAGAGAATAATCAGGACAGAGCAGAAATTTTCAGGACCGATCCCACCAGCCAATCAGGCGCACTGAACCGCGCACGAAGCACCCCAAAATGGCCCTCTTTTCGTCAGTTGACGCCTACAACCGTGGTACAACCGGACGGCTCGTTATCTGCCAATTCCGCGGAAATGACCAATTCATAAGCCTTATAGTATCAGTGATTTATGGAAAAGTGTAAATTTGGCGCCGGTTTCAATGTCCTTTTTTGATGCCGCATTATCGACATAGGTATGCCCTCACGGGCTTTCCCTGTCACGCCACCGGGCATACGGGCCCTTACCACGGCGGCTCGGCTGGTTAAGCTGTTCTCTGTTCTGCCAATAAAGAAAGACCCAAAGAGTCAAAGTGAGCATTTGGAAAAACATAACTCAAAGCTGGGCTGCGGCTGATTCGCCACGGGCCAGTATACTAACCACCCTTACCACCCCACCTACACCCCTCAATATATAGCCACCTCCCCTCACAAATCACAACGTCCGATAATATTTTTGGTTTTTCTATCCTTCCTAAACTAACAAAATGTTAATTTTTAAAAAGTGTTAATTTTATATGAATTTATACCTAAAAAGCGGGCATTTTTACGAATTTATGCCAATTTACGCTCATTTTACCGCGTTTTTTGACGCATTATTCTTGCCTATATCGCCCAAGCACCGCAAGTTGACATACCTCTCCCCATTTTTGACTCAAAAACCAACCTCTGCACGGAAATGAACCTAAAAAACCTGAAAAACCCGAATTTCACCCCAATTTTAGAAATTTCAATTCTCAACTATGTTAATCTACGCAAACTTTTCCCACCCAAGTCGTTTTTGTTACCAATGCTTAACCCAGCATTTCAACGACTATCTTTGCGACCTCCTGGCGAGCTTTTTTCTCAGCTAACGGCTCGGCTAATTTAATCAGCTCACTGCTGATTTGAGTCAGCTTGTCCCTGTCTTCCAAAAGCTGCTCGATACTTTCGGCAATCGGCTCAATCGAGCTAAAATACGGCATAAATTCCGGTACTAATTCTTTGCCGGCTAAGATATTCACCAGAGACAGGTATTTTGTTCTTATCAGCCACCGCCCAATCAGATGCCATAGAATTCTGCTGGATTGATACATTATCACCATCGGACAGCCGGCCGCCGTTACCTCCAGAGTAGCGCTGCCGCTGGTCACAATTGTAAAGTCAACAGCAGCGGCGGTATCACTAACCGAACCGATGGTGTATTGACACTCAAAGCCGGGGATTTGTGTTTTTCTTAGAACTTGTTCCCGCTCTGTATCCACGGCCACGACAATAAATGTAGCTGCTGGGTATTTGTCCTTTAAGTGCAGTGCTATCTGTTGCATCGGCTGCCAGAGCGAGTCAATCTCAGCGGTTCGCGAGCCGGGCATAATAGCGAATCTGGCATTTTTCGGCTCAAAATCGGTGTATTTTTTATGATGGACTGAATCAATCTCCAATTCATCGAAGAGCGGATTGCCCACAAAAACCACGTCCATACCTTTTTGGCTGAACCAGTCCCGCTCAAAGGGCAGTATGCAGCAGAGTTTATCGCAGCATTTGCGAAGCTTGCGGATTCGCCAGCCCGCCCAGGCCCAAAGCTGCGGAGCAACGTAGAAAACGGTTTTTATGCCGGCTTTTTTGGCGGCTTTTGCGATGTGGAAATTGAAGGCAGGGGAATCACAAACGATAACCAAATCGACCTTATTGGTCTTCAGGAAACCGGTTAATCGCTTTATCAATTTGTAATAACGGCCGACATGGCTGAAGGCCTTGTATATCATTACGGCCTCGCCGACAGTGGCTTGCAGCAATTTGCAGCCGGCCTCGGTCATTTTGGGACCGCCTACGCCGACAAATTCAATGTCATAACCGCTTTTCTGCAAAGCAGTTATTAAGCCTGCGCAGTGGGCGTCGGCGCTTGGCTCGGCGGCACTTATAAAGATGCGATACTTTTTGTTTTTGTCCGGCATAGGCGTATTTGTTAACAAGATTTGGGTAAAACATCAACCAGATAATAAATTTCGTATCTCGTCGGGGATTTTAGGCAAGGCGTTACTAACATCGCCATTCTGGATTGAGGAAGACCTGAATAAGGTCAGACAGACGTGTCAGGATACCATCTGCATAGTATTGTGGCGTTCATCGGTTTGGGGGCACCAACAGTGCCCCCCAAACCCTTACTATCTTAAGTATTGAATCGGTATAGGCCCTTTTAAAATGATTATTGATAATTTTGCAGTCGCCGCGGCGCCCAGCCAGGGGTGATTGTACTGCTCTGCAAAGAATGAATTGGCGATTCTATTCGATAGCGTTGAAAAAGTGGGCATAATATTTTCCTGGGGGGATATACGATTTTCTTTTTCTATCCAAAAAATAATGTTTTTTTTCTTGACGTCAGAGTAGCTAATTTGGTATAAATAAAATTGGTTGAGTTTGTATGCGCATAAAGCTTGCCCTGAACGAAAAAAGCTTGCCTTGAGCGTAGCCGAAGGGTCGCGTGGGCGGGTATGTGCGGATTTTGGTCTTCCAGTGGGTGAAATTAGTGCGATTTTAAACTAATTAGCTTGGCGGGAAGGCAAATAACGGCTCATGTTGAGCTTTTGAAGGAAGGAGGTGGCGTCAAGTCGTAAAAGAAATTATCCTGGGAAAATGTATAAAAAGTAGTTAGTATGAGTATTATTATCGGTCGTTTAAGTTGTTTGAGGCAAGCACAAAGCAAGAATTAAGAAGCCATAAGTCAGAATTGAAAATTATCGTGTATCCTAGATTCTGTATTCTGTTTTCTGTATTCTGCTTTCTGTATTCGATGCTTGTCTAAGACAACGCGTGTTTTGGTGTGTAGCCAAAGCATGACTATTTTAAACTTCTTGTAAAGGAGGATTGTTATGTCTAAGAAATTGATTTATTTAGTTTGTTTTGTTTTTGTGCTGGGTCTGGCCAGCAGCGCCTCGGCAGAGCTGGTAGCATACTGGACGTTCGACTACGATCCAAACGACTCGGTCGGGGACCTGAACTGGACGTTGGAAAATGGTGCCAGCTTTTCCTACCTGCCGTTTGACAGTAAAGAGGGCAGCTATACGCTGAGTCTGGATGGAATAGACGATTACGGCTGGCAGGATGCAGTCGGACCACTGGTCGATGCGTTCACCGAGAAGTCGGTGGCGCTCTGGTTCAAGGCGGCCAGGACCAGCGGCCTGCAAACGCTGTACGAAGAGGGCGGGGCCACCAACGGCCTGGCCATCCGCATCAACGAAGGGCTGTTAGAGGCCGGCGTCCAGGACAACCAGGACATCTTCACTACGTCGACACCCTTTGACAGCATAGAGTGGACACATGCGGCCGTGACATACGACAACGGCTTAATGGTGTTGTATCTGAACGGGGCCGAAGCAGGCTCGGTCATGGCCAGCTTCGAGAACAACGAAGTGAGCAGCCATACCAATGGCCCGGGGGTAGGCGGTCGTAACGAACAGGATGCGTTCGACGGCGATGGAACAGGCGACTACTTTGGCGGCCTTATCGACTATGTGGCGCTGTACGACAGCGTTTTATCCGCTGACGAGGTAGCGGATTTGGCGGCACCGCCAACATCCTGGTCCCCGATCCCGGTTGATGGTGCCACAAATGCGTCCACATCGGTGGACCTTAGCTGGACACCGGGAATAAATGCGTCCTCACACAATGTGTATCTGGGCGACAGTTTTGACAATGTGACCGCCGGCACTGAGGACACATTGCAGGGCAGCCCAACTATATCGCAAATTACCGTTGGTGATCTTGCTCCCGACACGACTTACTACTGGCGGGTTGATGATGTCAATGATCAGGATCCGAACAATCCAAAGGCAGGCGATATCTGGAGCTTCTGGATTCCCCCTCAGACCGCCTACGACCCAAGTCCGGCTGATGGCGCCCAATTTATAGGCCCCACTAATGTAACCTTGAGCTGGACGGCAGGTCTCGGCGCTACCACGCACACTGTGTACTTCGGCGACAGTTTTGTCAATGTGATTATTGCTGTTGATGGTGTGCCCCAGACGGAAACAACCTATGAGCCTAATGAACTTGTAAAAGCTACGACTTACTATTGGCGGGTCGATGAGTTTGACGGCACCGACACTCATACAGGCAATGTCTGGAGCTTTGAAACACCGCCCGATATACCCATTACCGACCCGAATCTTATCGGCTGGTGGAAGCTTGACAATGAGGGATTTGGCGCTGCCGTTGACTCTTCCGGCCATGACAATCATGGCACGCTACACGGTGACCCGCAGTGGATAGACGGGTATGACGGCGGCGCTCTGGAGTTTGACGGCGTTGATGATTATGTCAACATAAACGGCTACAAGGGCATCAATGCTATTGATGGTGTCCAGCAGCCATTCAGCATTGCCAACTGGTTCAGGATTGCCCCCGGTGCGTCCAGCGGCAACGTCGAGATGGTGACCTGGGGTACGAGCGCAGGTCAACAGCGACTGACCTGGCGCGTCCACGGTGGCAGATTGCGTACCGAGCACGCCAGCGGCAACCTCAGAGGTAATACCTACGTTGACGACGGTGAATGGCACCATGGTGCCTTAGTCGTGACCGAGGGAGCTAACTTACGGCCTGACTTTACCAAGCTTTATGTGGATGGCGTGGAAGATACGACCTTCTCCGGTTCGGACAATACCTACAACCTCGTGCCCGGCGCAGATGTCAGACTCGGCATGAGCGGCCCACAGGGCGGCAGGTACTGGCCCGGGTCCCTCGATGATGTGCGCATCTATGATAAAGCACTGACAGCGGAAGAGGTTGCGCTGATTCAAAGAATTGATCCGCTGCTTGCTTGGAACCCTGATCCGGCTAATCGCGCAACAGATGTGGCCCACAATGCCATGCTTAGCTGGACGCCGGGAGATGATGCGGCACAGCACGATGTGTACGGCGGTGCCGATGCACAAGCCGTGGCCGATGCCAACACATCCGATACGACCGGCATATATCAGGGCCGGCAGGACCTCGGCAACGAAAGCTTTAGCCCTGCTCTTGAAATCATGCAGACTTACTACTGGCGCGTCGATGAGATTAATAGCGACGGGACAATCAGCATAGGCAGAGTTTGGAGATTAACTGTAGGCGACAACCTTGTCGTGGATGACTTTGAAGGGTACACCGAGACAGCACCCGACGAGATATTCGCTACGTGGATAGATGGATTTGGCAACGAGGCGACGAACGGCGCCATAATAAGCACCATTGAGACAGGGATAGTTCACGGCGGTTCTCAGTCGATGCCGTTTTCCTATGACAATAATATGAAGTACTCTGAGGCAACCATGACGTTGGTTGACCCACGTGATTGGGCACAGCAAGATATTGGAGTATTATCGCTGTGGTACAGAGGTAATCCGGCATCCGTCGGCGGCTTCGCAGAAGATCCGGCCGGCACCTATACGATGACGGCCTCCGGGGCGGATATCTGGGGTCCGGCTGATGAGTTCCACTTCGCCTTTAAGCAGCTTGGCTTCGGCCCCTGCACGATTATCGCGAAGGTCGAGAGCGTCGATCTGACGAACAACTGGGCCAAGGCGGGCGTGATGATTCGTGACTCGCTTGATGCAGGCTCGAAGTTCGCAGCAGTGTATATTACGCCGACCAATGATGACGGCACGGCTACAAACGGATGCAGATTCCAGGCCAGGTTAGAGGCAGATGTTGACGCCGTTAGCGACAGCTCAATAGCAACTGATGAGCAAAAGGTAATCACGGCGCCTTATTGGGTCAAATTAGAGCGTGGCTTCGCTCCCCTCTACAACGGCTACTACTCCCTTGACGGTGTTACCTGGGTACCGATGTCATGGAATCCGCAAATCATCCCGACGGATGGAGATGACTATGTAGGTTTGGCACTGACAAGCCATGATACTGCTTTAACGTGCGAGGCTGTACTCTCCAACGTTGAGATCACCGGCACGGTCGGTGCAGAGTGGACGAGCCAGGATATCGGCATAACCAGCAACGCTCGTGAGCCGATGTATGTGTCTATTGCCAACCAGATCAGCCCGGCTGTGGTAGTGTACAACGATGACCCCAATGCATCGACGACAGACACCTGGACGGAATGGGTTATCGACCTGCAGCAGTTCGCAACTCAAGGTGTTGACCTGACCGATGTCGATAGGATTTCTATTGGCTTCGGCGACAAGGACAACGTGCAAGCCGGTGGCTCAGGTATGGTGTACATTGATGATATTCGGCTGTATCGCCCGCTGCCAGTGGGGCACTGGAAGCTTGATGATGGCGCCGGTACCATAGCAGTTGATTCAAGCGGCAATGGGAACGACGGCACACTTATCGGCGACCCACAGTGGGCGACCGGGGTGTTAGACGGCGCGCTGGACTTTGACGGCGACGGCGACTACGTGGACTGCGGGACCAATGAAGTACTCAACAACCTTAGCGATGCGATAACCGTCTCGGCCTGGGTAAGCATCAGGTCGGTCACCACTGAGTGGATGGGTATTGTTATGAAAGGTGAAACTGCCTGGAGGCTTGGTGTCAACAGCTATACCACAGGCGTTCACTGGGGATTCACAGGTAGTGCCAGGGGCTGGCAGGCAGCAAACTCGGTGACTGAGCTGCCCTTGGATGAATGGCATCATATCGCTGGAACGTGTGAGAAAAATGTTGGTGCCATCGTCTATGTTGACGGAGTTGCAGAGACTGAAAATCCAGATCTCGATGGAGTTGCTACTAATGAAATGCCTCTTCTCTTAGGCGAGAACCCGGAATCCACCGGACGTTTCTATGACGGCATCCTTGATGAGGTCAGGATCTACGACAGGGCGTTGTCTGCGGATGAGATTCTTAAGCTTGCGGGTCAATAAAATCGACGTTCTGGATTGATGAAGACCTGAATCAGGACGGCATGGTCAACTTCAGGAACTACGCTGTTTTGAAGGGCCAGTTGCTTGGTGAGCAGCTAAGGATTTGGACCATTTCGGGGCTTATACCGAATGATTCGGTATAGGCCCCTTTTTTTAAAATGATAAATGTCCCCGCTTTTGCATGCCGAGACTCAAGACGCAAGACCGCAGACACAAAACGCAAGACGGATAGTGAATAGAAAGTGGTGAGCTGGGGAAACAGAACACAGCATAATATACTATACCTCGCAGTGCGAGGTATGGCTTGATTTTTTGGGCTGGGTGCTGGGAACGGACAGTAATAAGGATGTAGAGGACTTTTCAAATGATTCCGCCGAAGGCGGACCTGCGATACGCCTGTTGGAAGTCCGTCGATGCGGCCTGTCCGGCGGCCAGACGGAGCGCCGGATGACGCACGTATGTATCCATATTGATAATTGATAAATGATTATTACAGAAAACAGAGGACGGAGGGCAACGATTTATGATTTGTGATGGGCGATTTTTTTGAGGGAGTTAAAAAGGCATGCATAATTCGAGATATTTTGCTTGACGGGACAGAGGCTAATTTGGTATAAATAAAATTGGAGTAGTTTGTGTTCGCATAGAGCCAGCCCTGATTGAAAGAAAGCTTGCCCTGAGCGCAGCCGAAGGGCCGAATGGATGGGTATCTGCGAATTATGATCCTCTGACGTAGGGAATCATTGTAGCTTCCCGAAGAGAGGAGGAGATATTATGTATTTGAAAGAGGATTATTATGTCTGGGAAATTGATTTATTCGGTTTGTTTTGTGTTTGCGCTGGGCTTAGTCCTGACAGGCACGGCAAATGCTGCCGACCCTAATCTTATGGGCTGGTGGAATTTCGACGGCGATGCCCTTGATACCTCCGGCAATGAGCGTCATGGTACGCTCAACGGCAGTCCGACGTTTGGGCCCGGCGTTTTCGGGCAGGCCCTGGAGTTTCAGCCCAATCCTGATTATGTGACCATAGATGGCTACAAGGGCGTCCTCGGCACGCACGCTTTCAGTATAACCGCCTGGGTCAAGACAACAAACGCTGCAAACCAACAAATTACCCATTGGGGCACTGAAAGCGACGGTCAAAGAGTGGAATTCCGTATCCAGGCCAACAGGTTACGAATCTCGGGTGGCGGCGGCAATGTGCAGGGTAACACCGATTTGATCGATGGCCAATGGCACCACGTTGTGGCTACAGTAATAGAGAATGCCTCAGCTTCAAGCGGAGATGTTACATTTTACGTGGACGGCCAGGATGACACGATGGAATCAACAGCCTCGGTTAGGTGGAATATCGTCGCCAACCCCACATTTGATGTCACTATAGGTTATCGCCCCACACGGCCGGATAGATTCTTCATCGGATCCATTGATGATGTTCTGATCTACGATAAGGTGCTGACGCAGGAGGAGGTTCAGGCTATTATGCAGGGAGGTGGTGAAGCATATCCATTTGCCCTGGGTCCTGACCCGGCCGATGGTGCTCTGCTTGAAGCTACATGGGTGAACCTTAGCTGGCGCGCGGGAGAATTTGCTCTCTCGCACGACGTTTACATCGGGGATAACTTTGACGATGTCAACGATGGTGCCGAAAATACATTCCAAGGCAACCAGGCCACAACAACTCTTATTGTTGGTTTTCCCGGGTTTGCCTATCCGGACGGTCTTGTTCCGGGTACAAGTTACTACTGGCGAATCGATGAGGTCAATGACACCGAGCCGAACAGTCCCTGGAAAGGCAATATCTGGAGCTTTACAGTTCCACCCAGGACCGCCTATGACCTAATCCCCGCTGATGGCATCAAATTTGTGGACCCGAATGTGGAGCTTAGCTGGACAGGTGGTTTCGGCGCGAAACTGCACTATGTGTACTTCGAGGATAATTTTGACGATGTGAACAGCGCCGTTGTGGGTCTTCCTCAGTCAGAGACAACTTATACTCCCGGCACACTTGAATTGGATAAGGTTTACTACTGGCGTATCGATGAGTTTGACGGCGTCGCCACGCATAAAGGCGATGTCCTGAGCTTCAGAACGATGCCTGAGATACCCATTACCGACCCTAACCTTATCTGCTGGTGGACACTTGAGGAAGGTTCCGGCACTACCGCCGTTGACTGGTCAGGCCATGGCAATCATGGTGAATTGCAAGGTAATCCACAATGGGCGGCTGGATATGACGGTTATGCGCTGCACTTTATTTCTGAGAGTGACAGGGTCGTGCGCTCCCTGGGCGCTGCAGCAGATTGGCCGGCTTGTACCTTGGCATTTTGGGTCAAACCGGACACCGTGGGGCAAGGCAATTTCAGCGGCATGTTTAGCAGCCATGTCCCCAACAGTGCTGGCTTTCAAATTGATGTGGATGGTGGAAATCCAGGGTACTACCGGATTAATCCCAGCGATCTACTATTCGGCACCGTTACCACGTCCTGGGCCCATCTTGCATTAGCCTGCGAAGGTACATTTGCGAAGCTCTACAACAACGGCTATTGGGTTGCGAGCGGAACTCTCACCGATACTACGTTCAACCAATTTGCTATAGGAACAAACAGAAACGCAATCAACTCGTTATTCGGTATCATTGATGACTTTCGCATCTATGACAAAGTGCTCACGGACGAAGAGATTCAGTTGGCCATGCGAGGTGACCCGTTACTTGCCTGGGGTCCGAAGCCGGCTCCCGGCTCAACACTGTACATAAGAGATGCTACGCCCTTTAGCTGGTTGCCGGGAGATAATGCGTCGCAGCACGATGTTTACTTCGGGACCGATAGAGACGCCGTTGCCGATGCTAACGCATCTGATACGACCGGCATATATCGAGGCCGACAGGGTGTTACTATTTACACTCCCCCGGATGTTGAATGGGGCGGCGGGCCTTACTACTGGCGTGTCGATGAGTATAATA
>CAYQKF010000058.1:0-31998 GCA_964417935.1 uncultured Pirellulales bacterium
CGATAGATATAGCGGAGAACCGCACGTTTTCGTATCAGCAGATACACGCCAAAAAACCTCTTTTGGAGCATTTGAAAATTTTACTTTCGTATTTGTTTAGGATTTAGGATTTCATGCTAAAAGATAACTCCTTATGAAACAAGAGCTTATCATCAATCGTCTGTATTCTGTCGTCTGTCGTCTGTCTTCTGTCCTCCGCCCTCTACATCTGTCGAGAACCCTCTACAAATCAGCTACTTTTTATGCAAAACAAACCCAATTTCCGAAAAGACTAAAATGAATGTAAATATCTATTATACAAATGTATATAACAATGAAACCTCATTCAGGCGGCGACAAAACAAACCCAAAACAAACCCAAACAAAGCCTGTCCTGAGCGCATTGAGTTTACCCTGAGTGTAATCGAAGGGAATGGGCCGATATCAAACGTTGCCTTGTAAAAAATGGGTCATCACGATTGAGCACAGTTGAAGTTTTAAATTTAGAATGTAAAATAGATGATTATGGAAAAGTATTCGCCGGATAAAAAATGTGTTTTGATGACAAAAGACCAGGTTCGTGCGGTTGATTCCTGGGCGATAAATACACTTGGCATACCGGGTGTGGCCCTGATGGAAAACGCCGGGCGCAGTTGTGCCGAGTTGATTAAAGAAAAATTGAAAGATGTTGCTACCCCGAAGGTCTACATATTCTCCGGGACAGGAAACAACGGCGGCGACAGTTATGTAATTGCCAGGCACCTTTTGAACAGCGGTTTTGAAGTTGTGGTGGTGGTATGCGGCGACCGTCAGAAGATCAAAGGAGATGCGAAAATAAACCTTGATATTTTGGAGCAGTTAGGCCGGCCAATCGAACAGTTGAATCCAAAAGACAGCGACGTACCCAGCCGGGTTAAAACTTTCGCAGGTGATGCTGATATGCTCGTTGACGGCCTATTTGGGACGGGATTAAGCGGGCAGTTGAATGATGAGTATAAACAGTTGATAGAAAGTATAAATGCCTGTGATTGTCCCATTCTGGCGGTGGATATTCCGTCGGGCTTAGATTGTGATGCGGGTCAGCCGCTCGGTGCCGCTATCAGGGCGAGCTATACTGTAACTTTCGTTGCAGTCAAAAAGGGCTTTGCTTCTGAAAGCGCAGCTAAATACACGGGCGAGATTTTCGTTGCCTCGATTGGTGTCGAGCCAAATCATATTTAATTGGTGACAAACAATGCAAACTAACAACATCAAACAGGAGGCGTACCATTTATTGCAGAAGCTGCCGGAGAACGCAACCTGGGATGACCTGATGTATGAGATATACGTTCGGCAGGCCATCGAAGCCGGGATTGAAGACAGCGAAGCTGGTCGAACTATAGATGTTGGGCAAGTTCGTGCTAAATTCGGGTTGACAAAATGACAGTGCACTGGACGAATAATGCAATAGCACATCTCGTGGATATGCACTGTAGGCAATTGTTGCCAAAAGACATATAAGAATGTAATACAATTCACAATCTTAAAATGCGCCGGCCTGACTTATTTGTCCTTTGTAGCCGATAAAATAGAGGAACCTTTCGTACTTAAATATTGGTATCCACAGGGCCTGTGCCTGGCTCTGGAGCTGGTTGTAGTGATTGAGTCTTTGTAACAAGGCCTCGTATCTTTGCATTGCTCCCGGATCCAGTTCCCGTTCTTCAAAAGTTGGCTGCTGTTTTGGGACCTGCGGCTGCCCGCCAAGCACCAGGAAATCTGTGTCGATGGAAATCGTATCGGTAACCCTGCCGCCCCATTTTTCGATAAGTGTTTGTATTTTGCCGATAGCGTTTTGGTCGATGTTTCCGTCGTTATCGAGGTCAAAGTCACCGGCAACGACAAATACATTTGTTTTGTCACTGTTCCAAATTAAATTTGCAACAATATCACCCTCTAATATAGGCCTTGTTGTTTCTGAACGTGTAATACGTGCGGCACAGTAAGTCTCCGCTACATTGAATACTTCTATTTCAGCCTTTCCCTTGCCGTCCTTCGGGATAGGGGCACTTCTGTCATAAACCGTGAAGGTTAAACCTCGATAAACGTGTTGCTTGCTGCCGAGATTCAAATGGACCACTTTGGCCTGGTCGTCAATCAATATTATTTTTCCGTCTGGCTTAAATGCCAGCACCTCGTGGTCCGGCGGCGGCTTAATCACCATGACCTCCTGTTGAGCACGTTTCATAATATCTTCAGCCATTTTCAATTCCGCCTGAGTTTTGAGCAGTTCGTCATTCAGTGCTTTCAGATTGGTGTTTGCTTCTTCTAATTGAGTCCTAAGAGTGTCAACTTGCTCCGTAGTGCTCTGTTCTAAGCGAGCCTGAAGGTCAACGTAGTCTGCCTGGATTTTATTAACCTGCTGTTGTAGTTTGTTTTTCTCTGACAAGTGTACCTGTTCTTTTTCGGAATTAGTTTTAGTTGCACTGTCAAATCTTTCTTGCAGGTCATTGAGCTGTTCTTCCGTTGCGAGTTTTGCCTTTTTGGTGTTTTCCAGCTCTGCCGTCAGGTCCCCAATTATTTGGACAAGGCCGGTTGTATTGGGATCTGCAATATCGATATGCTCTTGAGCCGATGTTAGTGCATTTCCAACTTTTGTTTTGACGTCGTTGACTTTGGCTTCAGCCGATGTCGTTTCAGGCACGCCGCCGACGATTCGAGATGCAGTTCCGTCAAGATGCTCGACCATTGTACCAAGCCAGCTCTTACGGCTTGCTTTTGTTCCAACTATGGTTCCCAATGCGTTTCGTTCCTTGCTGTCGGCCAGATAGTCAATCTGGTTCTGCATATCGGTCAGTCTTGTACTTTTATCCTCAGCTTCGACATAGTAAATAACTGCAATCGTGGTTGCGACAATAAAAAGCCCGACAAAGGTTATTAGTGTGTAAAGCATTGCGTTGCTTTGCTTTCTTCTGCGTGCTGGCATAGTATAACTCCTCACAAATACAGAAATATCACCCGTAATAGCTTGTTTTCAAAACTTATTATAGCCCCCAATAGCTTCTGAGTCAACAAAAAAAGCTGATACAAAAGTGTTTTACGACAGAACGGCTATTTAAGCAATTGCCGGCTCGATTTTGGCTGGGGGCGGATAGTGGGAGCTAAAGTCTCAAAATTTCTCTAAAAGCCCAGATAATTGGCTGATTTCGCTTATTGTATGTTGTGCTCGTCTCGGCGAAGGCCGAGGCCGTAGCTGGGCAGCCGACTCGGGTTCCACACTGACGGATGTGTGTATGCGGGCAGGGCGGATTATCTGGATGGTTAAAAATCCCAATTTATTCGGAGTGATAAAATCCTTTTTTTCATTATCAGCGATATAAACCGTATTTTCCGGCTTTGCTCTTAGGGTCTGCATTATTTTTTCAAACCCGGCCGGCGACGGTTTCCAGCATTCCCTGCCGAGCTGTTCGGTATAGACTATGAGCTTAAAATATCTTTCGATTCCCAATGCCCGCACTTTCAATTCTTGGGCGGGCAGAAAGCCATCCGTCAGCAGAGCTAATGTGTATTTTGTGCTTAGTTCGCAAAGAACGTCCCGGCTGTCCTGCGGCAGTGTTATTTTCGGGTTGTGGTTGCGATAGACCTCTATTAGCTCGCCGATAAGCTTATCATCATAGACCATACTGAGCTTTTCGAGGGCTGCGTTGAATGTCTTTGTGCGATTGCCGGCGGTGAACTGCTCCCAGAGAACGGCGGAAATATGCTCGGCAGAGGGAGCTTCACCCTCGCCCATTGATGATGGGCGGGGTTCAGGCAGATTGGCCAGAAACTCAGCTACGAATGCAAAGCCGCTTTTGCAATACTCTATCTCATCATAAAGTGTGTCGTCTAAATCAAAAACAACAGTCGTTATCATATTTTGTGTCTTGTGTCTGCTCTGTAGAAAAGACCGCATGTCATTTCGACCGGAGCCCCCGTTCTTGCTTTCGCAAGAAAGCACGGGGGCGAAGTGGAGAAATCTATTAAAAACAGACTTTTCAACTCAACTTGGCTGGTTTCCCGGCTCTCTCAAAATAACATCCATAATATTTTCTACAAAGCATTTTGTGCCTTGAGCTTTCTAATTGCGGAAATATACGCTATCTGCTTTGCGCTTATTACAATATAATTTTACGCATTATCGGCTCGAATGTCGATAATTTTAAGTGAATAGTGTTTAGTGTGTGGATTCTTCCCTGCGCAGAGACTGCCCTGTACTTGATACGGGCAATGGCATACTAAACATTAGCGGGTAAATATGGAAAGGCGAAGCTATGAAATTTTTGCAAATAATGCGTCCTTTGCACTGGACCAAAAATATGTTCGTATTTGCAGCTCTCGTATTCGGACAAAAACTTGATGTGCCTTTAGCCCTCGGCAGGGCGATTGGCGGTTTTTTCTGCTTTTGTTTAGCAGCCTCGGCTGTCTATGTCCTCAACGATATAATTGACCGTCAGAGGGACCGCCTCCATCCCGAAAAATGTAAAAGACCAATCGCGGCAGGTAGTGTAACAATTGGCTCAGCCGTTGTAATCTCTGCTCTCTGTGCTGCGGTAGCGATTATTGGCGGTTTTCTACTTTCTCAAACTTTTGCAATTATCATCCTGACGTATATTGGGCTAATGATTCTCTATTCCCTTGTGCTAAGAAGAATAATGATTCTGGATTGCGTGGTGATATCGATTGGTTTTTGCCTGAGGGCTATTGCCGGGGTTGTTGTCTTGCAAGACGAGGAAGTATTTATGTCGCCCTGGCTGATTATCTGCACCTTTGCTTTGTGCCTGTTTCTGGCCTTTGGCAAACGTCGCAGTGAAATAGCCCAGCTACGGGAAGCCAGCGAGTCATTTCGCAAAACTTTGGCCGGCTATACACCGGAACTGCTGGCCCATATGCTCGATGTAACCAGCGGCCTGGCGGTGGTATGTTTTCTGCTTTATGCGATGGACGACAGAACGTTCCAGATTTTCGGCAATAATAATCTTGTTTATATTACACCGTTGGTTTTATACTGCATTTTCCGTTTCAGCGCGCTAATACAGACGGGCAAATACTCAGGTCCGGTACAGCTTATTCTCAATGATTTGCCGTTTCAGGTCGGCTTTGTACTTTGGGTTATAGGATGTATTGGAATTATTTACGCCGACAAGCTCGGTATCAGCTTCGGCGGCACTTAGCCTTATTAAATTCGATGCCTGTATCTTGAGAATCGAGAATCGTGTTTGCCGCTATTGTATGGAAATGAAGGCGGAAAAATGAGAAGGATAAGATGTTTAATCGTGGTTTTAACGATGGCAATGCCCGGTTTGGCATTGTCGGAGGAGCCGGTCTATTTTGTCGACCCCAACTTGCAGGCCGCCGTAGAGGAAGCTCTTGGTATCTATGGGCCCACTCAAATCGACATGCTTTACCTAACCGACCTTAGAGCCAACGAGAGAGGCATTGTTGACCTGACAGGTCTTGGGTCTGCTGCGAATCTGATGCGTTTGCATCTTCACGACAACCAGATCAGCAACATCTCGGTAATTGGAGAACTTGTGAGTTTGAAATATTTAATTTTGAACCAAAATTCTATCAGCGACATCTCTGCGCCGGCAAATTTGATGAATATGGATGCACTGTGGCTCTCCGACAATCAGATTACCGACGTCTCTGCACTTTCAGGCCTGAAGAATCTGGCAACGCTAAGTTTACGTGGCAATCAGGTCAGCGACATCTCTGCACTGTCAGGATTGACAAGTCTGATTTACCTGGACCTGCTGAACAACCCATTGAACACATCTGCCTATTATATTTATTTACCATTGATTAGCTCTTTCAATCCCAAGTTAACCAGTTCGACTTTGACTTACCATCCAAATCCCAATCCGCTCACAGATGATGATATTATAATTCTCATCGCCTTTGGTGAATTTGCCTTGAAACGGCTGGAAACTGACTGTAGTGAATATAACAACTGGTGCGACGGGTCAGACCTTAATCATTCGGGGAATGTGGACCTTAATGATATAGCAGAGTTTGCCGAATATCTGCATAAAAAGGGAGAGGAGTAAGTAACTCGTCATGGCTGAAGAAAGATTACAGAAGGTTTTGGCTGCAGCCGGTGTCGATTCGCGCAGAAAATGCGAAGAGCTGATACTCGATGGGGCGGTCAGGGTCAATCGGAAGGTGGTGGATAAGCTGCCGACCTTTGTTGACCCCGAAAAAGACGTCATAACAGTAAACGGCAGAAAGATTCGCGCTGCACAGAAAGTATATTTTCTTTTGAATAAGCCTAAAGGCGTGATTTGTACTAACCGCGACCCTCAAGGCAGAAAAAAGGCAATAGACCTTGTCCGTACCCGCGAACGTATCTTCTGTGCCGGCAGGCTCGACGCTGATACCACAGGCTTGATTATTCTGACTAATGACAGCAAATTGGCGAACAGGTTAACGCATCCAAGATACGAAATGGCTAAAACCTACGTTGTCAGGGTCAAGGGCGAGATTGCCGGTGAACAAGTAGAAAAGTTAAAAAAAGGAATCTGGTTAGCCCAGGGCAAAACCGGCAGGGCATCGGTGAAAATATTAAAACGCGGACACAAAGAATCCTTGATTGAAATTACCATTCGGCAGGGCCTTAACCGCCAGGTCCGCAGGATGTTAGCAAGAGTCGGTTTGCCTGTAAAATCGCTGACGAGAACACGAATCGGCAGACTCAACGCGCGAGGCCTTGGCGTCGGCAAGTTCAGAGTGCTGACAAAAACCGAAGTGGCATATTTGAAAAAGGCCACCGCCACATAGAATCAAGCGAATATTCGTTAATATTTAGCCGGCGGTTCCCCGCTTTCGCGGGGACAAGCTTACCGCCGGTTTTACACTGCGATGAAGTAAGTTTTTTTATATTAAAATTTGGTTTGCCCTTGCAATTTAGACTCAAAATCATATATTTAGTGTTTTCGATGGGGTAAAATCTCGTCCTGCGTTAAAGTTAAATAGAACAGGAGTGTATTTGATGTCGAGAGAATGTTTCTTTACCGGTAAGCGAACGGTGGCGGGCAGAACTATCGCCAGGCGTGGTAAGGCTAAGCATCTTGGCGGAGTTGGTAAAAAAGTTACCGGCATTACAAAGAGAAAGTTTAAGCCGAATATACAAAAGGTTCGGGCTGTTGTTGACGGCAGGGTATGCAGAATTAAAGTCTCAGCCAAAGCCATTCGTATGGGCCTTGTACAAAAGCCTCCCAAGCGAGATTACAAACCCGCCGAGAAGGACACCGGCTGACAAAAGCATTTTGCCGTAGAGGATTTTCTTTAAGCGGGGCGGGTTCTGCCTCGCTTTTTGTTTATAATATTATTGTCATTCTGAGCGAAACGAGCCTTTAGCCCTGAGCGCAGCCGAAGGGGAAGAATCTAAAGGATTGAAAAATGGCCAAAAGAATCAACCAGGCGCAGGTCAGAAAGGTTGCCAAATTATCTCGGCTGGAATTGACCGAGGCGGAAGTTGAGGAATTTACAGGCCAGTTAAGCGCAATCCTTGACTACGTGGAAAAAATGAATGAGCTGGACACTACCGGCGTTGAACCTTTAGCACATTGTCTGCCGATTAGTAATGTTTTCCGCGAGGACTTCGCCAGAGAATCGCTCGGAACAGAGAAAACATTGACCAATGCACCGCAGCGAGATGGGGAGTTCTTCAAAGTACCGAAAATACTGGATGATAGTTCCGGTGCGTAAGAGAGAGTTAGTATAAAGCAGATTAGGAGGTATTTTGCAATGAAGGCAAGTAACTTGATTTGTTCTGTGTTGATGCCCTTGTTTTTGATTGGTTGTGCACAGATGGAGATGAGCTCTGTTCCAGTTCCGCCGGGCACTCAGCATTCCCAGACGTTTGAAAAGACAGTAACCAAAACATTAAACTGTAAATATTTGTTGTTTCTGCCGGATAGTTACGGCAAAAAACGGCAGCGATGGCCTTTGATTATGTTTCTGCACGGTGCCGGAGAACGCGGCAGTGATTTGAATAAGGTCAAGGTACACGGCCCACCGAAGATAGTCGAAAACCGAAAGGATTTTCCTTTTATCGTAGTCTCTCCGCAGTGTCCAAAGGATGATTGGTGGACAGATAAAGTTGAGGTGCTGATAAACCTCTTGGATGATATCGTGGCTCGGTATAAGGTGGATAAGGAGAGGGTTTATCTTACCGGTCTGAGCATGGGCGGGTACGGAACCTGGTCTCTGGCCTCTGCATATCCTGAGCGGTTTGCCGCTATTGTGCCCATTTGCGGCGGGGGTAAGCGCTTTATAGCTCTAAAACTCAAAGATATACCCGTCTGGGTTTTTCACGGTGGAAAAGACAAGGTCGTTCCCCTCGAAGAATCTGAAGAAATGGTCAATGCGATAAGGAAGCGTGGCGGAAACGCCAGATTAACAATCTATCCCGACGCTGGCCATGATTCCTGGACCGAAACGTACAATAACCAGAAACTTTATGATTGGTTTCTTGAGCATCGTAAAAGTCAAAAGAAAGAGTAACTAATGCCGTTTCTAAAAAGTGAGTGTAACATTCTATATCTACTGTCATTCCGACCGAAGGCACGACTTTGTCGTGCCGAAGCGGAGGAATCTATTGAAAGTGCTTCGCCGAGGGCGAATCAAAAAGTTAAACTTATTTATTGGAAACGGTCCTAGTTCCTGTTGCGGAAAGAGTATCTGTCATTCCCGCGAAAGCGGGAATCCAGCTTTTTCGCTCTGGACCCCTGCTTTCGCAGGGGTGACATCGTCTTTTTTTGTTTTCCGCAACAAATACTAACTGGTGATTTTTAGTAATGGAAGACCTGAGTGCGAGAGAACTGCGTGACAGAATCGCAGCCGGTCAAATAAGCAGCGTTGAGGCGACGGAAGCTGTTTTTGAGCGGATAGATAAGCATGAGCCAATCATTGGCGCTTACATCAGCACTTATCGCGACAAAGCATTGGAAACGGCTGCGGATGTTGACCGGCGGATAATGGCCGGCAAGGAGGTAGGGAAGCTGGCCGGTGTGCCGGTCGCGGTAAAAGATAATATGTGCACTACTTTCGGAGCTACTACATGCGCTTCGAGGATACTGGAAAATTTCCACGCACCTTACAATGCCACGGTCGTTGAAAAGCTGCTGGCCACTGATGCCGTAATAGTTGGCAAAGCGAATATGGATGAGTTTGCGATGGGTTCGAGCACGGAGAACTCGGGCTTAAAGCAGACGGTCAATCCGTGGGATACCTCTCGTGTGCCGGGCGGAAGCAGTGGCGGCTCAGCCGCTGCCGTGGCAGGGCAGTTGTGTTTTGCGGCACTGGGGTCCGATACGGGCGGTTCAATTCGACAGCCCGCCAGTTTTTGTGGGGTGGTCGGCTTAAAGCCGACGTACGGCCGAGTTTCTCGATTCGGACTTGTGGCCTACGGTTCAAGCTTAGACCAAATCGGGCCAATAACGCAGACGGTAACTGATTCGGCGTTGATGATGAATGTCATAGCCGGCCACGACCCGGCTGACAGCACCAGCGTTGGCGAGGCTGTCGCTCCTGTCTGTGATTATCTGGAAAAGCTCGATGAGCCGCTAAAGAAGCTCAAAATAGCAATTGTACCGCAATTCGCCGCCGGTGCCGATGAGCAGGTGCAAAAGACCCTGAGCGAGGCGATAGATGTATATAAAGAGCTTGGAGCCGAAATCATAGAAATAAATATGCCTCATCTGGATTATGCCATTGCTGCATACTATATCGTAGCTACCGCTGAGGCATCGAGTAACTTAGCTCGGTATGATGGTGTACATTACGGCCATCGCAGCCAGAAGGCGGAAAATTATATCGAGGTCTATTCCAAATCCAGGGCGGAGGCGTTCGGCAAAGAAGTCAAAAGACGAATAATGCTCGGAACATACGCGCTGTCGAGCGGTTATTATGATGCATATTATTTGAAAGCGCTTAAGGTAAGGAATTTGATACGGGCTGATTTTACCGGCGCCTTTGAAAAATGCGACTGTATTATGATGCCTGTTTCACCTACCACGGCTTTCAAAATCGGCGAAAAGATCGATGACCCTCTGACGATGTATCTTTCGGACATTTATACGATAGCCGCCAATTTAGCCGGCATTCCGGGCATCAGTGTCCCTTGCGGTTTCGATGAGGATAATCTGCCGATCGGTCTGCAGATACTTGCACCGGCCTTCGGCGAGCACAAGTTACTGCGAATAGCAAGAATGTTTGAAAAGGAGACCGACTGGCACAAAAAGAAACCACCAATTGTTTAGCCACGAATTTTCACGAATGAGCAAGAATAGCAAAAATATTATTTATAAAGAATTGTCTTACAAAATTGTCGGTTTAGCTATGATACTGAATTTTGCAAAGAAGAGCTTCGAATATGAAAGGTTTGTCATATAGCCATTTTGTAATAGGTTTGCCTTAAATTAGTGTTAAATTCGTGCTAATTCGTGGCTATATTTGATTGAGTGGGAAAATGGCTGAGTTGCAATACAAAGTCATAGTAGGATTAGAAATCCACGTGCAATTGTGCACGAAGAGCAAGATGTTCTGCGCTTGTGCGGTGGAGTTTGGCCGGAAGCCCAACAGCAGGGTCTGTCCGGTATGTCTTGGTATGCCTGGTGTTCTGCCGGTGATGAATAAGCAGGCGTTTGAGTACGCTGTTCTTGTAGGGCTGGCCCTTAACTGCGAGATTGCAAAATTCACGAAGTGGGATAGAAAGAGCTATTACTACCCTGATTTGCCGAAGAACTATCAAATAAGCCAGTATGATTTGCCGCTCAGTAAAAACGGCTTTATTGAAATACCACTTGAGTCCGGCCGGACTAAAAGCATTAGGATAATAAGGGCACACCTGGAGGAAGATGCAGGCAAGAATGTGCATACAGCCGGCAATTTTTCGCAGGTGGATTTGAACAGAACGGGCACGCCCTTGTTGGAGATTGTTACTGAGCCGGATATGAACAGCGCCGCTGAAGTGCGGGCCTTAGCGGTGGAGCTGCAGCGAATGGTAAGATTCTTGGGCGTCTCCCAGGGAGATATGCAAAAAGGCCATATACGTTTTGAGCCGAACATCAATTTGATTATCACCAAAGACGGCGCCGAATACAAAACACCCATCGTCGAAATTAAAAACCTCAACAGCTTCCGGGCGCTTGAAAGAAGTGTGGTTTACGAGGAGCAAAGACAGCTTGACGAATTTTTAGAGACTGGCCGGGTGATGGAAATGGGTAATAAAACCACGCGGGGCTGGGACGATGAAAGAGAGGTAACCGTACTGCAAAGAGAAAAAGAAGAGGCCCACGATTACCGCTATTTTCCCGAGCCGGACCTTGTGCCGGTCGAATTAACTGAAAAATGGCTCCAGGAGATTCGCAGTCACCTGTGCGAGCTGCCGATTAAAAGACAATTGCGCTATGTCAATGAATACGGGCTGAGTGATTACGATGCGGGAGTTTTAACAGCCGAACGCTCGACATCTGATTTGTTCGACGAAGCGGTCAAGGCTGGTGCCGAGCCAAAGCGAATTTGTAACTTGCTAACGCAGACCGGCCTGAAAATAGCAAACGAAAAGGGATGCAGTGTGGGCGATTTGGGCCTCAGACCCAAAAGCCTCGCACAGTTAGCTGGAATGATCGAAGTTGATACTATCAGCGTCAGTTCTTCGGTACATATATTTGAAGCGATGGTCCAGACAGGTAAAGGGCCGGAAGTCTTAGCAGAAGAGCTCAATCTGATTCAAAAAAGTGATGCAGGCGAGTTAGAGGCAATAGTTGACCAGGTACTTGCAGAAAATCCACAAGCGGTTGAGGACGTAACCGGCGGCGGCAAAAAAAGCAAAAAGGCCAGGGGATTTCTTTTGGGCCAGGTTATGCAGAAAACAAAGGGCCAGGCAAATCCGAAAGTCGTTTCCGAAATTCTCACTAAGAAACTTGGTTAAGGTGCAAAACCTGCGGTAAGCTTGTCCCTGCGAAAGCGGGGAACCGCAGGCTAAATATTTAGCCCCACGCCTGGCCTGAGCGCAGTCGAAGGGTTTTACGTGGGGTTCTCACTAACAAATTCGGATATGAACGAGTGACAGATAAAAAAGGAACAAAAGATGAAAATAGAAAAAAGCAGTAATATCAAAAAGTGTGCGGTGGAGGTCGAAGGTGCAAAAGATGTGGAAATAAGATGGCTTATTTCCAAAGATGATGGTGCTGAAAATTTTGCAATGCGGATGTTTGAATTACAGCCTAATGGACACACACCTTTACATACTCACCTTCATGAACATGAGGTCTTTGTAATCGAAGGCCGGGGTGTCTTTATTTGCGAAGGACAGGAATACGAATTTGGCTCCGAATACGTGATTTTTGTACCTGGTGACAAAGAGCACCAGTTCAGGAATAAAGGCGATTCCGTCTTGAGAATGCTTTGCCTTATTCCGGCAGCCGCAGTATAAGGTTTTAACGCTAATTTCCAACAACCGTTGCTATTTGATTATGTTCTACCATAGGCGTATTTTTGTCACCGGTGAATATGTGATTTAAGCTGAGTTTATTTTCGAGTATGGCAAATAGTTGCCGACATTGATAGTCAGAAAGTTAAGGTTGTAGAGTTATCCTATAATCGGACTTTGAAACTGATAGAGGGTTGTTAATAAAGAAAAGGGAGTCAAGCCAATGGCTGTTTCCGGAAAAAGCAAAAAAGAGCTCATTGAAGAAATAGAAGCATTGCGCTCGCGTTTGGAAGGGCTTGAACGCAGAGAGGCTGAGCGAAATAGTATAGAAAAGGCTTTACGGGAGAGTGGAGCCCGACTACGAGCAGTTATCGAGAGTTTACCATTTGACTTCTTTCTCATCGATCAGAATGGACGTTATGCCATGCTGAACGAAGTTTGCAAGCAGCGTTGGGGGGATGTCGTCGGGAAACGCCCGGAGGACGTATGCCCGGATCAGCACACTTTGGCACTGTGGCAAAGCAACAACCGAAGAGCATTAGCCGGTGAGATCGTTGAAGGTGAGGTTGTTCTTCAGCCACAAGGCAGAGAAGGCTACTACCGTAACATCATTTCGCCAATCCGTGATGGAGATGAAATACAGGGCATCTTAGGTGTCAATATCGATATCACACAGTATAAGGAGACTGAAATCGTTCTGCGGGAAACCACGCAGCTCTTGGAGACAATTTTCGACACCACTCATATATTGATTGCTTATCTGGATCCGCAATTCAACTTTATCAAAACAAATAAAGCCTATGCTTTAGCTGATGAGAAGGAACCGTCTTTCTTTCCCGGCAAGAACCACTTCGATTTGTATCCCAACGAGGAAAATGAGGCGATCTTCCGGCGGGTAGTAGAAACCGGCGAATCCTATTTTGCAGATACAAAGCCTTTTGAATACGCCGAACATCCTGAACGCGGAGTATCTTACTGGGATTGGAGCCTCATACCTATCCAAAACCAGCACAACAGTGTTACCGGTTTGGTTTTGTCGTTAGCGAATGTTACCGGACGAGAACTGGCCGAGGAGGCGCTGCGGGAAAGTGAAGGTAAACTCGGTGCAATGTTGCAGTCTATTGGTGACCATATGAGCATGATGGATAAGGACTTAAACATTATCTGGGCCAATGAAAAGGCCAAGAATATATTTGGCGAAGATATTGTTGGTATGAAATGTTACAAGGCATATCACCAAAGGGACAAACCATGTGAGCCATATCCCTGCCTTACTCTTAAGGCATTTCAGGATGGCAAGGTTCATAAGCACGATACCCAGGTGGTGAGTAAGGATGGTAAAAACATATACTTTCATTGTACTGCTAATGTGGCCTTGCGAGATACAAACGGAAAACCCACAGCAGTGCTGGAAATATCCAGAGACATCACCGAGCGCAAGAAGGCAGAGGAGGCGCTGAGATCAGAAAGAGACAAGTTACAGACTCTTATGGGAGGATTAGCGCTTACAGGAATTGGCATTGATGTTGTAAGTATTGACTATAGGGTCCTGTTCCAGAATCAAACCTTGATAGAAAGATTTGGCGATATTACAGGGAAATTGTGTTATGAAAAGTATATGGGACTGAAAAAACCATGTGATTTTTGCCCCATGACAAAAGCAATAAGAAATAAGGAGGTGGAGAGCGTCGAATTAACAGCTATCAATGGAAGAAGCTATGAACTACTTTCGGCTCCACTTGCAAATCCGGATGGGACCGTTGATAAAGCATTTGAAGTTCTTAAGGACGTCACCGAACACAAGAAGGCGGAGGAGAAACTACAGGAGTCTGAGCTTAAATTTAAAACCATATTTGAAAATGCAGGTGGGGCAATATTCATAGCTGATAATAAAACCGGTGAAATACTTGAGTGCAATTCGCAAGCCGAACAGATGCTTGGACGCCCACGAGCCGAGATAATTGGGATGCACCAATCAGATCTACATCCCCAAGGCGAGGAGGAGAAATATAAGGAAAAATTTGCCACCCATGTCCAAAAGGGACATGTTGTTGATTTCGAAGGAGAAGTGCAGCAAAGGGATGGCACGAGAATACCTGTATGGATAGCCGCCCAATGCTTGAAGATTGATGGTAAAGATGTGATTATAGGGCTCTTTGTGGATACCATGAAGCGCAAAAAGGCAGAGCAGAAACTTATTGAGAACAGGGCAAAGCTTAAGTCTTTGGCTTCGCAGTTGTCGCTTATCGAAGAGCGTGAGAGGCGCCGCCTCGCTACTTACCTACACGACCAAATCGGTCAGTCATTAGTCATGTCAAAAATGAAATTAGACTCACTGCGGCAATCTGTGTCTTCCGGCAAATCTGCTGGTGTTATGGGGGAGGTCAGCGATTGTCTTGGGCAGGTTATTCAGGACACGCGTTCGTTGACATTTGACCTGAGTTCTCCTATATTATACGAGCTTGGTTTTGAGGCGGCCGTGGCCGATTGGCTTGATGAGCAAATCCGGGAAAAATACGGTATTAAAACCGACTTTGAAGATGATAGGCAGCCCAAGCCGCTCGATGACGACATTCGTGTGCTTTTGTTCCGTAATGTGCGAGAGCTGCTCGTCAACGTTGTCAAGCATGCGAATGCGAAGAATGTAAAAGTTTCAATCCGTAAAGTTGATGACCGGATATGCGTTAGTGTTGAGGATGATGGTGTGGGGTTCGATGTTAACGAAATAGAGGCGATGGCAGTTAAAAAGGCTGAATTTGGGCTTTTTAGCGTTCGTGAGCGATTGGAACAGTTGGGAGGACATCTTGAGATTGAGTCCGAACCAGGCCAGGGCAGCAGGATTACAATGGTCGCTCCACTTAAGAGCAAGTAAAACACTAAGAGGAGGTAAAAATGATGGTTAGAATTTTATTAGCTGAAGACCATGCAATTGTACGTGAGGGTCTGCGTTCGCTGATTGAGAAAGAACCTGACATTGAAATAGTGGGCGAAGCCGAAGATGGACGAATAGCGCTTGAGCTTGTGCGGGAGCTGTCGCCGGACATAGTTATTATGGATATAACTATGCCAAATCTCAACGGAGTCGAGGCTGCACGCCATATCACCAGCGAGTTTCATCAAGTCAAGGTAATTGCCCTGTCAATACATTCCAACAGGCGATTTGTCACCGATATGCTCGGAGCCGGTGCGGCAGGCTATATATTGAAAGAATGTCTGTTCGACGAGCTTGTTCAGGCGATACAAGCTGTCTCTGCTGGTAACAGCTACCTCAGCCCCAGAATAACCAGCGTTGTAGTTGAGGACTACGTAAAGCGTCTGGCAGCCGTTGCTGATTCGCCGTTGGCGACCCTGACGAGCAGGGAACGCGAGGTGCTTCAGCTCGTCGCCGAAGGCAAGTCCACCAAACAGGTTGCTTTGGATCTGCACGTCAGTACCAAGACTATTGAGGCGAACCGCCGTAAAATTATGGAAAAGCTGGACATCCACAGCGTAGCTGAGCTTACCAAATACGCCGTGCGCGAAGGGCTGACATCTCTCGAACCGTGAGTGTTCGCAGTTGGAGTCGGCGTTTTGGCCATTTCGTTCCTTGACTTCCGTCCTTTTGCTAATCCAAAAATAGACTTTGCCAAGCCCATATTGCGGTATATCCTGCGTGCTTTTTTCTCCCATTTTGTCGATTAAAAGCTTGTAAAGAGAGTTTTATCGGGGGGAATGTATTTTTGGGGGTTATGCAAAGTTTTCTGCTCTTTTGATTTTTGGTCTGTTCGGTTGAGTTTATACAAGGGAAAAACAGGAGCATGGGCTGCTTTAGATTCCGTGAAACTCGCTGGCGTTAGTGTCTGTGATAGGGGGGCAATGCTCCTTTTTCCGTTGCTCTTTAACGACGGCACGTTTCGGCTGTTGATACCGATTTCGTTTTGTGTAATTGGGGGATATTAACAAGCTGTTAAGTTGTGCTGAGTTGGGGGGTGCCGACCCGATGCCACGACTTGCCCGTACCCCCGAGCTTTCTTGCGAAAGCAAGAGCGGGGGTTGCCAATGGGTACAGGTGCATCGGGAGACGCAGGGGGCAGGCAAATGGTTGCCTGGACACTGCCTTTGGATTACTGACAGTTAGTGAGGTTGGTAATCCGCTTCGCCGAGGTTTTTAGGACAGATAGAATAATAAGCCGATAGCCGGTCAGGTCTTGCCTTGAGATTGGTGAGCACCTGCCTGGCGGTAGGGGGGGTACCGTCCTTATAACAAACATAATCAGTTAGGGCGTTTTGGTCTGCCTTTTTATATTCTTACAATTTCTGCAATCAACCTTTTCAAATCTTCCCCGTGCTGCTCATCGTGCATATACAGAACGCGCAAAATCAATATGAAAGTCGTTGACACCTCGGCAGAATGGGGCTATCCTGATTATTGTTAAGTGAAGTTTTGTAAAAGTCTTAAGCTAACGTAAATTGAAAGGAAGGGAACCTATGAGAGATAATAAACTTTCCCGAAGAACTTTCATCTGCAATACTTCTCTGGCGGCTGCCGGGCTTACCGCCGGCCTAGCCTCGGCTGTGGGCCAGGCCGCCAGGGCAAAAGCGCCTCACATCTTGTTCGTTACCGGCGACGACGAGTACCGCTCCGAGATTACAATGCCGTTCATAGCACAACTGCTTGGGCGCAAAAGGCAATTCAAATGCACGGTGCTCTATGCCGTTGACCCCAGCACCGGCCAGCGCAACCCGAAGTATCAGAAAAACATTGAGGGACTGGAGGCACTGAAGACGGCGGACCTGACGGTTTTCTTCATGCGGTTTCGCGCACTGCCAGACGAGCAACTGGAGCTGATTCTCGACTACGTCAATTCAGGTAAGCCCATTGTAGGCCTGCGCACCAGCACACATGCTTTTCGCTATTCCGAAGGACACAAAAACGCAAAGTACAACGACAGCTTCGGCCTTGAAGTATTCGGACAAAAATGGATTACCCACCATGGGCACAAATCAAGCACAGAGGTTTCTATCATTCCTACGATGGCTAAGCACCCGATTCTCAAAGGGATATACGGGTCGTTTCCATGCAGCTCGTGGCTGTATCATGTTACGCCGCTTCTCGGCGACTGTCAGCAGTTATTGATGGGCAAAGCCGTCAATTCGAACAAGACCACAAACCAGAATAAATACCCGCTGACTCAGCCCGTGGCATGGACCAGGACCTACAAGGGTGCCAGGGTGTTCTTTACCACGTTAGGCCATCCGAAGGATTTTGAGGAATATTCGGTGCGACGGCTGCTTATGAATGGCATCTACTGGGCGCTGGGTATGGAGGTGCCCCCCGGCGGTGCTATGGCCGAACCAAAGGGCGAACTGGCCGGCTGGGAGGCACCAAACACTCATTGAGTTTGCATAACCCTAAATATGCAAATGAGCAGAAAACTTAAAGAGGCTATTATGAACCGTCGTGATTTTTTGAAGAGTTGTGTTGCAGCGGCGAAAGGATTTGCGCTATCGAATTGTGCTGTTGCAGCGGCCGGGTGTGTGTCCTCCGGCAGGTCTGTACAAGGCCGTATCGGCCAAAAGCGCCCGAACATTGTTTTCATCTTCATCGATGACATGGGCTGGCGGGACGTTGGCTTTATGGGCAGCCGGTATTACGAGACCCCGAATATTGACAGGCTCGCCGGCCAGGGGATGGTCTTCACAAATGCCTATGCTAATGCCCCTAACTGCGCCCCGTCACGGGCTTGCCTGCTATCGGGCCAGTACGGTCCAAGGCATGGTATCTACACAGTTAACTCTTCCAGTCGGGGCCAATCGAAGTTAAGGAAGCTTATCCCGATAGAAAATACCACAGTTCTTGATTCGAAGATTGTAACCATTGCCGAGGCCATCAAGCCGGCCGGTTACGTCAGTGCCAGTATGGGCAAGTGGCATCTCGGTGATGACCCGCAGTTTGGTCCCATAGGCCAGGGCTTCGACGTCAACATCGGCGGCTACAGCGCAGGCCATCCGGTAAAGGGCTATTTTGTCCCCTATAACAATCCCGAGCTGCCCGATGGCCCACCGGGTGAATACCTCACCGATAGGCTCACAGACGAGGCATTGAAGTTCATCCAGACCAACAGGGACAATCCCTTCTTTCTCTATCTGCCCCATTATGCCGTTCACACACCCCTGCAGGCCAAAGCCGAGCTGATTAATAAGTATAAGAAAAAACCTGGCTCTAACGGACAGAACAATCCAACATACGCCGCTATGATTGAGAGCACCGACCAGGGCGTTGGGCGTATCATGGACAAGCTCGATGATCTGGGCCTTAACGACAACACCATTGTTTTCTTCTTTTCCGACAACGGCGGCGTTAAGGGCATAACTTCAAATGAGCCGCTCCGTGGTGGTAAGGGAATGCTCTACGAAGGTGGAATTCGTGAGCCGATGTTCGTTCGTTGGCCCGGAAGGACAGTGCCTGGCAGCGCCTGCGATGCGCCGGTCATTGGGATTGACTTCTACCCAACTATTCTGGAAATAACCGGTGCCAAAAAACCCAAAGGCCACATCCTTGACGGCCAAAGCATTGTCACCCTACTCAATAAAGAAAATTCTGCATTCGATATTCAACCCAGCAGCGCTGGGTTCCAATCGATACCCGCCGTTGGCGGGTCTAAATTCAACAAACGCGCCCTCTTCTGGCATTTCCCCGCTTACCTACAGGGAAAAGCCGAGGGTGCCAGAGATCCCTATTTCAGGACCCGTCCCGGCGCGGCGGTACGTGTGGGTAACTTCAAGCTCATCGAGTATTTTGAGGATGGTGATTTGGAACTTTACAACCTAAAGGATGATATATCCGAGCAAAAAAACCTCGCTGAGGTAATGCCTGAAAAAACCACCGAACTCCATAAATTGATGCTCGCATGGCGAAAAAAAGTAAATGCTCCGGTCCCAACCAAACTCAACCCTGATTATAACCCATAATCCATCCTAAAGAAAACAAGGGAACAGTTATGGGTTTTAGGAGCTTTTACCTTTTAAGATTTTGCTTTCCGTTCCTGCGAGCAGTTTTTTTATATTTTCACGGTGTCGGATAATAACCATCAGTGGTATTGCCGTTGCCGCGATAAGCAATGGCCACAGACTGACAAAATCCCAGCCCGGTTTCAGGATTATCGCCAGAATCAAAACGATGGGAAAAGTAACAGAAGCAGCGATGGATGCCAGTGAAACATATCGCCATATCAAGACAACCACCACCCATATTGCAATTGCAAACGAGGCGCAGATTGTATAATAAGGCCAAAGTCCCAGCGCTACACCAAAACTGGTTGCAACGCCTTTACCGCCTCTGAATTTCACATATATTGGAAAGATATGACCTAAGATAGCCGCACAGCCTACCACCAGCCATAACCAAAGCAGAATAACCTTTTCAGTCTGTGATGGAGTGGATAGCGGTCTTGTGAATGACAACGTCGCAAGCATAGGGACCATACCTTTAAGCACATCGAGCACAAAGCAAACATAGGCCCATTTCCTGCCGAGCGCCCGCGACACGTTGGTAGCGCCGATATTGCCGGAGCCTATCGAGCGCAGGTCCTTGCCGTGTGCTTTGGCGATGAGAAGTCCGAACGGAATCGAGCCAAGCAGATACGCTCCTATAATAGCAGGTACAAAAATTATATACATTATTTTCGACCTTTCCTTTGCAATATGGATTCATAAACAGTTACCAGTTGTTTGGCGGCTCGACGGATGGAGATTTTTTCTTCTATGTTGTCTTCGACAATTGCTTGTGATGCTTTTTGGATATTGTTTGTATCTGTGAAATAGACAATAGCTTCAGCTAATGCTGATATATCTTCGGGCGCATCGATTACTTTGCCGTGTCGGTTGTTCACGAATAAATCCGTTGCGCCGTTGAATCTCGTGGTTATCACCGGCTTACCCGCTGCTAATGCTTCGAGGATATATCTGCTGGATGGGTCATAGAAAGTAGGCAAAACAGCGACATCAATTACTGACAGAGCATTTTGGATGTGCTGGATCTGACCTAAGAAAATGACCTTTTTGTGGATGTTAAGTTTTTTTGCAATATGGTTGTATTTGCGTGCTCTACCGTTACCGGCAACGATTAAATAACTTTTGCGTTCCATATCGTAGCGTGCCGCTGCCGCCATTGCTTTTATGAGAACTGCCAGTCCCTTTAATCTGAAATTGTTTGCTGCGAATAAGAAAAGGGCTGGGTTGTCTGCTTCTTTAAGACCCAGTTCAGTTAATATTTGCGTCCGTAGTCTGTCGGCCTGGCCTGTGTTGATTTGCTTATCTGTTTTTACGCCGTTGGGTATGACCACTATCCGCCGGGCGTCGGTGCCGTAGTGTTGTTTGAACTGCTCGGCAACATAATCCGAAAGTGCGGCGATTACAGGCCCATTCGGTCTTTCAGAGAGCTTGCGCTCAGCCCGCAGAAGGATAGACCGGCGAAAATTAGTAAAAGCTGTGAGCTTCTTATAAGATTCGAACAGCTTGTTTTGATAACTGGCTGCGTTACGCAAAATAGACTCGGCATAAGCCCCGCCGCGTGGCTGATATACATCAGCAAAGTCGAAAGGTAAAACGCTGTGAATCAGACAATACTGATTTTCTGATAAATGTTTCCTTAATGCTTCCGCAAAAGTAAAATAATCAGTGCGCTTGCCGTGTTTTTCCTGGCATAGAATGTGAATATTCTTAGCGTCTGTTTGTCCCTTTGCGGCAAGTATGTGCCCTTCAAGGCCGTGGGCTGACAGCGCGGCCGTCAACTCGAAAACCGAGCGTTCCGCACCCCCGAGTACTATCTTCGCCCGTTCTATAATAATTGCGACTTTCTTGTTCATCGCGAAATTATCAATCCAATCTTCTCAGCCTGCAAACGGGACGACTCTGCCGTGCTTTATATCGTGCCGTGCCATCCGCTCTGCTTTAGTTATTACTTTACGAATAAATATTTTGTCCTTTTTTGTGAGCTTGCTTTGGCCGGTATAAGCCATGTAAAACCGCATCCGGTCGGTCTTCGAGAAATGTTTGCCCGGGGCCGAATAATAAACTTGTGCAATGTCTTTTATCTGGAATCGGCGGCGCAGGACAACTGGTCTGAAGACGCGTGCCAGGTCTATCAGGAAAAATTTACCCTTGTCGTCATAGAATATGTGTGAAAGGTAGAGGTCCCGGTGGCGATAATTTGTTTCGTGAAATTTTCTTATAAAATATGACGATTGAACGATAAAGTTTCTTTGCAGTTTCAGATTTTCAATTGTTGCTGGCCCGTCGAAACAGTCAGGCAATTTTCGTTCTAAAGATTCGGCTTCCGGGATTTTTTCAGTGATTATAAAGCTTCTTGTTTCAAACAAGGCGTCCCATTGCTCGCCGTAAGAGATGACTTTTGGCGTATTTATGCCTGATGCTTTTAGTTGATTTGCCGCCTCGAACTCACAGAGAGCACAGCTTTTTCTGTTATGCTGCGAGAGCCAGTTTCTAAGCTGGATTAAGACCGGCGGCCGGTCATAGCGTTTCAGAAATACTGTAGTTGATGATGACCGCTGCGGCGAATCTATTTCGAATTGTAAGCGAGTGCGGAACCGGGCAAGATTGCTTTTGGTCAGATTCTCGGCTGCGTCAAAAGAAAAGACCTCTTCGATAGAAGTTAAGCCTGATTTGCTGAACGCCGTTTTATAATCGCTGTCTATAAAAAACGATTCCTTCGCTTCGCTCGAGGACAGGTTTGAAGTTTCAATAAATTCTTGTTGGCTCAGAACTATTGCCCGTTTGCGATTATTTTCGAGCAGCTCTTTTGCAGCTTCGCAAACCATCTCTACGGTGATTGCCTCCATACATATATGTTCGCTCTTTTTACATTTTGGCTTGCTGCATGGAGCACAATAAACATTGCCGATTATTTGAATCTCATGTTCGTAGCTGGTATCTGTCCAGGCTGGGTCATTCGGCCCGAAAAGGGTGATGACTTTACGACCCAGGGCTATGGCTATGTGACGAGGCCCTGTATCGTTGCTTATTACCAGGTCCGCAATGGAAAATAGTGCTTTTAATTCGCCCAGGCTTATGGGCATTTCTGCTAAGTTGATAAGTTTGTGCTTGCTTAAATTGCAGATTTCTTTGGCAATTTGTTTCTCAAGGCTCTCAGGCCCAACGGATATGACAACCGTTGCGTTGTAGTTGGTAATCAGCCAATCGGCCGTTTGCGCGAACCTGGCACTCGGCCAGCACTTGCTCGGCCCAAAAGCGCCGCCCGGCACAATAACGACAAGTGGACTATCAAGACTTAAGACTTGCGGCAATTTGCCACAGAGCTGCTGTTCTTCTTGTGGATCGATAAGCAGTTCAAGGTTTCTGTCGCTTATCTTGCAGCCTAACCATGATGCAATTGCAAGGTAGTAGTCGATCATAGAAATGGGCTTGAATTTGCCCTTAGATAGTTTCGGCGGATAAAGCTTTTCGGTGAGCAAAAAACCACGTCCTTCGCGGGCATAGCCGATGCGCGAAGGTATCCCTGCTAAATAAACCGCTAATGCCGATGCAAATGAATTCTTAAAAAGGATTGCATGTATGAAGTTGTGTTCTTTGAGTTTTTTGGCGATTGCAAACGGATTGTTGTCTTTTTGCTCCAGCCATTTGTCGTTAAAGCTGCATGGTGATAAAACACGGCGAACCACACCAGTAGCGAAAAACGAAATTTTACAGGTTTTGAAATGTTTGCGAATGGCCCGCAGGGCCGGTGTGCAAAGAACAGCATCACCCATAGGGGAAGGAAGCCAGACTAAAATCTCATCTTTCGTAGTTCGTGATTCGGGGTGCGGAATCTGTGATTCTGGATTTGATTTGCACATCGCTATTTTCGCCCGTGCATTATGTAGAAAGTTAATGACATAAGCTGAAGAACCATAGCAAAGCCAAGTGCAATGAAAACAGAACTGTTCTGCCTGTTTGGGCTTATCAGGAACCATATACTTATCAACAAACAAAACAGAACAAGAATTTGTATAATGCCGGCCATCAGTCTCATTATGGAAAACTCACCGAACATATCGCTCCGCTGCATATTTTTTAGTTGTTTGAGAATGCTGTTTAGCCCAGCACTAATTTTTTCAACTTCAAAAGAATTGGTGAAATTAGTGCTGGGTTCGGTTCTATCGCCGGGAATTTCCTCTTCTGTGGGTTGTGTTTGCGGCTCTTCCAGTGCAGATTGAAGTTGTTGTTTCTCAGTTCCCAAAACCGGTTCAGCAACCTCTTGAGTCTGTTCGGTAACTTTCGAAACCGGTTCATCGGCCTCTGGAATTTGTTTAGTAGCTTGCGAAGCCGATTCAACGACCTCGGGAATTTGTTCGGTAATTTCCGAAGCCGGTTCAGTTTGAGCCGTGGGGGCTGACCGAGTTTGTGCTTCTGCGCCAACGGACGAACGGTGATGCTTTTTTATGATATTGACCGTCTCCTTAATATTTACAGCCTTGTAGTCCGGCCTGGGCTGGCCCGGCTCGAGCTGTTGTTGATGGGAAGGCAGGTCTATCAAAATAGTTTTGCAGCCGGCCCGTAAGCCGGCCTCCACGTCACTGATGCTATTGCCAACGCACCAGGATTGGCCAAGGTCGATATCCATCTCCTCGGCGGCACTCAGCAGCATTCCCGGATTCGGCTTTCTGCAGTCACTTTCTTTACGGTATTTCGCTACAACTCCATCCGGATGATAGGGACAGTAATAAATCCGGTCTAAAAATGCGTTTTTTTCAGCTAACAGTTGTTTTAAGCGGTTATGAATTGCGCCAAGGACTTTCTCGGTAACGATACCACGTGCCACAGCCGATTGGTTGGTAACAACAATCAGCTTATACCCGAGGGCTTTAAGCTTGATAAGTGCCTCAGCAACGCCATCCAGCAGCTTTACCTGCTCGGGACTATTGATATAGCCGGTGTCTTCAATCAGGGTGTTATCACGGTCTAAAAATATAGCTTTGTCAGACATTTTTATTAAAATTTATCCTTAGAACGTATAACAAAATGAACAACTGGCTTCAACCGTCATTTCGAGCGTAGCCGAAGGCGCAGTCGAGAAATCTGTTAAACAATTTCTTCCTCTTTATTCTTTTTAGCATTCTGTCTTTTTGTTAGATACTCTTAGCTTAACTTATTGGCAAAACTGCACTCCACAAGGTCACAGACTATATGATAAGCAAGCTGATGAATTTCCTGGCTCCGCGCCGTTGATTCGGCATCGGCGCAAAAACAAATATCGGCAATTTGTTCGAGCTTGCTATCGGTTGAACCTGTAAAGGCTATTACATAAGCACCTTTTTTCTTTGCTGACTGAACGGCTGCAATGACATTTGCCGAACTGCCGCTGGTCGAAAATGCCCACAGAATATCACCTTCTCTGACCAGCGCTTCTACCTGCCGCGAAAAGACGTTCTCATAAGCGTAATCGTTGGCAATGGACGTGATTATGGAAGTGTCGGTCGTAAGTGCCACCGCGGCTAAAGCCTTTCGCTCCCTCCTGAATCTACCCACTAATTCGCCCGCTATATGTTGGGCATCCGCTGCTGAGCCTCCGTTGCCGCAGAGATAAACGGTGCCGTTCTGCTCTAATGCTCTTGTTATCGCCTCGGCGATTGATACGACCTTTTCGATACCGCTTGTCTCGAATTCAGCGGTCATCTTTTTATGTGTTTCGATGGTCTCTATAATCTGTTTCTTTATATCTTCATCCATCAGGATTTTGTTTCCAGTGATTTCATTTTTTCGATTGTTACGGTTGAGCTTTTACCTTCAACCAGCGGTGCAAGAACGACCTTGCCGCCCAGGGATTCAACAAATTCGCGACCGACAACGCCTTTCTCTGCCCAGTCTTCGCCCTTTACTAATACGTCCGGCTTTACCTTCTTGATTAAGTTAAGCGGGTCCGGCTCATCGAAGAGCGTAATATAATCGACCATTTCCAATGCAGCCAAGACAATGGCTCTGTCGTGTTGATTGTTGATTGGTCGAGCATGGCCTTTAATAATCTTTACCGAGCTGTCACTATTTACTCCGATAACAACTAAATCACCCTGCGACTTACAAAATTCCAGATATTCGATATGTCCTCTATGTATCACGTCAAAACAGCCGTTCGTAAAGACTATAGTCTTTTTCCCCTTGCGATGCCAGGTAAGTTCATCGAGTAAAACCTCAATCGAGCGCACCTTGCCGCTTGTACCTCGTTTCTGACTGACAATCTCATTGGCTATTTCTTCAATGGTTACAGTCGCAGTGCCGAATTTTTCCACTTCAATCCCGCCGGTTATATTGGAAAGCTGTACAGCGGTTTCGTAATCACAGCCGGCGGCCAAAGTTATTGCAAGCGTCGCTAAAACCATATCGCCTGCTCCCGTAACATCATAAACACTACGGCCCCTGGTGGGTATGATTTGGCTTATATCTTCTGTTCTAAGATACGCACCTTCCTTATCGAGCGTGATTACCACGGCTTGGAGTTTCAATTTGCGGACAAGCTCTTCTGCTGCTTTGGCTGCTGTCTGGGCGTTTGTTACCTCAAAACCTACCGCCGCGGAAGTTTCTTTGCGGTTCGGCGTAATCACGGTGGCACCGAGGTATTTTGAATAATCGCTTGTCAGTGAAGGGTCAACGATGACCTTTTTGTTTACCTGCACGGCCAGTTGTATCATTTGCTGACAGACCGACGGACTAAGCAGACCCTTGTCATAGTCCTGCAGGCATACAATATCTGCCGATGATAATTCGTCTTTGTAAGTCTGCAAAATCACCTTATTCAGTTCATCAGCGAGTGTCTCTGTGGGTTCATAATCCATTCTGATTAATTGCTGCCGATGAAGATGCTGTGCCAGACCTATGAGTCTTTGTTTGCTGATGGTGGGGCGATTAGCGATTTGAAGCAGGCCGGTGATATCTGCCCCGATTTCTGTCAGCTTTTTTTTGAGGATTTCGCTGTTCCGGTCGTCTCCGATAACTCCCAGACACAACGGTCTCGCCCCTAATGCGGCAAGGTCGGCGGCAACAGAGCCTGCTCCCCCACAGCGATACTCGTTCTTGGTAACTTTCAGTACCGGCACAGGCGCCTCCGGACTGATTCTCAACGCATCGCCGTAGATATAGACGTCGAGCATAAAATCGCCCACGACTAAAACTTTAGGTGAGCCAAGGTTCGTTACCGTTTTTAGCAGGTTTTCATACATAAAACATAAGTCATTAGTTAATTACTTTTGGGGGATTTTACCTGCTAACGTCTTTTCAATCAAGCCCCTTAATTTGTCCTCCCCGGCTAAGAATTTTATCTCAATTGCCAGGTATGCAAGCGGGATGTCTTTTTCGGCCAAGGCCAACCCTGTGATTTTGGTCCAATCTTTCTGCGTGGTCAGTATCAAATCCACCTTGAGATGCTCGGCTTGTTCGTATATATCAGCTAAACAGTCGTTTGTGTAGTGATGATGGTCATTATAGACTTTTGAGCCGACTAAATTAGCTCCGAGTTGTTTGATTGTGTTCAAAAAAGCGTCCGGATTTCCTATACCGCAAAAAGCAAATATCTTTTTGTTCTTTAACTGTTCCAGACTAATTTCTTGATTGTCTGTTGTTCTTACACAAACAGGAGCATGTATCGACCTTGCAATTATCATATTCGGATTGATTGTTCCCAGCTTCTTTTCAATCTGGCTCAATTCGGTCTCGGTGATTTGGTCGCACCGGGTAATAACAACAGCGCCGGCTCGCTTAAGTGAAGCGACAGGTTCTCTGAGCAGTCCCGCTGGCAGTATTTTACCATAGCCGAAAGGCTGTGTTGCGTCAATTGTTACAATGTCCAGGTCTCTAACTAATCGACGATGTTGAAATCCATCGTCAATAATCAGCGTGTTTGCTCCGAACTTACTGATAGCTTCACCCGCACCTGCAACACGGTCCGGATTGACAATGACTTTGACTTCCGGACAACTTTCGGCAAGAATCGCCGGCTCATCCCTGTAGTCTTCAGTTTCTTGTGCTCTTATGCTCTTATGCTCTTGTGCTCTTATGCTCTTATGCTCTTGTGCTCTTGATTTGTATCCTCGCGTGAGAATTGCACACTGAGAATTTGAAATCTGAAATTTAGAATCTGAAATTATCTGTTTGCACAGCCAGATTACAAGCGGTGTTTTACCTGTCCCGCCGGTGGTTATGTTGCCGATGCTTATTACGGTTGCGTCCGCGCGATGTGCTTTCAGCCATCCTTTGGAATATAGAAAATTGCGCAGCCGAACAGCAATCGAGTAACCAGCCGCAGCGACCCCCAAAAGCAAACGCAATAGCGCCGCACCAAAGCCTGCCTTTTGACCCGAAATTAATTTGCGATAGCATTCCTGATTCAATTACAAATTCCTCATTTTACTGCATCAAAGTTATCATTCCCGCGAAAAGCCTGCCCTGAGCCCAGCCGAATGGGCGGGAATCCAGATTTTGGGATTGTTAATTGTACAGGTTACTTTGAAATTCTCTTTTTTGCCACAAAAAACACGAAAGGGCTTAACTGTGGATTATCACGGTTTTAAATCTGAAATACCAAAAGCCATACAGTGAACTGAGGATACAGAGGAAAAATAATCAATATCGCAGATCCGCTGTCTTGTGGCGGAATCAGCAATCAATAATCAATCGACAAAGGCCAGCCACGGTGGGTTTTGATGAGCTACTGAAGTCTTTCTGTCGGATGCCATCCAAGTGGCATTAGTTCAAAATCCCACGCATCTTTGAACACATACATACGGTTTAATGTTTCGTTTGTATCTATTTTGCTTTTACTCGCCTCTCTCCAATCTTTTCTTTCCAGTACGCCCATTGTAAAGTACTCGTTGCCTATTATCGCGGGATTTTTGTCCTCCAAACAAGCAACTATCAATCTCTCAAGCTCAGACTGCTTGGCAATTATCAAATCGCAACCCGTACAGTACCGGCACTTCTTATTCAAAATAACAATCTGTTGCGGTTCAACATGAATAACCAATGGAAACTTTCGCAGTTTCGTTTTGCCTTGGCATTTTGGACATCTTGTAAAGGCCGCATCTTTGTATGGATTTAAGAAAAAGTAGTGTTTTCTTTTGTTATGTTTTTTCACTAATGTTCCAGCCATTGTTTTATTTCTTTCCTCTTTCAAAGTGTTCTGAGCTGCTTTTTCATTTTATTAGCCAATCACCATTGTTAATAATCATGATATTGCTATGGTGACTCATTGCGCTACCTCTCGGAGAGTTTCCTCAAGGGTTCGTGGCTGTTTCACACATAGATATACTGGCTCCATAGGTGGCAGTTCCAGCAATACATATCCTTGTGGTGGCGTTGCACGGATATGGTCGCGATGGGTCTTTTCGGTACCAAGTGAAATGCGATTTCGGATGACCTCTTCCAGGTGATTGCCTTCCATGCGTGCCCGGGCATCTGCCACACCAGTGAGGGCACAAAGCGCTGCATCAAACTCATCATCAGTCAACTTTAGACCTTCTTCGCAGAGCCAGTCGAGTTTATTTATAAGATTTGCCAGCGGTTGGTGTCCCGGATGGGCGGCGCGCCAGGGTCAACTCCCACTTGAAATGGACAGGGTTGACATTAGGTAAACCCTGAAGGTCGATTGGCACATCCACCACAAGGCAAGCGCGATTAAGACATGATTCGATAATCTGCCGTTCATACGTAGCAATGTCAGGGAGTGTGTCACGGCCTTTAAGATGTTTACAAAACAGGTTGTTTCGGTAGATAGTGATGAAGATTCTTTTGTCCGTTTGACGGTCAGCCCTTGCAAAGCCGGATTTCCCGCTCGAATAGCCAGCTGGTTTCTTTAACCTGATTGTCTGTGAATTCAAATAGAGCCGTGTCGGTATCGTTGAAATACTTAATCTTCATCTTTTTTGACCTCCTTTTGTTCGTTGCTCTATTCCTTCGGCTCCCTCGGAAGATTCCGAAGGTTCCTCAGGTAGCGTTGTCTATTGAAGACCTCTTTGTACTTCTCGATGCGGTAAATCTCAATACAGATCGCCTGACCAATCAGTTTCTTGGCGTCCTCTTCCGAGAGACCCTCACCAAGAAGCCGTTCGAATGTCTCCTTCGTCTCAGGTGGATCTCCCGCTGCCATTTGATTATCAACTACCTCGAATATCGCAGCCTGCAGGTATGGGTTGTTTTTTTCCATATATATCACTCTTTCTTGCAACTTAGTTTATAAATCAGATTGCCACATCCCGATTTATCGGGATTCGCAATGACAAGTATCAAGTATCGAGAATCGAGTATCAGTTCATCTTCTCTATAATAGCATCAGCCATTTGGCTTGTGCCGACAGCCGTTGGGTCATCGCGGTGCGGCTTCATATCGTATGTTACGCTTTTACCCTCCGCTATCACCGCAGCGACTGCGTTTTCGAGCTTGTCAGCCTCAGTTTTTTTGTCGATGTGTCTTAACATCAACACGCCGCTGAGTATCAGGGCCGTCGGATTGACCTTGTTCTGGCCTTTATATTTCGGCGCGCTGCCGTGTGTTGCCTCGAAGATAGCTCCTTTCTCGCCAATATTTCCGCCTGGCGCTACTCCAAGGCCACCGACTAAGCCGGCGCAGAGGTCGCTCAATATATCGCCGTAAAGATTCGGCAGCACAAGGACATCGTAAAGCTCGGGCTTTTGAATCAACTGCATACACATATTATCGACGATGCGGTCTTCAAATTCGATATCGGGATATTTCTTTGCGACCTCACGGCTTACCTCAAGCCACAGTCCGTCTGAGAACTTCATAATATTGGCTTTATGAACGCTCGTTACCTTTTTGCGTCCCATCTTACGGGCGTAATCAAATGCGAAACCGACTATGCGCTCTGTAGCCTCGACCGAGATGGGTTTTATGCTTATGCCTGAATCGCTGCTAATCTTTCGGCTGCTGTGTTTATTTATCCAGTCGATAATTTCAGCCGTGTCGTCTTTGCCCTTTTGAAATTCAATCCCGGCGTAAAGGTCTTCGGTATTTTCGCGCACAACTACGAGATCAATATCCGTGTATCTGCTGCGTACGCCTTCATAGCTTTTGCAGGGTCTCAGGCACGCATACAGGTCAAGCGTCTGGCGAAGATGCACATTTATGCTTCTATAGCCCTTTCCGACCGGCGTAGTAATTGGCGCTTTTAGCGCAACACCGGTTCTCTTAATTGATTCGACAGTAGCATCCGGCAGGGGGGTTCCGAGACGTTCCATTACTTCCACACCTGCTTCAACCACATCCCAGTTAATGTCGGCACCTGTGGCATCGATGCATCTGCGCGTTGCTTCTGCGATTTCCGGCCCAATCCCATCGCCGGTAATCAAAGTTACATCAGTCATTTACAACACTCCAAAATATGTACGAACAAGGCATCCTATCTTTTAATGACGAAACTGTCAACGATACGGTTTCCAAATTGGTGTTGACCAGACTTGTATTCTGTAACACGCCTGTTAGTCGAAGACGATTGCGAGCATGGGGGCCCCCTGGAGTTGTTTCGAGATTGGCCCATTCGACTGCGCTCAGGATAGGGTTTGATTGGGTTTGAATTGGGTTTGAATTGGGTTTGATAGGCATTGAAATTGGCTTTAATTGGCTTAAATTGGGTTTGAATTGGGTTTGATTGGGTTTGTTTTCACCAAGTGTCCAATTGTATTTATTTTCATAAGCCATTTTTATAAAGTTACTTACGTTCATCTGGACATCCTGGAAATTGGGTTTGTTTTGCATAATCTATAGTGAAACACACTCTCTATTTCTCCATTTCTCCGCTATTTCGGCCTGATATGACAAAAAAGCCCTGTTTTCCGGCGTTTTGTAAAACGATGGCAATTTGGGTAAACTCCTGATGTCTGTTATCTATGAACTATGAATCATCCATAGTTAGGTGTGTATTATACCATATTTCGAGTTTGATTTCAAGTAGATTTGAAAAAAATCTCCGAGACACGGCACTTGATGCTGGATGCGAGACGACGGAGGACCCCCGGCAGAGAAACAGAGAAGGCTGCACCGGGGGTAAACTCCGGGGCGGAGGGTGTTGATTTTCGTATCTTTTCGCCCAAAATCTGCTTGATTTTCGTTGGCTGGGGTGGTAATTTTGAGTTTTTGAGAGGTTTGCATCATACAGGGATATTTTAGGAAATGGCGTAATGGCGGAAATATTTCGTATCTCGTGAAGCGTATCTGGTATTCAAGGATGTTGCTTGTCTTGGGCGGGAATTGCGGTTTTTTAGTTTGAAGGTAAAATACGTTACTTGAGCGTATTCCAAGTAGTAGCTCTGAGTGGGGGTGATTTTTCTTGAAACCTTAATCCAGGTTGAGTATTTTTGGGCTATCTAAGTTGTTAAGGATCTTATTGTTGGTATGTCGAAACTGCTCGAACTAACTCACGAATGCCTTGGTTGGCCGACGAGACAAGAGATAATGAGGCCTGAGGGAACGGGTCCTGGGGTTATTGCAGACTTAGCGAGGCGTAAGCTGGAAACCGCCATTAGGAGATGTAATGTAGATGTTAATGTGGGTGTATTAGCAGCTAA
>CAYQKF010000059.1:0-31314 GCA_964417935.1 uncultured Pirellulales bacterium
AGACTTTATATCTTTTATTTTACGAATATCGCTTATCGTGGCTCTCTGGGTCTTTGTTTGGAAGCTTTTGGAGCCCAGAACACAGCTCATGCGAATATTGAGGGCCGCAGTGCTCCTGTTCGGTCTTTTAGGTGTCCTGGCCTTGTTAAGAATGACGGGGCGTTGATTATGCTCCTTTAACCACACCTCTTTTTACTTCGGCGTTCTTTATTCCTGGCTTGTCCCGATGGCTTTAATCGGGGTTCGATACCGAAGGTTCGCTCACGGCGAATTCAATATTTATTCCTGTCACTGCGAGCAGCGCAGCGACGAAGGAATCTCAATAATATATTTAGTATTTTCGCTATAAAAAAGGCTGAGGAAAAAAGCTTGCGTAAAACAAGGAGGCACCTTACTTACCGCAAACCAAAAAACCTCAGCCCCTTTTTAATATAAATAATGTGGCCTGAGTGAAAAATCCCTTTTTGTTAGTCGTCAGTAAATTGTCAATCGATACACAGGTCACGAGCAACGAGGTACGAGCGACGAATTACTTTTCCAGCGTTGTTAAATCTTCGTAGGTTTCGCGTTTTCTGATGACCGAGAATTTTTCGCCGTCAACGAGCACCTCGGCGGCTCGGCCTCGGGCATTGTAATTGCTGCTCATACTAAAGCCGTAAGCCCCGGCCGTAAAGACAGAGATTAAATCACCTCGTTCCACCGGTGGCAGGGCCCTGTCCTTTGCAAAAAAATCCGCACCTTCGCAGATCGGGCCGACTACATCAACAACTTCAGTACCGTCCAACTGCAAATCCTTCTCCCGCTGTCGCGGAACAAACTTTTCATTCACCTTCACAGGCCAAATAAAATGAAAAGCATCATACAGCGATGGACGAATCAAATCGTTCATCCCCGCATCAACAATAACAAATTTCTTACTGCCGCCGTGTTTGATATAAAGCACGCGAGTTAGCATTATCCCTGCGTTGGCGCAGATGCTTTTGCCTGGCTCTAAGATGAGTTTAAGGTTCTTGTCTTTCAGCAGCGGAACGATGCCTGCTGCGTACTCTGCTGCTGAAGGCACGGTGTCGGTTTCGTAGTCGGCGCCGTAGCCACCACCTAAGTCAAGAGCTTCGATAGTGTGGCCCTTGCTGCGGAGCTGGTCAATAAGAGGCAGGATTTTTTCAACAGCTTCAACGTATGGGTCAATCTTTTTGCCGCCTGTTCCCAAGTGGACATGAATCGCGCAAAGATTCACCGCCGTGTTGTCGCCATAATCAGCAAAGACTTTCAGTGCCCGCTCGATATCGACGCCGAACTTTGTTTCTTTCTTGCCTGTGGTCAGGAAGGCGTGAGTTTTATACTCAACGTCAGGATTGACACGCAGAGCTGCTTTGGTTTTTTTGCCTTGTTGTTTTGCTAATCGGTTCAGGTTTTCCAGTTCTGCTTCTGATTCGATGTTGAAATAGCCGATGTCGGCCTTGAGTGCTTCGGTGATTTCGTTATCGGTTTTACCAACACCGGCATAGACGATTTTTGATGGTTCGCCGCCGGCCTGCAAAACACGGTACAGCTCCCCGCCGCTGACAATGTCAAATCCACTGCCCATCTCGGCCATAAATTTGAGGATATTTATATTACCGCAGGCCTTAACGGAATAGCAGATCGTTGTATCGAGCCGGCTGTATGCCTGCTGAATCTTTTGCAGATGCTCCTTAAATGTGGCCTTGCTATAGACATACACCGGCGTGCCGACCTCGTCGGCGATTTTCTCAACGTTAACGATCTCAGCGAATAGATTACCGTTTTTGTAGTTGAAATGGTCCATATTGTTATTCTCGGTGCGAATCGTCCTCGAAAATTACAAAGTTCTCTATCTGTATCGAAGAATAGTATAAAGAATTGTTCGCTAATTGCAAGAAGGCAGTTGTTCCTGATGTGTAGGGATAATTTTAGTGTTAGGAGGTGTTATGAAGGAGCTATAACTGTGGTTCTGTATATAAATAAAAAATGGAAGGCCTTATCATAGTGAGAAAACCTTCCATTTTCGCATAACTTGCCGCAGTTGATTGCGGCTGAAACAACCGGCTTTAACCGGCAGCCCGCCAAAATCCATAGCCATAAGGACGATTGGGCTTTTGTTAAATTGCTACGCTATCTTTTCTTTTTCTTCTTAGCTTTCTTCTTGGCTACTTTTTTCTTTGCTTTTTTCTTCGCTTTTTTCTTCGCTTTTTTCTTCGCTTTTTTCTTTGCCATTATTTTGTCACCTCCTTTTGGCTGACCAAAAATCCTTTTACGTTTTGCTTAACATTACAATACTGATTCACAATAAGAAACTATGTTAAAAAAATATACAAAAAAATAATTATTTTTCATATTATTTTTATCGTCCAAAAGTTTATAAATACTTGATAGAAATTTTGTCATCAGTGTTTTACACAACTTCATATATTGTTTACTATACTCTTTAATAAAACGATGCAAATTATTTTATTGTAACTGAAGTTCTTAATAAAACTGAAAAGCTGCTTTGTTGCAATTACCCTTGTTGGAGTCGATTTATTTAACTTATAGGTTGATTTCAGTGTTTTTGATTGTCAATGAAGGTTTTTATTATGTCACTATGTAGTATATTTTCAAACTGTTATGGAACATAAGAATAAAGTAAAAACCAGATTGCACTTTAAGTGTTTTACTGTTTGCCGATATTTTTATTGTTGAAAGTTTTTTAATTTCTTTTGTAATATTTTTTCAACAACACACAGTTTAGCTGTTAATTTTTTATGGCAAAAAGAAAAATAGCTTTGTTTGGTGGCACGTTCGACCCGATTCATCTTGGTCATACTATTGTCGCTGCGGATGCTGCCAAACACATTGGCGCAGAGAAGATCATTTTCATTCCTGCAAAACACTCTCCACTCAAAGGCTTCCTGCCAAAAGCTAATGATGCTCATCGCCTTAAAATGACAGATCTTGCAATCGCCGAAGAAAAGACTTTCGAAGTAAGTGATTGTGAATTGAAAAAGCCGGCGCCGAGTTACACTTTGGATACCATAAAACAGTTTCAGGCCGAGTACGGCAGCGACACTTTAATCCATTGGCTCATGGGCGCCGATAGCATCGATGATTTGACGTATTGGCACCGAATTGCCGAGCTGATTGATGCCTGTAATTTAACCACTATGTACAGAGCCGGCTGCGAAACCCCAAATTTTGCCAAATTTGAGGCTCTATGGGGTCCTCAGCGCATCGAAAAGCTCCGGAAAAATGTTATCCAAACCTCACTAATTGATATAAGCAGTACCGAAATACGAAAAAGATTAGCTGCCGGACGTGATGTAACCGATATGCTCACGCCTGCCGTTGCCGACTATATTCGCAAACACGGTCTCTACCAATCAAAAACAATAGCGGACAGTCCGTAGCGTACACGTTAGTGCTACACGCTGTTTTTCTCGACCGATTTTAGCAGCCAGTCATACCAGTCGGTCATACCTTCACCGGTCTTGGCTGATATTGGAAAAATCTCGATGCTCTTATTTAGTTTGCAGGCATCGGCTTTTGCTCTTTCGATATCAAAATCCACCTGCCCACCTAACAGCAGGTCAATTTTGTTTATAAGCATCACCTTTGACTTTGCAAAAATGGCAGGATACTTCGTCGGCTTGTCGTCACCTTCTGCAACGGAAAGCACAACTATCTTGCCGGCCTCACCCAGAGCGAAAGCCGATGGGCAAACCAGATTGCCTACATTCTCGATAAATATCAAATCCAAATCTTTGACGGGCAATTGTTTTAGTGCCTGGCTTATCTGAAGCGCTGATAAATGGCAGGCGCCTGCGGTATTTATCTGTACAACTGGTGCTTCGGTTGCTCTGATTCTCTCAGCGTCTATGTCGGTCTGTATATCGCCTTCAATAACACCGATTTTAATTTTGTCTTTTAATTCGCTTATCGTCCTGGCAAGAATTGTTGTTTTGCCCGAGCCGGGGGACGATATCATATTCAGGCATAATTTCTTCTGCTCAGTTAAAAACAGAATGTTTTCAAAAGCATACTTCTCGTTTTCGTTGAGAATTTTCTTACCAACGTTAATCTTTTTCATAGTGTCAATCCGTTTGGAGTTCTATCTCTTCAAGTATCAAAGGCGCATCGGCCAGCAATTCCAAATCTTCACTGCCGCATTTCGGACATCTTGGACACGAAAACTCAACATCAAAGTCCTGATTACAATTCTTACATCGCCCCCGTATTGGCTTATGCTCTATTTCTAATTTCAAACCTTCGCACGCTGTACCTTTGGCGATTGCCTCGAAGGCGAAACAAAGTGATTCGTCATTGATAGGATTAAGCATTCCACAGCTAATTTTGGCCCCGATGGGCCTTGCATTATGTTTTGTAGCTTCGTCTGATATTGTCGCCAGCAGGCTCTCAGCCACCATCATTTCGTGCATCAGCATATCCTCGGCAATTCTCGCCCGTATGGCATCTGCACAATTCTTTTTCCCCCGATTTGCGTTTCAATTTCCACCACAGGCACATCACTACTCTGGCGAACCTCACCAATTATCCTTGCCTCTTTGCCTAAGGGGTGATTTTTGCAAATCTTCAAACAATCATCCGCTGATTCAGGCGAGACAATCGCGATGAATTTACCTTCATTTGCGATTGTCAGCACGTCGAAACCAAGCATATCGGCTGCTGCCTGTACCGCCGGCCTGACCGGTATATCAGCTTCGCGAATTTCGATGCTTAGTCCGCTGCTTCTTGAGATTTCGTTAAGTGTCGAAGCTAATCCCCCACGGGTTGGGTCCCGCATAAATTTTATACCGTTCGTATTCTCTAACAACTCACAGGTTAACCCCGCCAGGCCCGCACAGTCACTTTGCAATTGCGATTGAAATTTGATGTCCTCCCGCTGTGAAATAATAGTCATCCCATGGTCGCCGATTGTGCCGTTGATAATGATTTTATCCCCGACCGCAATCCTCTCGAATCCCATCTCAACGCCGTTTAATTTTACTCCGATTCCGGATGTGTTTATAAAAATCTTGTCAGCCGCACCGGCCTCAACAGTCTTGGTGTCACCGGTCACAATATCAATATTGTTTTGGCGAGCCGCCTGGCCTATACTGGCTAAAATCTTTTCGAGCAATTTAAATTCAAAACCATCTTCAATTATTAACGACAACGACAGAGCAACGGGCTTCGAGCCGGCAACGGCTAAGTCATTTACCGTCCCGCAAACAGCTAATTTCCCGATATCTCCGCCGTTAAAAAACAATGGCTTTACAACATAGCTATCTGTCGTGAAGCACAGCGAGTTCGAAGCAACATTCAGCTTTGCCGAATCGCCCAATTCGGCGAGGACCTCATTATTGAGGCTTGGAAGAATATGGTGGCGGATTAGGTCATCTGTCAGTTGTCCGCCGCCGCCGTGCGCAAGTAAGATTCTATCGTGCTTGCTTGTTTTCTTCATTATTCCTGATACCCTGTTATCCCGATGTCCTGATTCCGCCGTACTTAAACCACGCCGCACACGCCCCTTCGGAGCTTACCATACAAGGCCCAATCGGTTCTTGTGGCGTACATTTTTGACCGAACAATCCACACTCCGGCGGTTCTATCAATCCACACAGCACTTCGCCGCATCGACATCCCTTTATTTCTTCGCCTGGCGTTTCGCTTATATTAAATCGTATACAGGCGTCGAATTGGCTATATTTATCTTTTAGCTTGAGTGTACTTTTTTCTATCTTTCCCAGTCCTCGCCAGTAGCCGTCCACCGCCTCGAAGCACTCATCGATGATTTTTTGCGCAGCGATGTTACCCTTCTCGGTAACCACCGCATCATATATCGATTTCAGTTCAGCTTTGCCGGCTGCGAGCTGCCGACAGATTTCGCCGAGTCCTTCCATTATTTGCAGCGGCTCAAAGCCGGCCACCACGCAAGGCCGACCAAAATCTTCCACAATCTCTGCAAAAGCCCCATAGCCGATTATCACACTGACGTGTCCTGGACAAAGAAACGCATCTATTTTATCATTTTTTGCGCTCAATAATGCCCGCATCGCAGGGGTAACCACTTTGTGCCCGCTCAAAATACAAAAATTATCGACCGCCTGTTCAGCCGCCTCCTTTACCACTACTGCGGTGGCCGGCGCAGTGGTCTCAAACCCTACCGCAACGAACACAACTATTTTTTCAAGATTGTCTTTAGCTAATTGCAGTGCATCTTCGCTGCTTAGAACAACTTTGATGTTGGCTTTTGCCTGCTTTTTTTCAAGCGAGCTGTTTTTGCCGGGAACTCGAATCATATCACCGTATGTGGCGATTAAACAATCGTCTCGGTCCGCTAATTGCAAAACAATATCGATATAGCCCTGGTCGGTAACGCAGACCGGACAGCCCGGCCCGGATAAAAGTTTCAATTCCTTCGGCAGAGTTGACCTTATTCCGCTGCGGAAAATAGAAACCGTATGGGTGCCGCAGACCTCCATTATATTTATCTGTCTGCCCAGCGACTCACACGCCTTTTCGCAAAGTACTTTCGCTTTTTGAATTCTGTCAAACATACAATAAGTAAATCCGAATATCGAAATTCGAAATCCGAAACAAATTCAAATGACCAAAATCCGAAATCCAAAACATAGTGTTTTGGTCATTTGGACATTTGAATTTTGATATTGTTTCGTATTTCGGATTTCGTGCTTCGTGCTTTTTATAGTTTCGTGCTTCGGATTTCGAATTTTATATTAGTTATCATTTATCCTGAGAGCTTATTCTGCGTATTTTGAAATTCGTTAATTTCCGCAATAAGCTGCCAGGTTTTTTTTGCCTCTTCTTCATCGACAAGCGAGATAGCAAAGCCGGCGTGAATCAACACTAAATCCCCTAACTTTGCTTGTGGCAGGAGCGTAGTTTTAGCTCTCCAGCGGTTGCCCATCGCATCGACAACCGCCTTGTCCCCCTCCAACTCCACTATCCTTGCCGGTATTGCCAAACACATAATTCGTTTCTCGTCGCTCGTGACTCGTCGCTCGATATAGTAATTAAAATTCACCGAAACCGAGTATAGCTAATTACGACACTCATTGTATTAGTTGATGTTGTCAGGTCAACCTTTTGCTTGGAAAATGGTTAACAAGTTATCCTCAGCAGCTTGAGTTCCGTCCATTTGTCCCAAAACCAGATTTTATAAGAAATGCTTGACAACGGAATGCTCAGAATTTATCCTTTATATTTGACAGGTACGCATATTACAAAATAGTAATGGTAATGGAGACCAATCATGAATTGGCATGACTATATAACAGTTGATCCGAATATTTGTCATGGTAATGCCTGCCTAAAAGACACACGTATTATGGTGTCGGTTGTGCTTGACAACTTAGCAGCAGGTCTTTCCATAGAAGAGATTTTGCGTAGCTACCCATCGCTCAAACAAGAATCGATTCTGGCAGCGCTTTCCTACGCAGCTGAACTTACACGAGAACGCATCATATCGATGCCGACATAGAACTGGCTATGAACCTTAAAATTGATGAAAATATACCCGTTGAAGCTGCAGAGTTACTCAGGAAAACAGGATACGATGCCACAACTGTATCAGGTCAAGGTCTCATTGGAACTTCTGATACAAACCTTGCTGTCCTCTGCCGGAAAGAAAAACGTGTCATTATAACGTTGGACACTGATTTCGCTGATATCAGAATGTACCCTCCCGGTAATTTCTCCGGCATTATCGTAATGCGATTGAATAGACAGGATAAACCTCATGTTCTTGAGGTTCTTGAACGCATAATACGTCTATTTTCCCAAGAGCCGATAGACCGGCACTTATGGATTATTGAAGAAGACAGGATCAGAATAAGAGGTTAAACCGTTAAGAAATATTACGTAGTGTCATTGCGAGGCCCGAAAGGCTGTGGCAATCTTATTCTTTGTGTTTTAGATTGCTTCACTGCGTTCGCAATGACGGTTTTCTTTCTCAAGCTCCATAAGCTTAGCGGCTATTGCCGCCTGACCAACGGATATACCGCCGTCGTTAGACGGAACATCCCGATTGAATAATACCGAAAAATCGTTTTGTTTCAATTGCTTTATTAAACGCCCTATCAAATACCGATTACAAAATACCCCGCCGCTAAGCGCGACGGTGTTCAAGTCCGTTTCCGATCTGTAAACTAAAGCAAAACCGAGTAGAATTTCCGAAATAGTGTTGTGAAACTTTGCCGAGATTATGCCCGAATCGACTTCGTTTTGCACATCCCTGACAATCTGTCTTATGGTTTTGTCCAAGGCAAACCAGCAGGGTTCGCCCGGCGGAGAATACATCTCGAGTTCGTAGTAATCTTCAATATCAGTAGCGGCAATAGCCTCGAGCGCCATCGGCAGTTGGGCGTCGAAGTGATTATAGCTGCCCAATCCGAGCATGGCGGCAACCGCATCGAAAACCCTGCCCAAGCTGGAAGTCTCGACACAATTAACGCCTTTCTCAAGTTGCTCTGATATAATCAGTAGTCTGTTTGTGTCAGGCTCGATCCGTTCAAGGAGCCACTCGAATTTTTCTAAAGTAAATTTGTTGCCGTATGCTTTTTTTAATAATGACAGAGCAGGTCTAATAGCCTCTTTGCTTGCTTTATCCGCCCCTGCCAGCGGGTAATAAGCCAGATGTCCGAACCGCTCAAATTTCTCCAACGATGCAATCAAACACTCACAGCCCCAGATGGCTCCATCGGTTCCGTAGCCGGTGCCATCTGCTGCAAGTCCGATGACCGGCCCGCTAAGGCCGTGCTCAGCCAACACTGAAGCGATATGAGCCCAGTGATGCTGAATTTGAATAACTTTCATCGGCACATTGTCTTTCTGAGCGAAAAAAGCCTTTGGCCCTGAGCGAAGCCGAAGGGGAAGAATCTCTACTTTTCTGGAAGTCAGTTCCTTCGGCTTCGCCTCAGGATGACGGGCAAATTCGTTTAGCATCGAAACAGCATTCTGCGTCGATAGATAGCCGGGGTGAAGGTCACAGGCCACAACTTGGGGCTCAACTTCGAATAGTTTCCGTAGATGCTCGATTGAATTGAGGTAATGATGATAAACCTCTGCATCCTCAAGGTCGCCTATATGTTCGCTGCAGATAAACTGGTTTTGTTTTGCAAAACAGAAAGTATTTTTCAAATCCGCTCCTGCTGCGAATATTTCCTGTCGGCAATTTTTCCCCGTAAAGATTGGGCTTGGCACGTATCCTCTGGCTCTTCTTAAAAGGACCGGCTGTTCGTCCACAAAATGAACAATCGAGTCGTCAACCTGCCGGTAAATTTCTCTATTGTGCATCAAAAAAGCATCCGCAACGCATCCGAGTCGTTCCAGGGCTGATTCGTTTTTGCAAATCAACGGCTCATCGGAAATATTGCCGCTGGTCATCACCAAAACATCTGTCCCGCAGCCGTTCAACTGCTCGAACAAAAGATAATGCAGTGGAGCATAGCAAAGCATAAAGCCGTAAGCGCTAACACCTTCGGCAGCCGATGGAGCTACGGGACAGTTTCTTTTTTTGGGCAATAAAACAATCGGGCTTTGCGGACTCTTTAAGACCTGCTCCGCTGATTCACTCACAATTGCATATTTTTCTATCTTTTCGATTGAATTAGCCATCATAGCAAATGGCTTATGGTCTCGCTTCTTGCGTTCCCGCAATCGTTCCACCGCCTTGTTGTTAAGCGCATCGACCGCTAAGTGAAATCCGCCGATACCCTTTATTGCTACAATTTTTCCAGCCGAAAGTAAGTGCGCGGTTTCAGCGATTACCTTCTCGGTTTGCGTTTCTATTGTTTTTCCTTTGTTGTCTATCAGCCGGATTTTCGGCCCGCATTCACCACAGGCAACGGGCTGGGCGTGAAAACGACGGTCGGTTACATCCGTGTATTGAGCAGTGCATTTATCGCACATCTTGAAGACCGACATCGTAGTATTAGGCCTGTCGTAAGGAATGGTTTTGACTATTGAGTACCTCGGCCCGCAATTCGTGCAGTTTATAAATGGATAACCGTACCGAAAATCCTCTTTATCAGCCATCTCTGCAAGGCAATCTCGACAGGTGGCAATATCAGCAGTGACCTGAGACAGCGGCGTTCCCTGTGAGTCACTGGTTCTGATGATGAATTCACTTTCATCTTCAACTGCCGGTATATCGACTGTGTTACAGGATTTTATTTCTGCTAATGGCGGTTTGTCAGCGTCAGACCGCAATCGGACTAAGAACTCAGCTATTTTTTTTTCTTTGCCCTGCAATTCGATAGTAACGCCTTTTGTGTCGTTATAGACGACACCGGACAGCCCCAGCCCCCGTGCTATTCTATACACAGCCGGTCGAAAGCCAACGCCCTGCACCCGCCCCGTTATGAATATTCTTTGTCTTTTAATCAAAACTCTTAATCTTTGTCCTTTTGATGGTCTTTAATACGCCCGTTCGCATCAATGGTTCTTGAGAGATATTATAATTTGGCGGCACACAAAAGACAATCAGCCGTTGCACAATCCGGCTTTGGGGCGGACAGATAAAAATGAAGAATTTATTTGCCAACATCCATTATCTGTGTTAATTTTATTTTAGTCTGGGGCCATAGCTCAGTTGGGAGAGCGCTTGCATGGCATGCAAGAAGTCGTGGGTTCGAATCCCATTGGCTCCATTCTGCGTCGCTCGCTGTCAGCGAGCTATGCAGAATGGCCTGCGAAGCTTTATGCGAAGCAGGCCTTTTATAAATGATATTTTTCAAATGTCACAACAACCAGGAAACAAACGTGAAATATATATCTTATTGAGAGCATTTCCAATCCGACTAAACATTATGTTGGCCTGGCAACAGATCTAAACAAACGTCTCGCAAATCATAACGCCGGCAAATCCCCACATACAGCGAATTTTCGGCCATAACAGATTGTTGTAGTTGTACGTTTTGCTGATGACAAAAAGGCTTGCAGGAAATTATTCCTGTGGCGTTCACTTCGGCAAATGTTGCTCCCAGCCTGTTATTTGAAATCGAAGCCACCACAATACCAAAAGAAAGTGCATAAGAGCACAAAAACAGTAAGCCCATTTGTCATTCTGAACGAAGCGCAGCGAAGTGAAGAATCTCAATAATCAATAGTCAATAATAAATAATCAATCTTTTGCCCCGTGATTGCGGAGGAGTTCAACGATCTCGTCGTGCCCTTGCTCCTTTGCCAATGACAAAGCTGTCTGCTCCTTGTTATCTTTTGTGTTTATATCGGCGTTTTTGGCAATCAGCAGCTCTACTATATCCTTGTGGCCGCATAAGCACGCTGAATGTAGTGGTGTCCGGCTTTTGTTGTTTTTGATATTGACGTCCGCACCTTTGGCAATGAGGAGTTCTGCAACATCCTTTCGGCAGACTAAGCACGCAAGATACAGTGGTGTCACGCCTGTTTTGTCTTTTGCGTTGACGTCTGCACCTTTAGCAATGAGGAGTTCTGCCACATCCTTGAGGCCAAAGAAGCACGCGCGGTGCAGTGGTGTTTCATCGTTGTTGTTTTTTGTGTTGACATCGGCACCGCTGGAAATAAGCAGTTCTACCATATCATTTCTGCCGTGGTACCTTATAGTACGGTTTATCGGTGTCGCGCCTCTTTTGTCTTTGGAATTGACATCTGCACCTTTAGCGATAAGGAATTTAGCAACATCGTTACTGTCTGCGAGGACGGCCGAGAAAAGCGGCGTCTTGCCGCCTTTGTCCTTCGCATTAACGTCTGCGCCCTCTTCGATAAAACGTTTCACCTTCTCCAAATCTCCCTCGCGTGCAGCTAAATGGATGGTATAGATAGGAGCAGCACCCTTAGCGACGAGTAATTCGACTAGGTCTTTACTGGCATCCATAACTGCCCAGTAGTATGGAGTATAACCATCGTTGTCCTCGGCATTGACATCGGCTCCTTTACCAATCAGCAGTTCCACCACGTCTTTGTCATCCTCCCAGATCGCATAGACGAGCGGGGTATAACCAGCATCATCCTTTACGTTGACGTTGGCTCCTTTGCTAATGAGTAGCTCAATGGCTTCTTTTCCATAATCATAGATCGCATAGTTGAGCAAGGTAAACCCCCCCCTGTCTTTGTTTTTCGCATTGACATCGGCACCCTTTGCCAACAGCAAGTCCGCTATATCCTCGTAGTTGTGCATAACTGCATAGTATAGAGGCGTCAGACCGCGGACGTCTTTTGCATCGACGGTGGCGCCTTTGCTGATAAGAAACTTAACAATGTCTTTGTTGCCCGAATTGGCCGCAGCATGTAATGCTGCACAGCCAAAATCTTCTTGTGAATTTATGTCCATACCATTTTGCAGACACTTCCTTACTTTCTCTATGTCTGCCATGTAAGCAGCAAGGTTCAGAGCAGGAACTTTAGCACCTTTTGCCACCAGAAGTTCAACTACTTCCTTGCGACCTGTTGCCGTACTTGTCATTGCTACAAACAAAGGCTTCCTGCCATACCAATCCTTTGCGTTGACATCGGCACCTTTGGTAAGCAATAGTTCCACAGTCTGCCGGTCCCCCCGTATGGCTGCGTAGTGCAGAGGTGTTCCCACAGGCCTACACCAGGCATTGACGTATGCCCCCTGGCTGATGAGTAACTTGACCATTTCTGTATGGCCTTTCTCGGATGCATAATGTAGTGGGGTTCCCAACCCTCTTTTTTCATTGACATCAGCACCTTTTGAAATGAGCAATTTGACCTGCTCAATGTCGCCATCAGCCGCAGCTTGATGCAGCAGCTTGACTGACTCGGCCTCGTTCTCAGTTGCATCTTCTGCTGCGCGAGCAGTTAATACAAGCGCTGTTGGGACGGTCAAGAAGGCAATTAGCAATATGACTGTTGCATCTATTAAACTTGGGTGTTTGTAGAATTTTTTTCCTGGTCTTAACATGGTTTTTATCCTTTCTTCAATATTTTTTACAGGCCCGGCTACAGCCAACGATGGAACCGGCCGGATTGATTCATATTTGACGGCGAGAGCCTCCACAATCGCTTCGCTATAATCTTCCGGCAAGGCGTGCAGAGAAACGATGGTCATCTCATCACAGCATTTCTCACGCTCGGCGCGTATCTTTCTGTTTGCCCACCAGACGAAGGGATGAAACCAGAAAACGACTTGGGCAAATATCTGCAATGTATGGACTATCGCATCGAAGCGGATAACATGAGAGAGCTCATGGCCCAGGAGGCTTGCCCAAGACTTCGAATCCTGAAGATTCAGTAAGTCAGCGGGAAGATAGATACTCCCTCGCACCAAACCCCAAACAAAAGGTTGATTCATTCCATTTATTAGCCAGACGTTTGGTATGTGCTTCACACCATGAGCCGAAAAGAAGCTCTCTACATTATGTCTGAATTTTACTGGAAGTGTTGTGCGTTGCCTCTGAAGCCATATCTGGGTGCGCAGAGCATTCAGAAGATTGTAAAACAACAAAGCCACTGCCCCTACAAGCCAACCCATGGCCAACCACGCTCGAATGTTGTACGTGTGCGGTCTCTTGGTGGTTTTGGGTGGCGGTGCCATTGGAGTCTGGACATAAGCTGACTTAGCCGGTTCAGTCACAATGTCTCGCTCTATTCTTGATGCATCAAAAATTCTCCCGGCCATTGGGGAGCTCTCAACAAAAGCTATTGGCTGTTCTTGAGGTAGGACTGCAAACGGGACTGAGTGCAGAGGCGGCACGAGACACTTGGCCAATACAAGCAGCCAAATAAGATAGCGGACATGAGCGCTTCTGTTCCTCAAGAGGAATGATAAAATTGCCACGACGACGGTCAGGACCGCTATCTGCCAGCTTTGGGCAAGCAGATAATCTGTGATTCGGCTCAACCACGATTCCATGATTAAAACCTCCGCAACACAAACCTATTTATTTCTTCTTTTTCTTCTTTATCATTTCTCTTAACCTCTTGATGTCTTCTTCATCAAGCTTGCCATCCTCGGCTAAGAACTGGACAAGAGGCTTGGGGTCACCGCCAAAGAGCCTACCCAGGAAATCGCGAACGGTAGTCTTAATGACCTCTTGGGGCTTGACCAAGGCTGAGAAAACGTGGGCCCTGCCTTTAAGGTGGTGTTTTAGATACCCCTTCTGCTCAAGACGACATAGCAAGGTTTGAACGGTGTTGTAAGCGAGGCTCCTGCCGGAAGGCAGCTTCTCACGGATCTGTTGTACGGTTGCTTCGTTGAACTCCCAGACTAACCTCAAAATTTCCGTCTCCGTGGGGCTCATCGCCCGTAGCTTTTTCTTTCCCATAACAATCCACTCCTACAATTGTCGTTGTCAAAAGAGTAGAATATCCTACATTTGTAGGTGCGCCAAGAAAAAAATGAGAATTTTTTGAAAAAATTTTTTAACCCTCATTTTTAGCCTCAAAAACGCATAAAAAGGGCAAAAAAAGCCAGCAATCTGGAGCCGAATATTCACCTTTGATGGGATTACTCCATCAAGGGGCCGGTTGGTCTATATTTTCTGGGTAAGGGTGAGGGGAAGAAAGCTCTGGCCCGAGCAAATCCGCTGTGTATGTTCATTTCTGCATGAACTCGATGCATGAAACTGACCTGTGCGGCAACATTACCGTCAGCGTCTTGCCGTCAAAAAAGATATCTCTTCGAGTTATCCGGCCAATCTGTCCGAGTTCATCCGGCTCAGGTGCATTGTTAAGGCGCCCTTGAAGTACGTGATGTACGGCACGGCCCTCAAGACGATTAAAAGCAGAAACATCGACTGTGACATCTATTGATTGTTCAAAGCTCCGGTTAATGGTATGAAAATAGATACGTTTTTCATCTGCTGTGGCCAGTGCGTCAATGTAGGCGACCTTTCTTTTTGGCCCAATGCCACCCATTTGATATGGTTGTTTGTACGTTGGCACGTTCTTGCTCACGAGAGTAAGCAATTTATCTCCATGGTGCTTTGAGTAGAACATAGTTACTTGCCCGGTAGGCATATAGAAAGGGGGAATCTTACCTTCCGCATCTGCTCTTATACTCGTGATGCCCCAGGAATTACCTACGAGCATAGATTGGCAGCCCAATTCAATCACATCTGCCGCTCGCATAAAAGCGTGAAGATATCCGGCAGCGCCAAGCCCCTTTGCAAAGCTCGAATCCAATGCCGGCTTGGCGCCGGAGTACCTCCACCAGCCATTCCAATTCCATTCGGTAACGGCTACCCTGTAGCCAAGTCTTCGCGCAGTATTGATGCCTGGGTGGTTAATAATCGACTGGCCATTCGCATCGAACCGTGTTACGGCAACCCAGGCGTACCAGATTTCGTCAGTAGAAATCTCATGTATTGGAACTTCCCTGCCGTTTTTCACCGCTTTCGTAATGGCCCATGGTGAATAGAAATGTGTGGCAAAATAGGATACTTTGTCTCCCAGTTGTTTGTGTACCTGTCCGACAATCCCGGACATACTTCCATCGTGGCCATCGACTATGATTTCAATAGAAGGATCTACTGACTGCATCGCTTCAATGTATGCGGCCAGACATTTAACATAAAACTGAGGTGCCGCATCAGATAAAATCTGCCTCAACTGCTTTATGAAAGCCCAGGTTTCATTGCCGATTTGAAAATATTTCACTTTATAGGGTCTGGCCCGGCCATTACCGGTTCGCAAGGATGGCCAATTATACATCCCTTCCGGCAGCTTGGCTCCAACAGGCGCGTTGCAGTAAGCAACTAATGCCGCCGCGTGCATGGCAGCCTGTTTCAAAGGCTTTTTCTTAAGCAGAGCATCCCGGAAATTCACTACAAGGATAGCTTCTGCGCCAACATCTTCACAAAATTGAAGGAACTCATCATAGCCAAAGTTGTTGGTTACCTTGTGCCCACGATGGCCGGTGCTGACAGGTCGCTGAGCCGCTCGGCCTGGTACGTTATCGACCATATCACGCCAATCCAAGAAATCCACATCGGTCCCACCAGGAAATCTGATAACCGGTATTTCCATTTCCTTTAATAGCTTCAACACTCTGGGTTGGAGTTTCCGGGTGCCGGGAATTAGTGCCCCCTCGACGCCGATCTCGCCCCAGCTTGGCCTCTCCATAAACTGGCCGTATATGCGTGGGTCAATCTTGTGGAGAGCCTCTCTCTTTATACTAAACGAAATGTCCGCCAAATCTGCATTTTGATGTGCCGACGCAACGACCTGTGATTGGCATAAACAAAGAACAAAACTTATGGCAGCTAAATCTGCTACGTGAAATCTGAATCTGTCAATTAGTAACATGGCGTATTCCTTTGCTTATATTAGAATTGACTTATGATAAACAAACCTGTAAGGATTGAACGGCGTCGAATAACTCTGCTATGGCCTATCACAATCTTGCGCATAGGATATTGATTAATGACGGTCGGTTTTCTTAGTAGTCTTTGAACCTTCTCATCCATTCCGGCCAGTCGGACGGTTGGACAAGGCCGGCTTTCGTCCAGGGACCGCTCGTATCGTAGCCCCGATGCCAATTCAAGGTCCAAAGCTCTTTGAGCCCGACCTTTCTGACAGACCAATCCATAAAAAGGCCGTTTATATACCCATTGTGACGGTTGATGCAAACCCGCTTCATCTCACCTGCACCTCCGGTTTTTACTACATCACCTGGGTACTCCGGAGGATGGTCTGTATCACCCGGATACACATCGTACCATATACAGTCGAATAACAAGGGAATCTCGGCGGCCCCTTTGATGTTGACGGTTCGCCAACGATCTTCTGATCTGCCTGCACCCGGGGGTGTGTTGTACGCCAGTTCATTCATGCCATAGCTACCGTAGTCGCCCTGCTCATGCGGCCCGCTCCACTCTGGATGGTCAGATGCGAATCCAGCTCCAAAGACGCCCCACGCCGCGAACGTACCTCGAGCTCCTTCCGACATAGGCTTTGTAGCCGTTGGACAGACACGGATTTTGGGTTCCTGATAGTAAGGCCGCAAGGCACCGACCCATGTGCCGTTAATCCCGCTACCATACCCATCCATGAATAACCCGTCATTGTCATCGGTGTACATTGCGAACGCCAGGGCCCATTCATGCAGATTGGCCTTGCACGCCACCGCCCCGGCTTGCTTCTTGACGCGCTGCAGCGCCGGCATCAATATCGCCATGAGCAGCGCGACGATAGCAATTACGACCAAAAGCTCTATTAATGTAAATGCTTTTTGTTTTTCCATAATGGCAGAGGATTTTTTTATGCAACAGCTTTTAAACACAACGTTATCATAAGCTTTTTCAGCCTAAAAATAAAGAGAAATGTCCAAAAATTTTTAACATCCGTTTGCTAAAAGAATACAGGGCGGAAAACAAGACGATGATTTCTTTCACCCATTTTGCAAGAAAAAGCAACAAAACAGCGTCTTTGAATATTATACTTATTCTTTTACAAATAAGGTTGTGCGCAAAATGGTCATGAAATATTGTTCATCCGACAATTACGGTTCTCAGCGATGGGATGATATACATTTCCCACAGTTTGAGAGCGGTGGCAGTGACCTTGCGTCCCAAAGCTGTCAAGTAATACTTGTACGTGTTTTCGATTTTCTTAATCAGTCCATGTTTTCGCAATCGCTTGAGCAGCCTCGACACCTGATGGGCACTCTTGTCGGACTTATAACGAGTACAAGATTCCATCGCCGAGAATATATACACCAATCCGGGATGAGAACCTCGTTGTTTTATAATCTGCTTGATACGCTCTTCTTTGCGGAATTTCTTTTTGCGGAGAAATTCGATTTCCAAACCATTTTCCTCTGCCAGGCGTTCAGCATTTGTGCTAATCTCATCTCGCAAAGGCTCAGCCCATTTAGTGTAATCGAATATACGAATGTCTTTTGTTCTGAGCAGACTGCTCATCCCATCAGCATAACAGATTCCGGGGATAATTCCTGTAAATACGATTCGGTCAAGGCACGAGAGTGTACCTTGAATCTTGTTTGCGTAACGATCGATAAGATTTTCCATAATCGGCAATACCTCCAAAAACTTACAAATTCTCGTAGAAACAGTGTCGTATATTCGTAAATTTTGGTGGTAAAGTAAAACGACTATTTTTATGGGTTCAGTAGCGTACACAAGCGTTGTATTAGTAAAGTGTAGGGCTGATTCAAAGCTGGTGACAAATAGTCTTTTATTTGGCGACAGATTTGATCAGCCCGGCGGTAGCAGCGAAGCTCTTTAGTAACAGAAAAAGCAATCTCCCTCCCTCGAAAGAGGGTGGCCAGGGAGATTGCGGTCATGCGAACAGAGAAGATGTGCAGCAGCGGAAGGCGGTTTCGTTAAGGCGTCAGCCTTTTGACTGCCCCTGTTTGGTTCCGGCTACGCCGGGTTAGGTGTTTATATCGGTAGAATGAAACCTGGAGGTTTTTGAATATGGTTAAATCTTTTAAAGGAAAATTCGATAAAAGGGAAGCTAACATGAAAAGAAATAAGGTAATTTCAGAGAGCAAGCAATTTTCGATGTTGTTTCTATCCTTATTACTTGCAATAGGCAACGCAAGCTGTGCCAACGTATCTTTCGCACCGGCGGATAGTACGGCCGGCGATGAAGAGATTATTTACCGCGCCATAGAAATATTTCCTCTTGTCAGGCAGCACGTACACGGCTCGACGATCGTTGAGCTGCCAAATGGCGATCTTCTATCAGCCTGGTTCCAAGGTTCAGGCGAACGCCAGGCAGATGACGTAGCGATTATGGGAGCGCGGCTCCGAGCTGGCCGGCAAAAGTGGAGCAAGCCGTTCGTGATGGCGGATGTCCCTGGGTTTCCGGATACCAATCCGATTCTGTTCCTCGATCCTCAGGACCGGCTCTGGCTGATGTGGTACACGGTCATAGCAAACCAGTGGGAGACTTCCCTGCCCAAATACCGGATTAGCGAAAACTATATGAAGCCGGATGGGCCGCCAAAATGGTCCTGGCAGGATGTTCTATATGTCAAACCCGGTGACCCGGCCGAACGAGGCATACAGCCCGGCGACCGCTTTGTCAAATCTATTGAAAGACAAATCGAAGAATACGCGAAATATCTTTCTGAAAGGGCTGATGTATCAGAGGGAGCAGTAGGGGCGGTTCGCGAACCGCCCTTACCATATATGTTAGATAGATGGAGAGCGGACTTGCTTGCCAAAGCGCGGGGCGAGAATATGATACGAAGAGGTCGCCTCCTTAATGCCACAGGCAAACCCACAGAAAAACAACTGGGTTATGCGTATTTTAGGCGTATGGGGTGGCAGACCAAGAATAAAGCTGTTATCGTTGATGAGAACCGAATGATAATTCCGCTTTACTCGGATGGATTCAGCTTTTCGTTAATGGCCATAACGGATGACGGCGGCAATACCTGGCAGTTCAGTGAGCCGCTCGTGGGAGGGGGAAACATACAACCAAGCATCGCGAAGAAAACCAATGGGACATTAGTCGCCTATATGCGTGACAACGGCCCTGCACCTAAGCGTCTTCATATAAGCAGTTCCCAAGACAGGGGCCTGACGTGGAGTCCGGTGAGGGATTCTGAATTGCCTAATCCGGGATCGGGAGCTGATATAGTCACTTTGCGAAATGGCCATTGGGTCCTGGCGTATAACGATACAGAAAACGGAAGGCACAGTCTGGCTGTTTCGATTTCAACTGATGAAGGAAAGACCTGGGAATATACTCGGCACCTTGAACGGGATACGCGTGGCAGGCAAATTGCAACCAGCAGCGCTTATCCGTCTATTATCCAGGTTCGTAACGATACTTTACATGTAGTTTACAGCTACCACCATAATGACCGAGGGGGCGCCCCGAATAAGACAATCAAATATGTAAGGTTTAACGAAGCTTGGGTCAAGCAAAAGGTGAACTTTTAGAACACATTAGTAATAAATATGTGTGGATTTAGAAGCGGGAGTAAATCAATGAGACGGCGAGAGTTCATCAAGAAGACGTCGGTTGGACTGGCAGCATTGGCTGCGGGTCAGCCGGGCAGCGCAGGCGCAAAGGCCTCGAAGTATCGGGTTGCGGTAATTGGCAGGACTGGTCAGGGTAACTATGGCCACGGGTTAGATGTAGTCTGGATTGACATAGACCGGGCGGAAGTGGTGGCCGTGGCAGACCAGGATTCTAAAGGCCGTGCCGCGGCTGCCAAACGGCTCAAAGCGCCGAGAGCTTATGCTGATTATCGACAAATGCTGGAAAAAGAGCGCCCGCAAATCGTAAGCGTTGCCCCTCGCTGGCTGGACTGTCATCGAGACATGGTACTCGCATGTGCAGAGTTTGGCTGTCACGTCTTTCTTGAAAAACCTATGTGCCAGAGCCTCGAGCAGGCTGACGAAATGGTCGCTGCCCTTGAAAAGCGAAATTTGAAACTGGCTATTGCTCATCAAACCCGCTACAGTCCGTCGCTGAAGCATGTGCAGAAACTTATCGCCGACGGGAAATTGGGGGATATACTTGAATTACGCGGCCGGGGCAAAGAGGATCGCCGTGGTGGCGGTGAGGACCTGATGGTACTCGGTACACACATTATGGATCTGATGCGTTTCTTTGCCGGCGATCCGCAATGGTGCTTCGCCCATGTTAGAGATAGTCGAAAGCCCGTTACTAAGAATGAGGTACGTGACGGAGCCGAAGGCATTGGTCCCCTTGCCGGAGATGAGATTCATGCAATGTACCGTTTTAGTGGAACAACGATGGGCTATTTCTCGACGCAGCGTGCCAGGCATGGAGCATCGAAACGCTTCGGGCTGCAGATTTTTGGAACAAAGGGAATACTCACGATGACGACAGGTGCTTTGCCGGAAATTTGGTTTGTCGAAGACCCCTCCTGGCAGCCCGGACACAGCAAGGCCCGGTGGAAGCATATCTCCAGTGCCGGGATTGACAAACCGGAAACGCTTAGTAACCCTAACCACCGTTTTGGTAATCGCCTAATTGCCCTCGACTTAATTCAGGCCATCGAGATGAACACGCAACCGAAGGGTAGCATGTATGATGGGCGGGCGGCTTTAGAGATGATATTGGCGGTGTATGAATCACATCGGCTGAACGCGCCGGTTTCGTTCCCGCTTAAGAACCGTAGGCATCCGTTGAGCATTATATCTTCTGACAAGCTCGTCCCTTGAAGAACTCGCGAGAGCTACAAGGAACGTCGTCAATACTGCCGGGTGGAGGAATTCAGCGTTTGTGTTTGCGCTGGTCGAGGCGTTCGCCCAGGGGACGGCGTACTGGGACATCCAGCCCGCCGCCGGCCTCGAGCTCATCGAAGAGCTGTTTCTTCATCGCCTCGATACGCTCACGGTAAGCGGGGACGTTGATCAGGTTGTGTCGCTCGTGCGGGTCGGTTTGAAGGTCGTAGAACCCATCGTGGTCCCACACACCATGATAGAAGATGTACTTGTACCGCTCGGTGCGAATGGCAAATACCGTCGGCGTGGCGGGGAAGTTCCACTCCCAGTAGTACTCGTAAAGGATGTGGTCGCGCCACCGAATCGACTCGCCAAGCAGCAGCGGCAGGAAGGATTGCCCGTCCATTTTCGCCGCTTTCGGCGGCTGCACGCCGGCCACGGCCAGCACAGTCGGGGCGATATCGATATTCTGTACCATCCGCGTAACCTTCGTGCCCGGCTTTATCATACCAGGGGCGTATGCGAGCATCGGCACGCGGATCGACTCCTCGAACGCATCCCGCTTGTCGTAGAAGCCGTGCTCCCCGAGCGCAAAACCGTTGTCGCCCATATAGAGCACCAGCGTTGACTTACTCAGGCCCGTTTCGTCCAGGTATTTCAGCACGCGCCCGAGGTTCTCGTCCAGCCCGTGCACGGTCTCGCAATACTGCCTGTACAGGTCATCGAAAGATGGCACGGGGTCATTGTCGTACTGTCCGGTTTCCATGTGGTCAACACCGTGGATGCTGTAGCGCCGCTCGCGGACCCAATGCGGCTGCGTTTGATAGTTGCGTTCGGTGTTGGCCATCGTTTCCGGGCGTTTGACCTTGGCCTTTTCGTAGCGGCCCTGGTGACGTTTGGCGGGCTGGAAGGGGTAGTGGACGGCCTTAAACGAAAGATAGAGAAAGAAAGGCCGCTTGGTGTCTCGACCGTCCTTGAGCCATTCCAGCGCCTGGTCTGTCAGCACATCGGTCGTGTATCCCTGGAACTTCCGGCGCTTGTTATTGATGTTGAGCGTTGGGTCGAAGTAAGTGCCCTGGCCCTTGAAGCTGGCCCAATGGTCGAAACCGGGTCTCGGGGCGTCGTTGTCGTGACCCATGTGCCACTTGCCGACAAAGGCCGTTTGATAGCCGGCCTTCTGCAGGTATTGCGGGAAGAACACCGTTCCCTTCGGCGCCGGCCGTTGGTTGTCAACGATGTGATGGTGGTGCATGTACTGTCCGGTGAGTATCGACGCCCGGCTCGGCGAGCACAACGAGGTGCTGACGAACGCATTGACCATGTGCGCGCCTTGCCGAGCCATGCGGTCCATGTTCGGCGTCTCCAGGAACGCCGGCGCCTCTTTCATAAACCTCATAAAGTCGTAGCGATGATCGTCGCTGAGCACTAAGACGATATTCCGCTGCGCCGTCTTGTCGCTCTGGGCGGCCGGCAGAGATCGCCCAGCAGCGCCAAAGAAGGCCAATGCAGCCGTTCCACCGCCTGCTAATTTTAGGAAGTTACGCCGGCTGTAGCGGGTTAGTCGTGGATTACCGTGAGCTGTCATGTTCGCTGCCTCCTGCTGATAAAAATACGTCTCTTTCGCAAGCCAGGGTGCCATCGTCAACACCCGAGTAATTAGTACCAACCAGGAGATATTACTTGTTGAGCAGGGCAGAGTCAACATCATATCTGAACGCAGCAGCAAAGGTGGCTTTCGAGGAGAAACTCGCACCGCTACCGCCAAAGCTTGCCGGTGCGTCTATGACGGTGGTGCTGGCAGGGCCGCAGGAATTATCTTTTCGTTGACGGCCAGGTTCATTTCCTTAAAGCCAAACAGATTCGCCCGGCTCAGGATGGATTTCCCAATGCGAACCTGACAGTTCGAGGCATCAAAGGTTTTGACTATTCACCGTAGGTAAAGTCAGTTCTTGTTGGATAATTTAAGGTGCGGGTTGCTTTTTATTGCGTGTTCTTCCGGCTGCTGAAGAAGCTGCTGTATCCTCCGATTTGGGACCCCGCCTTGCCGGAACCCTCAGCATCTTTACCGGTGTCTTCAGCCAGCAGTGCACGATAATTTATTACGACCTTCTTGTAGGCATTGGCGTGTTCTTCAATTATCTCAGGCCGATAGTGCTTAAACCACGGAACCCCGAAAACCCGGCAGTTAATATCTTCGGAAACCGGCAGGGATTCAACGTACTGCTCAGTTTTTACAGATTTATCAAGGTAAGCAATCCGAGTCGGCCTGCCGTGTCCATAGACATCCATCGTCGTAAAAAGTGGATGCAAGTGCAGGGGCTTATTGCAGCCGGGATTGCATATCGAGCCTTCAGCACGAACTGCTTCGCTGAATCTCGACAATGAAAGACCTTCAAGCCCCTCTGTAACATACTTAAAAAGTGGAAAGTACCAGCCGCCCTTGGTGGTGTTCGTACCCTTTGGAGGCCGCATCGGCTTGATTCCCCCACTATCATCGAGTAGGTCACAAAAGTAATTCATCGCCCTGTCGATTTCCGCCATTTGCTCCGGATACAGTTCCAGCTGCACCAATCCGAAAGCAGAGCTTAACTGATGCATGCGATGCTTGAACCCACCGCAGGGCAATCCTGCGAAAGGCTTAAGTTCTTCGAGTGTAATCTCATCATGACGTATATAATGGCCAAACAAAAGGGCGCGTTCATAGACCTTTCGGTCGTCGGTAAATAATATGCCCGCCTCACCGATGGCCAAAGATTTACCGGTCATCAGGGAGAACGCCGCAGCATCGCCGAATGTGCCAATTTCTCTGCCCTTGTATAAGGCGCCGTGAGCATGCGAACAGTCTTCAAGGATTTTGAGATTGTGTTTGGCAGCGATTTTCATAATGGCATCCATATCGGCCGGCATACCTGCATAATGCACTACGATAATGGCTTTAGTTCGTGGAGTGATTCGGTGTTCGATATCTTTGGGGTCAATGCAGATAGTCTCAGGGTCAACGTCGGCGAAGACAGGTGTGGCGCCGAGTGTATAGGCCGGGGCGGCAGTGGCCCAATAAGTTAGACTCGGTGCGATGACTTCGTCACCGGCGCCAATACTCAAGCCGTACATAGCGCCAAGGATTGCAGCGGTTCCATTATGATACGCCAGGCCGAATTTTCTACCAAGCATCCCGGCATACTTTTTCTCAAACTCCTTCGTTACTTCAAAGCCGGACATCTGCCCCGCCCGCAAAACTTTCAAGACCGCCTGCTCATGCCGGTCGGTAACAATAGGCCATTTGAACATGTCCGGCTGCTGCGACTTCACCGCCTTTTCACCACCCAACAGCGCTAACTCGTTTTTCGTATGTTCTTCTGAGACCATATTGACCAATCCTCCTTTCGGTTCGGTTAATAAGGATTCTGCAAAATCGAGGTTAGGCATACTTTGGAAAGAAAAAATTGTTTTTTAATTTTTTCTTTTCAAACAGTATGTTTTTGTGTAATAGACAGTTAGCTGATTATTCAAGAAAATCGAAAACCCGATTTTCTTAAATAATATATGCCTAACCTCGATTTTGCAGAAGTCTTTTTGGTTAATTGGTTTCCACTCACCACTCACCAGTCCTTTCATTGTTGCGCTAACTGCAGCGCCCTGGTTGTAATGTAATATTTCGTTATCATATTCGGGACCTCCCATTCCGGCAGCTTTCCATCAGCTAAGTATTGCAGGTACTTTTCGGTAACTTTTCGGAAGTGGGCCTCGTGACCGATTCGATGCTCATCGGGTATCAACACCTGCCAGGAGTTTGCCTGTCGTTTCAATACTAACCCAGGGTACTTACTTTGCAGCTCGGCGAGAGCTTTTTTCAGAGATGCCGCCAGCTCCTCGGCACCGGCGCCTAAGGCCGGCTCAACGTAAAGCTCCGGCCGATAGTTCTGTTCTTTACCCTGCCGGATGATTACGTTGGCTTTGGTGCCCCTGAACAACGAATGATGCGTGTCACCACCACCCTCCGGTGCCTCGAAATTCCAGGTAACCGCCAGCTTCACGTGCACGCCTTTCATTGTGTAAATCATTTCTCCATTGGCGTAATAGGGCAGAACTCCATCGCTACTTAACTTGTCTTTCAGAAAGTCCGGAAAGTCCGGCGCTCTTGTTACCTTCTCATACTGCTGCCGTGTGAGCATTGTTGGCCAACGCCTTGTCTCTTTTATCACGATGTCCTTTTGATAATCGATTGGCTCATCCGGAAAGCACGTCCACATCACCAGGTCTATCAGGTGTGTTGTTACGTCCACCAGCCCCTCGCCCTGCTGGGCGGTATCAAAATACCAGGTCGGTCGTTTGATAGGTGTGCCGGAGACGTACTTGAAGAAATGATGAACACTTTCCTTAACGACCGCCGGCTCATCCACTGAGCCTTTTTCCAATTCCCCGAACACCTCCTTATTGAGCACTAACATTTTCTGTAGGATGCAGAGGATATTGAAACGTTCTGTCATAATATCGTAAAGCAATACGCCGTTTTTCTCTGCCGTGGCAAAGGCCTGCTCCAAAAGCTTGAAACCCTCCACATCAATGCACATCGGCTTGTCACAAAAAACATTGAAGCCGGCATCGACGGCGGACTTGATGTACTCGGTTTTTTTCTGGTTGTTGCCGGACATAACAACGACGTTGCCGGGCTTTTCAGTGAGCATCTTTTCGAGGTAGTCATCCCCGGTATACACTTTTTCCTGCCAACTTGTGGGGTTCTCCGGGCGGGTGTTGAAACTCTCGATGCGCTTGAGATATTCCTGCACCTCGGGCCCGACCGGGGCATAGACCTGGACAACAGGAGCAACCTGGTCGTACATACTTTTCTGCACCAGTGCCGCATGATAGTGTCCCGGATTGAGAATCATAAATTTAACCCGCCAGACGTGCGGCGGGTTAACTTGGCGTTCAGTAGTAGCATCTTCGATTTTTCCATCCTCTTTCTCGGCACAGGAAAACAGCACCGTCGATAGGCAAAGGGATAGAACGGATAAAATGATATTTTTCACCATAATCAAACTCCTTTTCTAAATGAATAAGCCTTCTGCAAAATTGAGGTTAGGCATACTTTGGAAAGAAAAAAACGTTTTTTGTTTTTTTCTTTTCAAACAGTATGCTCTTGCACAATGAACAGTTACAGGATTATTTAAGAAAATCAAAAACACAATTTTCTTAAATAATATATGCCTAACCTCAATTTTGCATAATACCTAAATGAATTAGAAAACAGAAGACAGAAAAATCCGATTTCTGCCATCTGATTTCTACTTTTTCGGACAAGCTATCATCCGATTATCCAATAAACCGCTCCAATCAGCAAAGCCACACCAGCCCAGGCGGCGAGGAATCCTAAAATACCAACCATAGTGGGCCTTGGTATTTCAAAATCGGGGTGGTCTATAAGCACTTGTCTCGGAGCCGGTTCCACACCTGCCGGGAGCGTAAACGGCTCGGTCTCCGGTTCATCAGGGCCGATAGGCGTCCGCAAACAGGTATAAAGCCGGTCCAGATTTTCCGTTGGAACTCTTTTTGTAAACAAGCTAACCACAACCAGAACTACAAAGCCGGCACTCAAATAAATAATCATCTGCCAGGGCAGATAGAGCTTGTCCTGCCACAGCATAAAGGCCGGCAGCTTGTCGGCAAAGTGTGCATTGAAATCCCAGGGGACAACGCCCAGGGGTTTTGTGCTGGTGAAAATAAATGCACCCAAACTGGTCAGGGTTGCGGCCCATGCGCCGGCTACAGTTGCTCGGCGCCAGTAAAGCCCAATCCAGAAGGCAATTCCCATAAGGGCTGATACCATCCAGTAGAATTCCAGGCCCTTTACGACACTCTCCAGGTTGAAGGCAACAAAGATGCCCAGGAACACGACCAGGGTGGATGCGATACGGCCGATGAGGGTGTAGTGTTTATCGGCTTTGCCGAACACGAAGAATTTTTTGTAGATGTTTTCGGTAAACAGAGCGGACGCGACCACCATAAGCGAATCACATGTGCTCATAACAGAAGCGAGCATGGATGCAATAAACAGCCCAATCAATCCAGGCCCAATACGAGGCAGAAGGTCGCGCGCCATCTGGCCGTAAACGAGGTCTGCATCTTCAAGAGTGGCATTAGCATAAATCGCCACTGCACAAAGTCCCGTCAGCATCCAGGCAATAGTACATATCCGTTTGCCGAATATTCCTACAGTAACACCAATTCTTCCCTCCATTTCCGTCTTACCTGCCGCACAGTTTGCCATGGTCTCAGGCATTGTTACCCAGCCTACAAGAGCGTTAAATGCAATAACTATGATGAAAAATAGGTTAATCTCACCTGGGCTTACAAGGGATAGCATATCGGGCATATCAGGGTTAGCTGTTGAAAGTTGAGCGATTGACTGCCGCAGACCACTCATACCGCCGACTTCCACTAATGCAAACGGCAGAATCAGGAAAGACAGAACAATAGTCAGTAGTCCCTGGACAAAGTTTGTTGCGATAGCTGCACTGAGTCCGCCGGCAACGCCGTAGATGACAAACATAACCGTCATCGCTATGACAGCGAGATTGGAGTTTACAGCACCACCGGAGACGGCCTCGACCATCGCCCCCGAGCCTTTCAGCATTACCCCGATGGCAACCAGAAGCGGCAATATCCCCATCGCGGCATATAGGCCGCTGACGCTGCGCCCATAACGAATCTCAAAATAGTCCCCCGTTGTCACGGCCCGCATTCGGCGAAAAAACGGCGCGATTAGCCAAAAGAACGGCGTTACAAAAAGCCACAGCCACTGGTACCAGATACCGGAAGCGCCTACGTGATATGTTTTGGCTGCGACGCTAACTGCCTGGTCGGAATGGGTACCGGAGCCGAACATAAAGAAGGCCATCATCACTTTTCCGAACTTCCGGTCGCCTATGAAGAAACTGGCGGCACTGCGGACCTTTTTTACCGCCCATAGGCCGATGAAGGTAATACCTATTAGGTAAATGATAATAACTGCCCAGTCAATAACTTTAAGACCTAACATTTATGTACCTCCCATATCAGTTATCGGGGACATTATAGAGCTTGAAAGATAACCCTGCAAGAGAAGAAAGTGCCGCCAATAAGCAAGAAGAAAACTCTTATGGTTCAATATTTTTCAGGATGGGAGACAACTAAAATCCCACCGGTAGCTTTTGGTTCCCGCCCTTTGCCGCTGAACGTAGGTAGAATTTTGCTCTGTTGAAAAGTTACAAAAACTGTCATTCTGAACGGAGCGCAGCGGAGTGAAGAATCTCTTGATGACGCAAGAGATGAGATTCTTCGGCTTCGCCTCAGAATAACAGTCCACTTTTTCAACAGAGCAATAGAATTTCTATGAAATAGAATAGAATTGGGCTTATAATTTGGTATTATTAGGAGAAAATGATAAGAGAATCCGGCGACACAGCCGGGCAAAAGGCTATTAAGAAATATGAGGAGTACCAAGATGAATCGTCAAACCGTCAAAATCCTGCATAGTAAATCAATATTGCTAATTTTAACAATGTTATTGTATCTGGCAGGCCCAACTGGCCTGTCACATCTGAAGGCGGCTGAAGTACCAGCCAGTGCAGCAAATCTTGAACAGCAGAAATGGAAAGCCGGCATCGCTACAACCGTCATCACGCCGGCCCAACCGATGTGGATGTCCGGGTACGCAGCGAGAACAAAACCATCGGAGGGAAAGATCCACGACCTGCACGCCAAGGCGCTGGCACTGGAAGCCTGTCCCGAGCGAAACCGAGGGGATGCCCGGGGCACCAGACTTGTAATCGTCACGGTCGATTTGTTAGGCGTTCCACGGTCACTGCGAGACCGGCTGGAAAAGGAAGTCAACCAACGCTATAAACTGCCCCCGGAAAGCCTACTGCTAAACGCCTCCCACACGCATTGCGGTCCGGTTGTTAAGGAGATGGAGGATTCTATATATGGAGATTCCTTTTATGGTTTATCACCGGAGCAGATTAAACGAAGCCGGCAGTATATGGAAACTTTACAGCAAAAATTGCTGACGCTGGTCGGTCAGGCAATAGAGAAACTCGCCCCGGCTCGGCTGGAATACACACACGCCCGTGCAGGTTTTGCTATGAACAGGCGATTAAAGACCGAACGAGGTTATGTTATCAGTGCTAATCCTGATGGTCCGGTTGACCACGATGTTCCTGTTCTGCGGATTGATAATCCCCAAGGCGAAATACAGGCCCTCGTCTTCGGGTACGCGTGCCATAATACTACACTTAGTTTTTACCAATTCTGTGGCGACTACGCAGGTTTTGCCCAGTTGTATCTGGAAGAAGCGCACCCTAAAGTAACTGCAATGTTCATAGCCGGCTGCGGCGGCGACCAAAATCCATACCCTCGTCGTACGCTGGCTCTGGCGCAGCAGCACGGGCGTGCGTTGGCCAATGGAGTCGAAACGGCACTTCTCTCAAGAGCGTCGCCCATCCACGGGCCGATTCGGTCGGCTCTGGAAACCGTTACTCTCGATTTTGCGGAACCGCCCAGCCGCCGGCAGCTCCAGCAGCAAGCGCAGTCCGGTAATAAGTATGAACGCCGACACGCGGAAGTATTGATGAAGGAGCTGGAGCAAACCGGCAAAATTCGCACGACATATCCGTATCTGGTGCAAGTTGTCCAATTCGGTAACGACCTGACGATGGTAGCCCTGTCCGGCGAAGTTGTGGTTGACTATTCGCTGCGTCTCAAAGCAGAGCTGGCCGGCCCAACAGTCTGGGTCGCCGGCTACTCGAACGACGTTTTCGGTTACTTACCTTCGCTCCGTGTCTTGCAGGAGGGCGGCTACGAAGGTGGTGACGCGATGCGGTACACTCCTTTTCCGGGCCCCTTCGCGCCGTCAGTCGAGAAGCGGGTTGTGGATAAAGTGCACGAGCTGGTCAACAAGGTGCGGGCGCCAAAGAGCAACTGAGGCCTCGATGAATTTTGGTTGAATTATGTTGTCCTCTTTACTTTGCTTGATTGATGAGGTCTAAAGCCTGCTTTATCATAATCTCGCCGGCCCCTTTTGCAAGGTTGGTTCCTGATACCGGTTCATACCCCCCTTCTTCATAGGCCTGGCTGTGGCAGACATAACCTATTGAGTCGTTGCTGACCGAGATAACGAAAAGCTTTTCCACACCCGCTCTTTTTTTAATCTCCAAACCCACTTCCACCAGAATTTCTCCGGGCAGCCCCAAAATATAAATATCGCCAAGCCTTAAGACTTGTATCTCCGTGGTGATATAATTTGTTTCGTCAAAATCTCTGGTTTTATCCGATGAGGAATTTGTCTTTACGGGAAATCTAATTTCCTTCTTTAACGCCTTTAAAGTAACATCGCCTGCGGTAGGAACGAGCTGAAGTCTTCTAAGCGCTTCGCCCCCCAGGGCCTTACCGATTTGCTCACGAGGTTTTACTCCTCTCTGGATTGGAACTGTATTCCCCGCCAGTCCGAGGGCAAAAAGACAAATCCCTCCCTCCATTTGTTCCACAACCTGTGTTGTGTACGCAGGATAGTCAGCCGATATTGTCGTACTCAAATACGGATATATACAAACAGGATGGCAGCCGAAATTAACAAGTGAGCCGACAATTCCACCGTCCATATCTTCTACTCTGAGCACACAAACCTCAGGGTCAATGGGCCCGAAATCCAATTCCGCCTCCTCATCCGGCAGAGTGAATGTTACTTTTACGTTACCTTCGGCGTCTGTCTCTATTTTCTTGGTTGCAGTAACTTCCGGCCCAAGGGTAAACGCCATTTTCACCGAGCCATCAGCCAGTTTTGGCCTTCGATTATATAATATTTCGGGAATTTGCCCTTTTGCCGCACCTATCTTTACTTGGGCCCCCGCCTTGCGGGAATCCTCCCGCATATTTTTATGAGCAATAAGTACCGAACCTGCCGTCTTTCTTATCAGCGTCTGAAGATAGGATTGGTCAATCTCGGAGGCCGGAACCTCCTTCTCCGGCCTAAGCTTGGTTCTGGTAAAAACTTCCGGCCCGGAATGTGTGTGGGTGGCACAGATGAAAACATTCTGTTTGGGGATGCCGATTTTGTCTTTGATAATCTTTCGTATCGGATTAGTAATCTGGGTGTGACAAATTTTTCTGGCGCTCAAAATAGGTAATCTGTAGAATGTAGGAA
>CAYQKF010000060.1:0-30382 GCA_964417935.1 uncultured Pirellulales bacterium
AAGTTTGACTCGTCATAATCCACCCTTTCCCACCCATAACTGACCGGTTACTTATATTGGGATTTTTTGCTTGACAGGCTTAAGAGATAACTATATCTTAATGGTTCGTTTTCATTTTTTCGGTTCGAGGAAACCGTAGGATTGTTCCCCAAAAGTGCAAGGGATGCATGCCAAACGAGTATGTGGGTCTCGAGCGGTTATCAGTGAGCATGTTCGCCGCGTCTTGTCTTTGCGTAGCGAAGGGCGATAGGAGTGTTGGATGGTCAAACGACCGATAATACATGGACCACGTCTCTGGCTCAAGTGGGGTGTTCTGTTAATCTCGTGGTATTTGTCTGTTTTAATATTAGGAATTGTAATTGTCGGTGGAAACAATGAGTTAAGCACACTCTACAGCGATATGGCAAGTACTGGACGGGAACTCAGGCCACCCAAGAACCAAACAGGAGCTTTTAACTATCGGCGTTGGGACCCTAATGAAAACTACAGGCCTATTAGTTCGGTGCATTTTGAGAACTTCTGTTCAGAGAATAACAAGTTCGGGTTTTTTAAGACTGCTTTACACAAAGTTGTAAAAATACAAGACCTTAAACTCAAGTTTTATAATTACAATCCGGACAGGATTACAGCAGCTGCCACACCTGATGTTTTTCTCTTTCACCAAGACATAACCAACGATACAAGAGCACTCGTTAAGGGGATTATGCGCAGATTGACAACTTTTGCTGATGGGTGGCGCGTTAATAATATTGATTTAGGCAATGTATCTGAGGTCCGCATTAATAATTTTGACTACCAGGTATTCAATGATGGTGACTTGTTCTTTGCAACACAAAGCAAAAGGGCGATAGCCTCTAACGAACATTCCTACATAGTATTGCAGGGTCATGCGAAAATAACAGTAGCAAACGGCGGAACACTCGAAAGCAATTATGTCAAGTGGGACGTACAAAAACAGCACTTCAGGGTAAACGGAGTGTACGTTCTAAATCGCGGTGGGGTAATGACAACAGGCAAAGGCATTTGCGTTGATGCTCAATTAAACATTGTAGGGGCACAAATTGCTAAAGTTGAAAGAAGGAGTAAAGAAAAATGGTTAGAAGAACTGTAATATTAACTTTATTGGTAGTTATGTGCTGCACGTCTATGGTATGGGCCCTTGACGCAGATTATTACAAAACAGCAGGGCGGTTGTTAATGTTTGACGGTTCGTTATCCAAGCTGCATATGGCTTATCAAACATTCGACACTGGCATAAAAGACCCAGGATGCTCAGATTGCAGCGAAGACAGAGAGCTAAAATTCCTCCACGCCGTTACAGGGACAGCTATGCTGTTTATCGATAACAAAGATATCCTGGTACAGGACAGCTTTCTTGAGCTGGCCCAACAGTTCGGGGTAAATGTTACAGGGGATTCCTTCGACCCTTGTGCCGTTGACCCTATTATAATTGATGTCCCTCTTGCTGAACCGAATAATTATATTATACCATCCGAAGCACCCCAACCGGAAGAAGTTCCCGGGATAATCAGCGCTATGATTCCCCAAATTGAAGACATCATTGCTGAACTGGATTCCATCGATGATTCACCCACCCCTTTCGGAATCTTCTTCACGCCGAACGAGACCGGAATGCTAAGTAATTTGGAAGTGGACTACGGGGAAGTTTTAATCTTGAAGGGATTGTTAATGGCCTTAAAGGCCCAAATGCAGGCTAAATTAGCCTACGATGTATATATTGATGTGGATGAAAGCCTCCTTCACCAGCTCTTGTATGTTGACGGAATTAATACTGATGGTGCTAATAAGGACGCTCTTTTCGCGCCTTTTGGCATTGATGATGTTAATAATATTCATATCAACGAAGATTTCCTCAATCCTTATCCGGAATTGTTAAAGGTTCTACCGACGTCTAACGACCCCAATAACGGCGCTGCGATTTTGGCCAAGGCACGGCTGGATATGATTGATGGGATAGAATATTACTCTGATGCGATAGACTATATTCGCGGTGAGCCAGATGATCAAGAAGACGATTTCCTGTACGTAGACCCGAATGACGAAGCTGGTTTTCAGCTCGTCGATGACCGGTTAACCATATTGCATGACTCCTTGACCGGCGGCGCTGCAGGAACATACATGTGGGAAACAACAAAAAAATACGATATATATGATTCTGGTTCAAAGATAGGGGAGCTGGTACTGGTATATGATTTTACAGGGCTCGATGGTGACACCGGAAGCTTAACCTTTACAGATGGTGTTACTCCATCCCCGTGGGAAGTCGAATGGTTTGGCAAGGAGTATATTGGCCAAACAATAATAATAGACGTTGACGTGGAGTATTATTCCGGCCAGTGGCGACAAGGATTCCTTAAAGGCAATTTAACTCCAGACGAGAACACGATAGTAAATGCAACCTTCGAATACTGGGGAGCTGACTATGGTAAGCTGACAGGTCTATGGGGTACGCGTACGAGTACCGTGGTCACAAACAAAGATGTTAATCTGAATCCTATTTTTGGTTCCTCTCCTCCGGTCAGTCCCCGGGATATGCTGCCGGTATTCGATGATTTTAATGAGCCTGTGTACGGCACTTTCGGCCACGGCTTAGGTGATGACCCGACCCTTGGCGGGATTTTTCCTGATATGACACAGGATGACTGGGCGCTCCTATTTGACCTTTGTTGTCATCCGGCGGATAAAGACTGTGATAAAGTGATAGATATGCTTGAAATCCTTGGCTATATTGACCAGTGGGCTGTAGGTGATGTCAGTATGCTTGAAGTCCTTGAAGCAATAGATTTGTGGGCTGAAGGACATTATTATTGTGACGAAAACGGGAATTATAAGCCGGGAATAAAACCGTAATAATAAAGTTTTTTGTGGACATTGCAGATAAAATTAGGTAAAATGATGTATAATAGAGTTTATTTAAAATTAGAAAGGGGAACAAAATGAACCCGAAAATCAAATGTATTATCATATTGTATGTTGCTTTTGCAGCATTCTCAGCTTCTTATGCGGCTAACGAAGTAACATGCACACGTACCTTGCCGGCTAATTACGTCCCAGGTGAAAATGTTACGGTTACCTTGACCATCGATGTAGATGAGAACAATCTACCTAACGCTTTTGGTATTGAAGAGACTTTTCCATCCGGATGGACGTTTGTAAGTGCAAGTCCACAGCCAGGACAAAATGTGCCACCCAAACTTGGCTGGCTGTTTTGGGCACCAGGTACCGTAGCAGACACGACTATAACATATATTGTAACTCCACCAGCCGGCGAAACAGGAACCAAAACGTTTACGGGGGAAGTATCTTATAACTACCCTGTCGGAACGCCCCACGAATATCCAACTGGCGGGGATACTCAAATAGAGCAAAAGCCTTCTGAAATACCTACTGTTGGTTTCATCTCCACTACTTCGAGCGGCTTTGAATCTGTCACCGCGGTAGATTTGGAAGTTGTGCTTTCCGAAGAGTCTTCTGAAGAGGTAAAAGTTGACTATGCAGTAACCGGTGGAACGGCCGCAGGAGAAGGGGAGGATTATACGCTTGACAGTGGCACTTTGATATTCTCTGCTGGTTCTATTTCGGAGAAGATAGCAATCACGGTTGTCGATGATTCACTGAATGAGGCTGATGAGACAATTGAAGTTACATTAAGCAACCCTTTAAATGCCACATTGGGAGCTAATACAATCCACACTTATACCATCGAAGATAATGAAGCTTTGCCGAGTGTTGGATTTGATGTTGATAGTTCTAACGACCCTGAGAGTACCGGCTCGGTGGATTTGATTGTCAATCTTTCGCCAGCATCAGGTCTGCCTGTAAAAGTTGACTATTCAGTAGCTGCTGGGGGAACAGCTGATGGCGGTGGCGTGGATTATACACTTGCAAATGGCACCTTGACCTTCTCTCCCGGGGATACTTCGGAGAAGATAGCAATCACGGTTGTCGATGACTTACAGAATGAGGTTGATGAGACAATTATCGTCACATTAAGCAACCCTACAAATGCCACATTGAGTATTACAACCCACACTTATACAATTCTTGATAACGATACTGAGCCGAGTGTTGAATTTAGTAGTGTCGGTTCACAAGGTGAAGAAGGTGCAGTTTCTCAAGTGCTGCTGGTTGTTAATCTTTCTCCGGCATCCGGCAAGAGCGTAACCGTTGGCTATTCGGTTGGCGGCACGGCTTCCGGAGGCGGTGTGGACTATACGCTTGCTGATGGTACCTTAACGTTCTCACCGGGGCAAACAACGAAGAATATCATATTAACAATTGAAGACGACGGTCTCGTTGAGACGGATGAAACAGTTATTGTAACCTTAAGCAGCCCCACCAATGCGACATTGGGAGCAAATGAAATTTACACCTATACAATTATTGACGATGATATTGCGGGTATTGCATTTGCTGGTGTTAGTTCAAGCGGCTCCGAATCTGTCACTGCAGTAACATTGGATGTTGTGCTTTCCCCTGCGTCTGTTGAAGAAGTAAAAGTTGACTATTTAGTAACCGGTGGATCGGCTAAAGGCGGTGGAGTGGATTATACGCTTGACAGTGGCACTTTGATATTCTCTGTCGGTTCTACTTCGGAGAAGATAGCAATCACGGTTGTCGATGACTCGATATATGAGGATGATGAGACAATTGAATTTACATTAAGCAATCCTTTAAATGCTGAATTGGGATCTATTATAACCCACACTTATACGATTATAGATGATGAGGCTTTGCCAATTGTTGGATTTGATGCTGGCACTTCTGATGGCCTTGAGGATAACAGCCCGGCGGAATTGATGGTCAGTATGTCAGCAGAATCCAGCCTGCTTGCAAAAGTTTACTTTTCAATAACACCGGGAACAGCTACCGGTGGTGATGATTATACAATTGTTGATGGCTGGTTAGAGTTTTCGCCCGGGGAGACTGGACCGGAATCTATCAAAATACCGATTCTTGATGACTTTTTGGATGAGGATAATGAGACAATTACTGTCGAATTAAGCGCCCCTGAAAATGCCGAATTGGGAACCGCAAGTCACACTTATACAATTATTGATAACGATGATGAGCCAAGCGTTGAATTTACCGGTTCCAGTTCACTACAAGATGAAGAAGGTGCAGTTTCTCAAGTGTCAATGGATGTTGAACTTTCTCCGGCATCCGGGAGGACTGTAACCGTTGATTATACGGTTGCCGGCGATGCTGATGTGGGCGTGGATTACACCATTGCTGCCGGACCTTTGACATTCTTGCCCGGAGAAACAACGAAGAATATTTCACTAACAATTCTGGATGATTCGGCTGGTGAAGCCGATGAGACAATCATTGTAACCCTGAGCGGTCCTACGAATGCAGCGATAGGAACAATGGCAAGTTACACCTACACAATTATTAACGATGACCTGTCAAGTATAGAATTTGCTGAGGTTAGTTCGAGTGGCCCTGAGTCCGATAGCTCTGTAGAACTGACTGTAACGCTTTTGCCGGAATTTCCCCAAACTGCGAAGGTCGATTATTCGGTGACTGTGACTGCTGGATCGGCTGATGGCGGTGGCGTGGATTATACGCTTCTTGGCACTGGTGTTTTGGAATTCTCTTCCGGTTCTACTTCGGAGAAGATAGCAATCACGGTTGTCGATGACTCATCATATGAGGGTGATGAGACAATTATTGTTACATTGAGCAATCCTACAAACGCCACATTGGGAACTTATATAACCTACACTTATACGATAGAAGATAATGACGAGCCGCCGATTATTGAATTTGCTGAGGTTAGTTCAAGCGGCGATGAGGGTATTACTGAGGTACTAATGAGTGTCAAAATTTCGGAAGTTTCCGGCGTGGATGCAAAAGTTTACTTTTCAATAACCCCGGGAACAGCTATAGGTGGTAAGGATTATGAAATTCTGAGTGGCTGGTTGGACTTTTTCGCCGGGGACACTGGCCCGGAAGATATCAAAATAACGATTATTGATGACTTGTCGTATGAGAATAATGAGACATTTACTGTCGAATTAAGCGCTCCTGAACATGCCATATTGGGAACTAACACAAGTTACACTTATACAATCATTGATAACGATGACCCGCCAGAAGTTTCATTTACAAGTGCCGATTCACAAGGTGAGGAAGGAGAAGGAGGTGTAGTTTCTCAAGTAACAATGGTTGTTGAACTTTCTCCGGCATCCGGAAAGACTGTAACCGTTGATTATTTACTTTCTGGCAAGGCTGATGTGGGCGTGGATTACACCATTGCTGCCGGACCTTTGACATTCTCGCCCGGAGAAACAACGAAGAATATTCCAATATATATTCACGATGATTCTGAAGTGGAACCCGAGGAGAAAATCATTGTAACTCTGAGCAATCCTACGAATGCAACGATAGGGACAGAAGGAATTTACACCCACAAAATTATAAACGATGACCAGTCAAATATTGAATTTGCTGAGGCCAGTTCAAGCGGCCCTGAGGGCAATAGCCCGGCAGAACTGATTGTAACGCTTTCGCCAGAGTTTCCCGGAGAAGTGACGGTCAATTATTCGGTGACTGGCGGCACGGCCATCGAAGGTCAGGATTACACCGTTTCTGCCGAACCTTTGCCATTCCCTGCTGGAGATACAGAGGAAAGTATTAAAATAATAATTTTGCCCGATGGATTAGTAGAGCCGGATAAGACGATTATTGTCACATTAAGTAACCCTTCTCCTTCTGGGGATGTAACAATAGGGACAAACGCAAGTCACACTTATACAATACTAAATGACGATGATAAGACTGACCCGAATACGTATGGCCATATACCCGAACTGAATTCGATTCAGGTCGCGAGAGATACAATCATCCAGCTTCACATTACTGATGAGGTGATTGCCGGTACGAGTGGAACCGGTGTAGCTCTCGGGACCGTCGAGATTAAGGTCGAAGACGATGTTATTTATGATGGCGCCAACGAGACTGATCCGAATGTCTATGACTCTACAGGCACGGCACAGACGGTCAAAGGTATATGCAGGCGTGTGGGGTCAGAAGCGGACTACATGTTTGTTTTCCAGTCATCGACTCTGTTTGACTACGAGCAAGAAGTGGATGTTGTGGTAAAGGCAGAGGATAAAGCCGGCAACCCGATTACGGAAGACTACAATTTCCATACCGTAATGCGGTCGTTCGGGAAGAACATCAAGGTAAACACAGACACCGGCACCCTTGTGCAGAACAATCCGGCCACGGCAAGGGATTCTGAAGGAAATATCTGGGTTGTCTGGGACGAGAAAACTGCTGCCGGTGATACCGACATCTATATCGGCAAGCTACCTGCAGACGGAAGCGCCTTTAAAACGAGTGTGCCTGTGATTAGCAACCCGAATAACCAGCGCAATCCCGCTATCGCAATTGATGACGCCAATAATTTATATGTGGTTTGGGAAGAGATTGAAGAGATTGCAGACCCCAATTGGGATATATTGCTCTTGACCTCGGAAGATGGGATTACGTGGACGTATGAATTGGGCAGTGACCCGTGCCAGGTGAACGCTGATAATCCTGATGAAAAAGCTCCAAATATTGCCCAAAACCCGGCAATTGCCATAAGCGGCACTGAAATGTATATAACCTGGGATGAGAAGAGAGCTGGTAACAAAGACATCTGGGTCAGGAAGAGCGACATTGGACAAGACCCATTTTATTGGAAGGTTGCAACACAGGTAACGGACGACGCAAGCAGCCAGAGTGGACCAGCCATTGCCATAGATGAAAATGGCACTGCGTATATAGTTTGGACCGATGAAAGAAACGCTGGCAATGATACGGGCATGGACATCTTTGGCGCAGACTCTCCTAATTGGACAAATGTAGAAGTAGTTGAAATCAGCGACAACCAGTGGAGTCCTGCAATTGCAACTGAATCTTCCGGCACAGTACTGCACTTGTTATGGGTTGATGACGCCGATCCCAATGACAGTATATTCCACGGCGTTACGACGGGTGGCCTACAAGAGCTGTTAGAGGCGGATATCCACGATGTTGTGGATGAACCTAACTATCCTCAAAGCGCTCCGGCCATCGCGGTTGACGGCGCAGGTGAAACCGCGAAGGTATTTGCATGCTGGCGAGATGAACGCAATATTGCGGACCCGGATATCTATTACGCCGAGAGCGGTTCAAACTTTGGAACCAATATACTTGTCAATGATGATGAGGGGGCAAATATACAGACAGCTCCGGCCATTGGCATTGATGATGGTAACCCGTATATGGGCTGGGTGGATAATAGACTCGGAAATAACGATATTTACGGTGCAGGTTCAACGTCGTTAGGCCCGGCTTTGGCAGAAGTTGACGTATCTGCTGCAAGCGGAGGCACGGTAGAGAGCGGCGATGTACTCATTGAAATTCCTGCTGGAGCGCTTCCCGTAGATATCAAGATCACAATTGCCGAAATGATCAATCTTCCCGAGCTTCCACCTGGGGGCTTCGGGGTGCCTTATGCTTTTGGGCCAAGTGGATTGGTGTTCAGTCAGCCGGTGACCGTAACCATACAGCACGCGGAAGAGGATTGTCCTGGCCACTCGGTATATCGTGTTTATTCTTATCAGTACGACCAAGGAACTGGTTTGGGCTATTGGAGCCAGGAAGGCATAAGCGATGTCCAACACTTGACTAACTCTGACGAGCCCAGTTTACCCTTGAATGTCCATGCCATTCGGTTTAAGACCACTCACTTTACTGGTTTTGGTACCGGCGGCGGCGCTGCTCCTGCCGCAGTTGGAGGGGGCGGAGGAGGCGGTGGTGGTTGTGATATATCTCCTGCCGGCCAGGGTAACGTGATCGAATACTTGCTGCCATATATTTTCCTTACTGTTGTCTGGGTAATAATTAAGCGAAGGGATGCGCGCAATCGAAGGACAATATAGTATAAGGCACACAGTGTAAATCGGATAATTAGAAAGGCTTTGCATCTGGCAGTGGCAGGAACCATTGCCAGATGCTTTGTTTTGCGGAGGATAGAAAGTCTTGATCAAAGGCGGAGATAATGTAATTGTTGCAAGAGTGCTTCTTTTGATGGAGATTGTGTGTGTTACTGTTGTTACTATCTTGCTGATAAAGCTTTTACGCAATAATTTAAATAGCCGAGGAGCCTGGTTTTTGGCACCCTTTTTCTTAATAGTGGCAGCCGTAGTCCCAACCCTTTTGAGGAAGGGAAGTTTCGCTGAGATTGGTCTGCGTGTAGGGCGGCTGGGATTGATTTTTCGGGTGCTCTTTGCAGCTTGCATAATAGTGTTTCCGCTTCTTTTTGCTGGCATATTTTTGCTGAAACACTTTGAGGTCCAATTGCCGTTATGTCCGGTTATTCCAGAGAAAGGTCGGTTTTCATGGTTAGTTTATCAATTCATGTACATTGCAGTGGCTGAAGAGATGTTCTTTAGGGGTTATTTTCAAAGCAATGTACTGTGTTTATTAACTATGTCCGTACAAAAAAATCGTGCATTTTTGGAATTAATTGGTATAATAATATCAGCAGCCGTCTTCGCTATATCACACAGCGTGCTTCTGGGAAGTGTAATGCCGATTATTACATTTTTTCCCGGATTGATTTTTGGCTGGTTGTTTGTTAAGACTAAATCGCTGTTAGCGCCGGTCTTGTTTCACGGTTTAGCTAATGTCTGTTATGGCTTTATCGGAGCGGTTTTAGCTTAGGCAATTGGATTGTAATAGACGTATAGAGAAATTTCGGGATTGATAGAGTATGAAGGGCGTTTTAGAAATAGGCAAATTATTGTGGGTTGCAAACTTAATCTTGCTCGCAATCTTGGGGTATGTGGCAGCCGGTTTCATCTTTGGTAACGATGCGGAGCAGAGTACCATTGTAGAGCCAATCCCCAAAATCGTGGAAGGAGACATTATCCTCAGTAAAGAACCAATGCCGCCTGGCAATGATAAGATTATTCTGGGTCGGAATATTTTCGGCTCTGCAGGAGCAAGCGCAGTTAAGGAGAATCCACAGAAAGAAAAAAGGAAAGCTCCGGCTCCTGTTGTTAGTGCACGACTTCGGTTGCTTGCCACAGTTGCAGGGGACGAGGAAGTAGCATGTGCTGTGATCGAAAACATAAAGACCAGGATACAGGATCTTTATAAGACCGGAGATATTATTGAGGGGGCACAGGTTGAAAGAATTGAGCGAAACAGAATAGTCCTTTTCAATGGAGTGCAGCGTGAGGTGTTAAACTTGTATGTAGCAGATGGAGTTTCAGTCCCTGTTGAAAAAAGTGCAGAACCTGTTATCGCCCAAAAACCAGGTTTTGCTGATGTTGTAAATATTATTTCGCCTACTGAACGAGAAATAAATGAGAAGGCTTTTCTTGCAAAAGTTGGGGGGATGGAAGCCATTTTAAAAACGGTGGAAGTAGCTCCCTACATAGTAAATGGAAAGGAAAAGGGTATGCGTATCACGGGTCTGGAAGATTCGAGTATGGCCAGGTATGTTGGATTTGAAAATGGTGATGTTATTCAGATTATAAATGGACAAACAGTAACTAATAGGCGAAAGGCCTCCCAGATTCTTAGGAAGGCACGAGCACTATCCTCACTGGATACTCAGCTTTTGAGGGGCAACGAGAAGAAGACACTTTCGTTTAGAATAAAGTAACGATTGTACAATCTGATATCGTGAGCGTGAATTATGTCAATATTATGTAATAAAATAAGATTGAATCGCATAAGGATCCCTTTATTGCTTATAGTGGTTTGTAGTTGTGTCCTGATGGTGGAGCCGCAATCAACAGTATGTCTTGCGAATCAGCAGCCGACAAGTCGAGTATCCGGCGATTCTACAGAGATGATAGGGCCAGAAGTGTATATGCCGGCATTCCTCAAGCCGGGTATGGCGGATAAACTGATTTCGCTGGATTTTGACCAGGTAGAAATTAAGATTTTTATCAAGACGGTCGGTGAGCTTACAGGGATTAATTTTCTTATTGACGATAATATTCGTGGTACTGTCACACTTATTTCCCCTACTAAAATACGGATTGGAGAGGTCTATGAAGTATTTGAGTCTGTACTGCAAGTTAAGAGCTATGCCGCTGTGCCTGCGGGCAAAATAGTCAAAATCATTCCTCGTGCAGAGGCATCAAAAAGCAATATCTTAATACGCGTTGGTGGTAATCCTGCATTAATCCCCCAAAACGATAGTATTGTAACACAAATTATCCCAATACGTTTTGCCAACATAGCAGAGATCAGCAGCTCGCTTACCCCTTTAGTGTCCACCGGAGGCAATTTAACGACATATCCACAGACAAACTCAGTTCTTTTAACTGACACTTCGTCCAATATCCATCGGATAGCAAAGCTTATTCAAGAGCTTGATACTGAAGGTGCAAAAGAGAATATTACTTTGATCCGTCTTGAGTATGGTTCAGCTCGTACTATTAGTGAACAGATTAAAGAGATTATGCAACAAAGTACTGTAGCTGCCGGCAGCAGGGTAGCGAGGGCTGCTCCCAGAGGAGCGAGTTCTGTATTGAAGATTTTGTCTGATGAACGAACCAATTCTTTGATTGTAGTAGCAAATCCTGATGATACCGAGATAATTAGGGACCTTGTCACAAAATTAGATGTCGAACGTCCTATTGAAGCGGGTAACATACACGTAATTTATCTTAACCATGCAGAAGCAATAGAACTTGAGAAATCGCTTTCAGCGGTACTGGGGCAATTGTTAACAGGGAGCAAAATCGAGTCCCGGGAGCCCTTGCAGGTAACTGCAGATGAAAGCACCAACTCCCTGATTATTGTAGCATCACCTCAGTACTATAAGATTATCGGAGATATAATTGAAAAATTAGATGTGGTTCGCGAGCAGGTGCTGGTTGAGTGCCAGATAATTGAGGTAAGCGAGGATGTTTTAAATGAAATCGGCGTAGATTGGGCGACAATTGATGAGGCGGTTGCTGATAGTGTTCGTGGTTTCGCACTCACAAACCTCGGTCCCAGAGTTGAAGCGGCATCCGGCAACCTTGAGGGTCTGGCTATTGGCGTACATAAAGAGGTAGGGGGGGAAGCAACAATCGGCGCTGTTTTAAAGGCGCTGGAAAAACACACAGGAATTAACGTTCTTTCTACGCCGCATATACTTACTTCCAATCATCAAGAGGCAACTATAATAGTGGCTGATAATGTCCCATACGTGAGAGATTCGCGCATTACTCAACCTGGGGAATATGAATCTGCAATTAAAACGTATGATTTTAAAGACGTTGGCATTGAACTAAAAGTTACGCCGCACATTAGTCCGGGCGATTTTGTTCGTCTTGAAGTTGAAGCGAGTTTTAGCAAACTTGTACCATCGGCAGCAACGGGCGTAATAAGTGGTGAGACACCAACTACAGCTACGCGTGATATCGAGACCGTTATTTCTATCCCGAGCGGTGCAACTGTTGTCATAGGTGGATTGATACGGGATGACAAGGAAACTATTGAGAAAAAAGTGCCTTTGCTTGGAGATATACCCCTCATCGGAGGGTTGTTTAGGGTGAATAGCGACCGTGTCCAAAAAACAAATCTGCTTCTTTTTATAACTCCCCGTGTTCTGACAACCAAGGAAGCTCTCGAACAAATAACAGAGTTGAAAAAACAGCAGACATCACAATCAGGAGCAAATATTGAAAAGGAACCAAGTTCATTGATTGAATTTTTAGATCCTGACTAACGAAAACCAGAATCAAGCCCTAATCCTGTGCTGCGTGAATAGCTTATTAATAAGACGTTTGCAAAACTTCAGCCATTAATGGGAAAAGCTGATAGGGCCGGCGATAAATAAGAAAATGAGAAAATGAAGGTGGAATTATTTGGACAGATACTATTACAGCAAACCTCACTTACAGAGCAGCAATTAACCGATGCTCTCCTTTTGCAAACTACTGAAAACCAATATGAAAGAATTGGTCAAATACTAACCAGGGCAGGCCATATCACTGAGGTCGAAGTTCTAAAAGCCCTGGCTCAACAATGGGAGCTTTCTTATTTAGATAATGTACCACAGGAAAAACTCAACAAAGAATTAGTTGCAAACCTGCCGATTGAATTCCTCAAAAAACATAAGATTCTTCCATTTGGCAAGAAGGATGGCATGGTTAGTATTGCTGTGAGCGATCCGCTTGACGTAATGGCGTTTGATGCTGCCGTCAAAATGCTCGGTGTTCGCTGCAAGAGGGCTATTTGTGCATCTTCGGTAATTGAAGATGGACTTAGCCATTATTATTATCAAAGTGAAGGTTCTGCCTCGGAAGCTTTAACCGAGTTGGATGATACCAAGGAGTTTGCCGGCTTAACCTCAGGTTCCACCGCAGAAGACCTTTTGGATCTGGCGAACAGAGCACCAGTTGTTAAATTAGTTAATACCATTTTTTTCCAGGCGGTACAAGCTCGAGCAAGTGACATACATATTGAGCCGTATGAGCAGGAAGTGAAAGTTCGTTTTCGAATAGATGGTGTATTACATAACAGATTTACTCTACCAAAGCAATATGTTGCTGCGCTGGTATCACGCTTGAAAATCATGGCAAACTTAAACATTGCTGAACGCAGACTTCCACAGGATGGGCGAAGCAGGATTAAAATAAGTGAAAATGAAATAGATATCAGAGTTTCAACAGTGCCCAGTTCTGGTGGAGAACGTGTTGTTCTTCGACTTCTGGACAAGACCAGTGCACGCTTTGGCCTTGGCCAGTTAGGATTTGCCCCGGAAACTGAAAAGGAATTTCGCAGACTTATTCATATACCTCACGGAATAATTCTTTTAACAGGCCCCACTGGCAGCGGTAAAACAACAACCCTTTATAGCGTCCTTGGTGAGCTGAACACGGAAGTTCGGAACATTATGACAGTTGAGGACCCAATAGAATATAAGCTTGCCGGGATTGGTCAGATGCAAATACATCCAAAGATAGGCCTGACTTTCGCAAATTACTTGCGGCATATTCTCAGACAGGACCCGGATGTTATAATGGTCGGAGAAATCCGTGACCTTGAAACCGCTCAAATCGCTATCCAGGCTGCTTTAACGGGACATTTGGTTTTAAGCACACTCCACACAAACGACTCTGCCAGTGCTGTAACTCGTTTGATTGATATGGGGATTGAGTCTTACCTGGTTTGTTCTTCTGTAATAGGAATAATGGCGCAAAGACTGGTAAGGATTATCTGCCCCGAGTGCAAGGTCCCTTACACACCCAATGAAGAAGAAGAGCTGCAAGTGTTCGACACCCAATCAATGAATGATAAAAAAGAGTTATATATAGGCAAAGGATGTTCGAATTGTATCGATACCGGATATGTGGGACGAGAGGGCATATTCGAATTGATGACGATTGACGATGAGTTAAGAGAATTGATTATGGCCAATGCCGGAGCAAATGTAATAAAACAGATGGCCATAAAGAAAGGCATGTACACATTACGTCAAGATGGTCTAAGAAAGGTTTTTGCCGGCGAAACAACTATTGAAGAAGTTCTCCGTGTTGCGCAGGATGAGGTAGTTTGATTTTTTAAGGAATGATAATAGCTAATGCCTCTATTTAAATACATAGAGTTAAACAGCACAGGCCATAAAAAACATGGGGCCATCGACGCGATTTCAATTGCGGACGCAAGAAGGAAGCTTCGCACAGCCAAAGTACATGTTCTGGAAATCACAAGTGAGCAAGGAAATATTCATCGGCGACTCGACGTGGGGTCAAGAACAATCAGCTTTCGTAAGATAAAACAACGGGATGTCTCAGTTGCTATTAGACAGCTGGCGACCTTGCTGCATGCGGGCATTCCGCTTGTACCTGCCTTGTCAGCTTTGGTTGAGCAGCTATCGACTCAGCCTTTAGCAAAAGTCTTTGCGCCGATACGTGACAGAGTTAATGAAGGTGTACCGTTGGCAAAAGCTATGACTGAATATCCTGCGGTTTTCTCGGAAGTCTTCATCAGCATGATAAGAGCCGGCGAGGCTACTGGTACGCTGGAAAATGTTTTGCTGCGATTGGCTGAAATGGCAGAGAGACGCACTAATCTTACTAATAAGGTAAAAGCTGCTATGGCTTATCCCTTATTTATGGCAATCGTGGGTGTAAGTGTCATAGCTTTTATTTTCACATTTGTAATTCCAAGTATTACAAAACTGTTTCTTGAGATGAATCGTCAGCTTCCCTGGCCAACTGTTATGTTAATGAAATTAAGTAATTTTATACAGAATTACTTCTGGGCTTTTGTAATTATACTCACTGGAATCGTAATTGCTCCGATATTTTGGTCAAAGACAACCACAGGCCGAAAAGTGTGGGACCAGCTAAAGTTGAAATTGCCGCTCTTTGGCAATCTTAACCGCAAGATAGCAATATCCCGCTTTTCACGAACGTTGGCAGTGCTTTTAGCGAGTGGGCTTTCAATAGTAGAAACGCTTGAACTTTCCAGGCAGGTGATTGGTAATACGGTAATTTCCGACGTAGTAGATGAAGCCAAAGATGCTATAAGCCATGGGACGGGCATTGCTGAATCGTTCCAAAGAAGCGGGGTTTTTCCACCTATCGTAATTCACATGATTGCTGCCGGTGAGAAAAGCGGTGGTATTGAAGAAGGACTTACAAATGTTGCAGATGCGTTTGATAATGACGTTGAGGTAACGGTAAAGGCACTAACGTCACTGCTTGAACCGGCAATGATTGTTCTGTTGGGAATTATTGTCGGATTTATTGTTCTTGCAATTTTATTGCCTATTTTTGATATTAACCGAGCTATTGTTTAGGAGAGCACACTAATGAAAATGTTGGGATATTCAAAACGCTATGACCCTTTGCCTGGTTTTACCTTGATAGAGTTAATGGTTGTAATAGTCATCCTTGGGCTTCTCGCAACAATAATAATGCCTAAGATTCTGGATAGGCCGGAGCAGGCCCGAAGATTGAAAGCAAAAGTCCAGATAAGAAACTTCCAATCAGCGTTGGCGCTTTTGAAGACGGACACGGGTCGCTTTCCAACAACCTCTCAGGGTTTAGAAGCTCTTATAAACGATCCTGGCTTGAGAGGATGGAAACAAGGCGGTTACATAGAGGGAGGAAAAGTTCCGTTAGATCCTTGGGGTAGTCCATATATTTATATTCGTCCCGGTTTGCGTGGTGACGACTATGATTTGGAATCATACGGCAAGGACGGAGAAGATGGTGGTACCGGTGACGATGCAGATATTGAAAGCTGGGACCTTGACCAGGAGTAATCACTTATGCGATGGCGTCAGGATGGGTTTACCCTGATCGAATTAGTTGTAATTCTATTGATTGTCGCTGCCTGTGTAACAATTGTATTTCCAAAGTTTTCTGTTGGTTTTTTAGACCAGCAGCGACTTCGAAGCAGCGTTAGCAGAATTGCCAGTGTTGCTGAATATGCCCATCAAAGAGCTGTCTGTACACACGTAACACATTTACTTCACTTTGACATTGAAAAAGGAAAGTACTGGGTTACAGCCCAAACATCAGATGGCAAAGTGATGCCAATAGCTGATGGTCTTAACTTGATGGGCCGGCTTCCTGAAGGTGTGCAATTCTCTGGTATAGAATTTCAAGACATGAGGACCGATTCGAAAGATGTTGTCACGATAGAGTTTAGCCCGCAGGGTTGGATTGAGCCGGTAACAGTTTATGTAGCTTCCTCAGAAGGCAGGAAAATGAGCATTGTTATGAACGAGATGTTAGGTTACGTTGAAACATTGGAGTTGCTCGAATAAGTAGATTGAAAATGTGGAAGAATGGTAAAAACAGGCTATTGTATCTTCACAAAATTGACGCATTTACTCTGATAGAAGTGCTAATTGCTTTAGCCATCACAGTGATTGGCTTAGTACCTCTTTTGCATTTACTTACCACAAGCATTCTTATGACCGACTCAGCCTGGAATTTATCTCAGGCAACACTCATAGGAAACTCCAGGCTCGCTGAAGTAATTACTGAGAATAATCTTGAAATTGGTACGGACGAAGGAAGTGTCGAAAGCCAGGAAAAGGAGATTGTTTTCGACTGGCAATCAAAAGTAACTGAAGCAGATATCGAAGAGCTTGAAGACACAGGTCTAACGGGCCTACATAAGGTGACGGTTACTGTAATGTGGCACGAAGGTCAAAGCCGGAAACAGATTTTTTTGACGACGTATGTTTTCATCGACAAGACTGTGACTAAGACCAGTGCGATATAATATGAAAATGTCCGAAAGAACAACTAAAAGACCAGCTTTCACCTTGTTGGAGATTATCGTAGCTCTAAGCATGCTTGTGCTTATTTTAGGAAGCGTTTACGGAACTTATACGGCAACGACAAGGTCCTTGGCACATTTTAAACCAAAGCACGCTTTGCAACAGCAGGCCAGAGTCTTTCTGCAAAGGATTGCGTCGGAGATACGCTGCTGCTACGCCGGTTCCCAGGATAAATCTCCACAACCTTCACCAACAAATGTTCGAAGAGGAGAAAAAGAACTTCTCAAACAGAAAGATGTATCTTTATTTGTGGGCAAAGAAGTTTCATCAGGGCAGAGTTTTTTGCAATTCGTAACTTCAGCAGTGGCCTCAAAACGAGAGCATAGTCTCGGTGGTCTTGCTATAGTTGAATACATGTTAGATGAGTCAACGAATACGTTATCGCGAAGTAAACGAAGATATATAGGCGGTTTTGAGGACGATAAGGATAATTACAATTGGTTTGTTGTTCTGGAGAACGTACAGGAGATTACGGTTGAGTATTTCGACGGCAAGAAGTGGCTTAAAGAATGGGATTCGAATGATATGAAAGGGTCATTACCTCAAGCGGTCGGGATATCACTTGTTTCGCAAACTGAGGATGTTGGGCCTTTGTCGTTTATATCCAAAGTTCAGATAGTGTGCAGAGGAAACCAGCCCGGCGAGGTTACTATTCAAAAGACCGCAGTGAGCGGTAAAGATTTACTACGCGGCAGAAATAATAAAAGTTCAAATGATTGAAAAATCATCAAAAAATAAGGAAAGAGGTTTTGTTTTAATCGCTGTTCTATTGATAATAGCTGTTTTGGTGACGATTATTTTAGAATTCAATTATGAATCACGCCTGAAGCTTCACCTTTCTGACAATTTTCGTTATACCTCTAAGGCCTTGAATTATGCCGAAGCCGGTCTTGCTATTGCAATGGCAACACTGAAACAAAATGATAATATACTCTATGATGAAAGATTCAGCCCTTTTTTTTCCGGAAATGTTCAAATTCCAGTTGAGAGCGGTTATTGCACTATATTTGTTAATGACGAAAGCGGTAAGATTAATATAAACACGCTTAAGGCGTCTGACGGCAGGATTGTACGGCACCGAGTGGATCAAATGCTGAAACTAATTGACCTTTTGAATTATCAATACCAGGAACAATCTCCTATTAGCTACAGCTTGATTCCTGCTATCATTGATTGGGTTGATTATGACGATGAAGTAACACTCCTACCCTTTATAAAAAGAGAAAATGAAGGTGTTGAAAATGATTATTACGAGGACCTCATCGACCCATATTCATGTAAAAATGCTCCATTTGATACATTGAACGAGCTGTTGTTGGTAAAAGGGATGACCACGGAAATATTCCATGGACGAGCCGGCGATAAAACTAAGAATATAGAACCTGTAGATGGAATTCGGCGATTTTTGACCATTTACGGCGACGGGAAGATAAATATTAATGAAGCTTCGCCGATGGTTATTCAGAGTTTATCCGATATGATGAGTTTTGGTTTGGCGCAGAATATTGTTGAACAACGACAAATCAGACGCTATGGAAGCATAGGACAACTGCAAAATGTACCTGGAATGACGCCCCAGGTGTATGAGTCTATCCGCGAATTAATAACTGTTAAACCTAAGGGTCGTTATTATAATGTAACTGTAACCGGCGTGGCCGGCCAGTTCATGCGAAAAGTTCAGATTGTACTTAGGAAAGACAGCAGCACCGCACGATTAGAGACGATTTTACGCAAAGAGCTCTAACAAGTGCATATAAAATGGTAACAATCTGCAGCAACTGTTAAGGTGAAATAGTGTGAAGCGGTCAATAGGGATAGATATTAGTAGAGACAAAATAAGCATAGTTCAACTCTGCTTTAATGGAGGTAAATTTTCACTGGAACACTCGTGTGTCCGAGAAATACCAAAAAGTGGTTTATCTGAAGAAAATTCTGTAGCAGACATTAAAACTTTGATTAACGGCATGATAACCGAAGAGAATTTTGATAAGTCTGCAAGGGTAACAGTAACAGCGCCTGCCGACAGAGTTTTCTTTCAAAATTTCAGAACGGACCTTTCGACAAAGGAAGAGGTACAGCAGCTCTTAAAATTTGAGCTCGAAGACGATTTCCCGATTCCTTTTGACGAACTTGTTGCTGGTATTTGTGGCAGTCGTGAACGGAAAGGAGATGATAGGGAATTTCTCATTGGAGCTCTGAACCGTTTGGAACTCCAAAATCGGATTAAAACAATAAACGAAGCAGGTCTCAAATGCTCGGCAGTTACTGCAGACGTTTGCGCGCTTTATGCGGTTACATCACTAAGTTATAATCTGATTGATAACACTCCCTCTGTGATTATCCATGCTGATAATTCCAGGATAATCTTGGCAATAAGTGAAAAGGGCAGGCTTGTATGCGTCAGACATTTTAACCGTCAAGATTTGACTGAGGCTGGGGGCAGTACATTGGAAAGCCCGGTGCCAGTGTTAACACGTGAGATTGAAATAACCTTACGAGCAATATTTGGGTCAAGTACTCATACACAACTAAAAGTTTTTATCAGTGCAAATAACGAGCTTCTTCAGGATTTATCTCAGGCTCTACCAGAGGCAATTGATTGCCAGATAGTTGCATTAAATCCTTTTACAAAGATAGATTGTCCTGAACAACAGCAGGCAGACACCGATATTGTTATTGCCGTAGGGTTGGCACTAATAGGGACGGATGAAATCGGTGAAGTGCTAAACTTTCTTGTTGTAGATGAATTCAGGTCGGACCAAACGGCAGAAACGAAACGAGGTCTATTTATTTTTGGACTTTTGCTTCTTGCCATTGGAATCTTGTTGGTAGTCAAGCTTTTCTACGAACTTAATACCTTGGAAAACGAGGACCAGCTTGTAAAACAGCGAATTCGCGAGGTGTTTATACAGGCACTTCCAGAAGAAAAAAAGATTGTAAATGAGCTTGCACAGATGAACGAACAATTAGAAATGGTGCGAGCTGAATACAATACCTTTGCAGCCGGACTGAGTGATAGAGTATTGCCGCTTAGGGTTCTACAGGATATTAGCGAAAAAATAACACCAGAGCAGAATATTCGTATTTACGATATTTCAATAGCTCCTGAGTCAGTTCGATTGGTGGGTGCTGCTGCTTCCTTTGAGTCTGTGGATAACCTAATGAGTGTCTTACGTCAGATATCCGAATTTAATGCAGTAGAACCACAGGATAGAGATCTCGATCCCCAAAGTGGCGGGGTACGTTTTACGCTTTCCATTACAATGGGATTGAAATAACGAAAACATGAACTTAACACAAAGAGAAAAACAGATTATGGCTGCCGGAGCAGTCCTGCTTGTGTTGATTGTTGCCTTTCAGATTTTTGTGAGACCTGCAATCCGTCGAGTGAGAACGCTAAGGCGCGTGCTTTCCGATAAACGGCAAGTATTAGGCGAATTACTTGCCAAGAGCCAAGAGTACAATGCCATTTCGAGAGAATTAGAGAAAATACGCCTGGAGATGGGACGTCAGCCGGAAGAAAGGAAAATCTTGTCTTTCGTAGAACGTATTCAAAAAGATTGCGGCCTTATGCAGAAAGTCGTTTATATGAAACCATCTACTATGACGGTCAATGATGTATATGAGGAAACAACTATTGAAATAAAGTTGCAAAGTATTACCTTGGATCAGCTAACTCAATTTCTATTAAAGATAGAATCCTCGGAATTGACCATAGGGATTAGAACTTTAGACATTAAACGCGGTGTTCGGGATTCGAGCCTGCTTGATACAATAGTTCAATTAGTGAGTTTGTCACCAATTGGGCCGGATTAGTCGAATAATCACTTAGAAGAGTGCTTTTTTCCCGAGCAGGTCATCATTATTGAGCACTTAGCAATCAAAATGGAGGTCTTTATACCACTTCCGGACTATTCCGATAGTGGTATTTAAAATTCTCGGTCAATTCTTCTACAGCCAAAATTCTGACAAAATAACGACATAAAAAAAAAGTGATATTTTTTTTATTTTTTTTATTTTTTTCTTGTTTTTCAATTTGAATTGTGTTAAGATGTTGTAATTGTTATAGGAAAATCCTAATACAGTCTTAGCATAATGCTAATTCGGCTGTATTAAATTGAAAGAGGTGGAGGTTGTCCCCCGGTTGCCATGGAGGGTGATCTGGAGGCTTTCCGCTTTGTTTAATCCGTCGTCTTAGAGGAGGCGGGGAGTGTTCTTGGTTTTGGGTAAAAATAAGAAATTGCTGATAATATTGCTGTCTCTCGTTGCGGCCACGGCGGTAAGTGCTGGGCCAACGATGTGCGATTGCAATAAAAAGTGCGACTGCAATAAGAACATCGCTGCCGGTGCTGTGCCTCCAGATTCAGATGCACGGATCCCCTATGTACCTGAAACGAGCCAATTTACCGAACTTTTCAACTCGCACCTGGCGGCTATCGGCATAGAAATTCTAAAGCCGCCCGCTGAGTTCTTTACATACTCGCCACATAGTGGAGCAAAGACTTTACCTCCCGTACCTGCAGCGCTTTTTATGGTCTTAACGGGATTTCTTTGCGTTTCATTGGTTAAGGACCGCAGGGTTTGGCTGGCTGCTCTGGCTGGCTTATTATGGGTGGGCCAGGCTGGCATCCAAGTCATCCCTCAAATAGCGGTTTATATTAGCTCTCAAAAACATGTTCAGCAAGAATCATCCGCTAATGCTGACTGCCTGCATCGGCTTGAAGATTCCCGCCGTCTGCGCAGTGACATCGAAGGCACACAATACATAGGTCTGCTTCATCATTTAGCCGGAATACCAGGCAGCACAATAACATCCTTGTTGTCATTACCTGCCTTCCCTCATTTGTTATCGGACCAAATCGACAATCTTAGTTCACCGCTTAAAAAGCCGACATCTCTACAAACCTACAATAAGTTCAGATTATCTCAATTCGCAATAACGCCCTTTTCATCCTTACTAATCCACGCAACTAACTGCTTGGCTCCGCGGGCCGAGCAGTATATTTGTTTTTCACCAGCATTCATTTTTCAACAACTACCCCGCGGCCCGCCTAAATCGGCCTAAGGCCAGCAACCTTCTGTACACGGAGGGTTGATTGCGCAAGGCCCTTCAAGTTGAAGGTTGATGTGATTGTTAAATGGACACTTTTGTATTTTTGTAACAAACTTAAAATTAAAGGATTATAAAAATGAAACGAATAATTACAATTTGTTTAGTAGTTTTATTTGCTGTAAGCAATGCTAATGCAGTGATAACAATATACGAAGGCGAAGATCTTGGATTGGGTGAATGGACACGTCTCCCATCCTGGCCAAACGCAGATGCTGCACAGGCAAGTTTTCTTTCACAATTGATAGGTGTTGGGACCGAAAGCTTCGAGGGCTTCCCACCTAACGCCGTTCCGCCGCTTAACCTGAACTTTCCCGGCGCCGGCACAGCCATACTCACTGGCTCCAATATGTTCGTTGCAAATATCCCTTCCGGGACGAACGGCGTCGGCCGTTACCCGACAGACGGTAACCAGTACCTTGAGGGTTCGACAACTTCATTTGACATCGTCTTTAGTTCACCGGTGGCTGCTTTTGGCTTTATGGGCATCGATATCGGCGATTTTGCGGGCCAAGTCACGGTTCAAACTGTGAATGGTGGAACATATAATTACAATGTTACACACACCGTCAATGGAGCAGGCGGCTCTGTTCTTTACTGGGGGATTATCGATACCGACAACCTGTTTACAAGTATTTCAATTGGAAACACAGGAGCTGGGACAGATTACTTCGGTTTCGATGAAATGACGGTCGGTTCCCTCGAGCAGGTGATTATTCCCGCTCCGGGTGCTATTTTGCTCAGCAGTATTGGTGTAGGCCTTGTTGGCTGGCTCAGAAGACGGCGTTCACTTTAAAAGGCAACAGTTGATCTGAAAGCTGGATTTTTGTCCTGCTTTTAGACAACGCAGAAAGGAGCGACTATGAATAAATTATTAGCAACTATATTAGTTCTCGCTCTCAACGGTTCAGCCGTTGCCGGTATGACCTATACAGACACGATGACGTTGTATAAAGAGATAACGAATGAGGAACCTTACTTGTGGACCCATGTCAACCCTGCAGAGACTCCAAAAGGCCCGATGACGCCTGCTGAGTACGAGCAAGCCGTGGCGGATGGAAAGGTTACCAATGCGAGTCTGACTATCGTTTTGGACAGTTTAGATCCGAGTGATTTCATAAGCACGTGGATCATGGACAGGTACGACGTTTGGCACAACCTAGGTCACCTTCAATCCATGAGCACTTCCGGTGGTAACTTTTTACCACGCGAAGAATCTCTGCCAGGTCATCTCAGCAGCACAACCTTTGACATTAACCCTGGTTGGCTAAACGGATTGCCGGTGCAGATAAACCTTGTTTTCGACTCGCTCATGGGCGGCACATTATCCGCCCCGTTCGAGATTGAGACGTCCACATTGAACGTTACAGTTACGACACCTGCACCAGGTGCTATTTTGTTAGGTAGCATTGGTGTAGGCCTTGTCGGCTGGCTGAGAAGACGGAGAACACTGTAAAAGAAGTTTAATAAAAGCAACCAAGGGCAGGGCTTCGGCCCTGCCCTTGAGAGCCTTTAGAAAGGAGGGCTTATGAATAGATTGATTTCAAAAAGTTTTTTGCTTCTGGTGATTTTACTTGTGTTTGGCCAGACCGCTTTGGCTGTGCCTACGTTTCAGACTTACATTGATGGGGCTACAGCCGGTGACTATTACGGGGACCAAGACACCTGGTTTACAACGGATTCAACTTTCAGCTTAATTGTCGTTGGGGCCTATGGTCCAAATACAAAGTCGTTGACCGAAGTTACACTGTTGCTTTCTGTCCCAGACGGTGAAACCGGGACGATTACTATCAGTGGAGGTGGTGGTGCCACTTTGCTATACGAGCGAGAGGAGACTGCTATTTCTGGGATTTTTAATCCTGAAACCGATGCTGACATAGACCCACTCGTTCTTGGCAGCCCAAGCGGCTACAGCGATAAGTCGTTCCTTCCCAGCGGCTATAATTTCAATAGCCACTATCCACTGCAAGATGATGTTTCTGACTTCCTGCTTTATAGTATATCAGACTTCTACGATTTGGGTCCAGGTTCAATCCATAACTATAATGCGGATAATGGTGGGAGCATCACTGTAGAGGGTCATGGTGAAGAAAAGGTCTTTGACGTTACCGTAACCGGATTCACTTGGGTGCACATTGACGCTTATGGCTATGAGACTATCGACTTAGTTAAAGAGTTTAAAAATACCTGGGACATTAACCCAGGTTCACATGATTCCACTTACTTGATTCCTGCCCCTGGTGCTATTTTGCTGGGTTCGATAGGTGTAGGCCTTGTCGGCTGGCTGAGAAGACGTAGAACTCTGTAAAAGAAGAAGTATAAAAAGTAACTAAGGGCAGGCTTCGGTCCTGCTCTTGGAGCCTTTATGGTGGAGGAGATTTTATTTCAAGCTCTCAAGAAATTTGGAAGGACCTTATTATCAAGATGAACTTAAACCTATTTTTTGAAGGGAGGTAAAACAAGAAAAGGATATCCAAGAGAGGAGTGAAAATATGAAAAAGAAGCTAATTATAATCCTTCTCGCAGCAGGGCTGACTTTGGGTGTTGCAGGCGCAGCAGAAGCTGGGCCGACGAGCTGGACAATGAGCGGAGGCACGTTGGACGTTGTTTCAGGATCCGACGAGGCCTATGCGTATAAAATACTCGGTACCGGTGGAGACCTTACGGGAATCAACACTCTGGGTGTTGGAGATCGGTCGGGCATTCAATGGTTTGACGGTAACAGCCTTCACAGCATTATGGTCTCCGGGACAGTTTCCAACATCGACCTGAGTTTTAACAGCTCGTCAAGTCGCGGCGTGTTTGAGATAGGGATCATCGGTGAGAATCCAGTCAGCATTGCGTGGGACAACAGTTCGTCTCAGCGACAGATGATGTGGGCGAGTTCAGCTGTTATGACCCTGTGGCCTACGACAGGGGGGGGAAATTTGGCTGCATTCCAGGATTACGGTTGGGACCCCAGCGCGGGCACCTTCTATTGGAACCAGAATCCGGGCAGCTTCGACTTCGAGATTCAAATTGAAACCCAGCAAGGCACCAACGGCCAGGGCCGACTACGCGTGAACGGCGGAAACTGGAGCGGCTGGCTTGATTTGGGCGAAGATGGGTGGAAGGGCAGCGACGACTGGTCAAACGTTACACTCATTGCCCAGATGTATTCCACCGATGGTTCTGGTGTACCCAGCTCGGTAACGATTTCGGATATTACAATCACCGCTCATACTCCTGCTCCGGGTGCTATTGTGTTAGGCGGTATTGGCGTCTGTCTCGTCGGCTGGCTGCGAAGACGCAGAACACTGTAAAAAAGAAACTAAGGGCAGGGCTTCGGCCCTGCTCTTAGAGCCTTTATGGAGGAGGCTTTATTTGAAAAGGAAGTTTACGTAAGTTTTATAGAATCTACCTTTGAAAGGACAACTTATGATAAAGAGACTAATAACGATTGTTTTGGCCAGCTTGATTTTGACAGCAGCCGGAACCGCAAAAGCGGGATATACTGCCGGAATTCAGGACGCTTCTGGTACCGAAAAAAATATCATTGAGATACTGGAGCAAGTCTATGGCGTCGGTTTCGGCAGTAATTTAAATTTTACGACTAAGACTAATCTGTTCGGTATCACAGCAACACGTGTTGAAGACTATGGTTCGACGAATCCACTAAACATCCGCACCAGCAGTGCTGGTGGTGATATCGATGATCAAATATGGGCAGACGGCTTGACAAGCGTAAGGTTTACATCCGAATACTCAGCTTATGGCAATTCACTTTACTACAGAGATGCCAGTGGTCAATACTTTCTGCTCAACGAAACTGCCGGTGGTATGTGGACCGGTACGCTTGCGAGTTCTTTCACCCTGGAACTTGACAATGGCCAGGGAGATATTTGGTCTTCGGATGATGACAGCGGCAGCCAGAATTTTGACCACATGGTAACGTTTGAAATTACAGGAACCGGTATCAACTACAAAACCTGGATGATCTTCTGGGAGGACCTTCCGCTTCCGGAGCCCCCTGAAAGTCCCGATTACGATTACAATGATTTTGTGGCGAAAATAGAGGCCATTCCTGCACCCGGCGCTGTTCTGTTAGGTGGTATTGGTGTAGGCCTTGTCGGCTGGCTGCGAAGAAGAAGAAAATTGTAAACAACTAAAGACTTTTTAAAAAAAGGAAGGAGTCTTATACAATGATGAAAAAGTTAGCTATAACTTGTGCGGCAGTGGCTTTAATAGCGAATCTGCCAACAATGGTTTCAGCAACGCCCGTTCTTGACCAGCAATAGACATTAACAAATGCTTGTATCGCGTTCTGGCAAGATATGCCCGTTGCACAGACATTCAAACCTTCAATCACAGGAAAGTTGGTTCAATTGGATTTAGGATTAGGATGGTCTACAGAAGTAATCGACATGACGGCACACATTAGTATCACAAATTGGGATGGTTCTTCGCCGGGTGCGCCCCTGGGGCAGGTTGACGTCACGAGCGGGATTATTTTAGATTTCAGCGCACAGAACATCTTTCTGGTAGCTGAAGAGACGTATGCGATAGTCGTAAGCAGAGACACCCATAGTTTTGGAGAAGTAGAGAATGATGTCATTGTTTTAAAATTCAAAGCCCAAGACCCTTATGATAGGGGAGCGCTTTACAAATACGATGATACTGTAGATAATTGGCTAGCTTACAAATTCCCCCCTGACCAATCTTACTGCGACGCAGTTTTCGGGACCTACATGGAGACAACAGTGATCCCTGCTCCTGGTGCTATTCTGTTAGGCAGTATTGGTGTAGGCATAGTCGGCTGGCTGCGAAGACGAAGAACACTGTGAAAAGTTACAATTAACGCTAAAAAATAGAAAAGGGCGAAGTTATACGACTTCGCCCTTTTTGTTTGTCACGTCCGAAAAAATCATTTCTGCTGCCAAAGAAAGACCATAGTCTCAAAAATTCAAATTTTTTTGCAAAACCTTCTGCTTTTCGCATTTTTTTCTGGACATTCGGCTTGGAACTTGATAGAATAATACAGAATAAGGATGTCACTCAAGGGAGGAGGATTACCCCTTTGGTTATTAGTATAACGGTGCGCCATTTTCCTTGTTCGAGGGCAGGACTTTAGCCTTTCCCTTGGCAGGCGTTTGAAAAGGAAGTTTACGAAAAATCGATAGAACCTGTTTGGAAGAGGAACCGATGATGAAGAAAATTGTATTTACCTTGATGGTATATTCTGTGATATCCAGCTCCGTATTTGCGGGGCCCACAGTCAAGCTTTACCAGGATACGAGCAACTTCAGTTGGAACAACGCCGGTGAGTTTAAGGCGGTACCAACAGGTTGGAACCCAGTCCCATATTACTCTGCCGGGAAAGGCTCACTAAGTTCCGATAGTTTCCAGACCTTCTGTGTGGAAAAAAAAGAGTATATTAGCCTTAATACGAGCTACAACGTGACAGTATCCACCTACGCTGAAGCCGGCGGCGGCAATGACAATACGGCCGATCCGGGATATGGTGGTAGTTATGATACTATTTCCATGGGCACCGCATGGCTGTATTACCAGTTTGCCAAAGGAGCTCTTGCTTACGACTATGCCTTAGGTGCTGGCCGTGTCAGCGATGCTGGGCTGCTGCAGCAGGCATTCTGGGCACTGGAAGATGAAATAGCTAATCCCGCCAGCGGAACAAATACGTACTATGATGCCGCCGTGACGCAGTTCGGCGCTAACGCTGAAGCAAACTATGATCCTACTACAAGCCCGGTGCGTGTAATGATTTTGACCGACAACAATAATCGCGGTCATCAGGATCAGCTCGTACTGGTTCCAGCACCGGGTGCCATTTTGCTGGGCAGTATTGGCGTTTGCCTCATCGGCTGGCTGAGAAGAAAAAGGATATTGTGAAAAGTTACAATTAACGCTAAAAAATAGAAAAGGGCGAAGTCATAGGACTTCGCCCTTTGTTGTTGTGCTCCCATCAACGCTGAATTCACCGGATTTATTCAGCCCGACGAGTAATTCTATTTTTCAAGCAAGTGACGGCTCCCGCCAGCTTCCGATACCGTCCCACCAAACACCAACGTAATCAACAACAGACTCGTTCGGCTCTTTGGCTAAGGCCATTGCCATATTGCGAAGCTCCCGCATACAACTCAGTCCCCCAATTTGCCATGCTTTGACGCCTATACCTACCGCTTCACATTCTGCCTGCTTGAAGTCAGCTCCATTGGTTGTCAGCAGTCCGGCGAGTTTTTCAGCCTGTGGTTCTAACGCTTTCTGCCAGCGGCGCCGCTCCAGCTCTTCCTCAACCAATACCTCTTTTAACAAACTCTCACGGTCCCTTTGTCTGCTTTGCCGCAGCGCTTTAGCTTGGGCCAGCCTTTGGGCCCGGTGCCGTCGGCTTGCAGGCGGCAAAAAAATCTCCAGCAGACCCGTAACAGGGTCAACAATCACCCAGACCAAGAACGTCGTCCACAATGTTCCCAGTGCAATTCCCATCAGGAATTGGCTGAACGTACCCATGCCTATCGTTCCCAAACAACCTGCCAGGCCGCCCCATAAAGGCGTTACAACATAGAACATCGCATAGTACGTCGTACTGGTCAGCGGATGTTCTTTCTTTATTGTTTGGCTGCTGCTAACACCTCTGTAAATCGCAAACAAATATAGACTAATCAGCAACAGGACAATTAATACACTGTACCCCGACAGGGAAAATACGACCCACCAATGAACACCGGCCTGTCGCAACGCTAAAACTAAAATATAGCCAACGCAAACGATGAACCAGATCGTGCTGGTAATGTGAATTGACTTCAGTATCTTACGCCGAGACATGGATATGTCCTCTTGTAGTCCTGACTATTTTATGCATTTAGACTATATATAGCCTGGCGGCACGAAAAGCTTATCTAAAATCCGCCGCCGCCGACGCCGCGGCTGGCTCCACCGGTCTGAACAATGTAAGCCCCGGAGAAGGCCCGGGCAATCGGCCGAATTACCTCTTCAACCTTCATAGATATTGCCGCTAACACGGTCGGTGGTACATATATGATGTCACCTTCCTGCAACAGAACATTCTTGCTGGTATCGCCATGGGCAACCATGGGGTCAAATTTGATTTCAAAGATTTTAGGTTTAACATTTTTATCGCTTGATGGCCTTATAACCTGGATACGGCCCAGCCAGGCCAAAATTGTAGGGCGTGCCTCGGCTAAGGCGCTCAACACAGTATCACGTCCTGTATAGAGCTTGGCACCAGGAAAACTCACTTCGCCCATGACGTAATATTCCTTGCTTTGGAACGCGACAACCCGGATATCGATAGGCTTGTCGCTTTCTAATTTATAAAGCTCCAAGACCTTCCCTTGCAGGATATTTGCAAGTTGGGCAGGAGTTCTACCTGCTGCTTCTATCTCGCCCAGAGATTCAAAGCTTATCTTACCATCCGGACGAATCCGCTGGCGTTGCTGGTGAATTTCCGGCACCCTGGAGCAAAGTACCTCAATCTCATCCGGCGGCTGTAAAACATAACTTTCGGCTGTAACATCAACCTTATGCGGTCTCAGAAATGCTTCTATGTCTTTTGGATTGGACGAAAAACAACCTGTTAGACTAATTGTAATTAGTGGCAAAATCGCCACTGCTATTGCCCGTGCGTGTATCATTATCATTCTCCTTCACATTTTGTACAGGTCTTTTGCACCGTTAGATTTTCTTCTACATGCACCTTATATATTATATCGACTTGTTTGGAAGGAGACTTTAATGTGCATATATTACCTTCAATATTACGTTTTATGTCAATCCTTTTCTCAAATATCTCTGAGGCATAGTTTAATCAGCAGTTTGAATGAAACGCGTCCGGTCATGTTGGAAGTAAAGTTCTCGTGCATCGGTGACAAATCTCAAGAGCATCGCGATTTTGCTTTTGACGCGGGCCTTTCGATAAATATTTCTTGTGTGAGTTTTTA
>CAYQKF010000061.1:0-9276 GCA_964417935.1 uncultured Pirellulales bacterium
AGTCGATACTTTATGGCATCTAATAATCATCTTAATCCTCTCCTTGTAGGCCTTGCTGGCCTTTTGGGCCTCGGGGGCCTTGGCATTCTGCCGGTTGATGGTTTTTTGCCCGACCTTTTTTCAAGATATTCCCGTCCGCCCTTTGTTGACCAGACGCCGCTGAATATCCCCTGCGCCAAGTCCTGCGGGTCCTTCATCCTGAACAAAAGCCGCCCTCGCCTGTCCCTCACACCACCCTGGCTGTAAGCGATAATCGCATCGACCGTTCTTGACCACTGTCCGCCGCCCGGCACACCAAAGACACCGGGCCCGTACCTGATAAGCTCATTTCTGAGCTTTCGCCAGCTTCCGGTCTCTAAAACATCGTCGATGCCCTTTCCTATTTTTATTGCAGTTTGCACAGGGGATGTAAGTCCGGAGGCGCCCGCCCCGGTATATTCCTTGGTGAATATCCCAATAATCGGCGTCAGCCAAAATTCCGCAAAGGGTATCGGCGGGCGTTTCCAGCTCCAGACATCCTTGTTCGCCCCCTTCTTTGCCAAAGATGCGAAAACCGCTGCGGCGGCAAGGAACCTAAGAATTGACCAGACCGCGTACAATTTACTATCGGGCGGCGTCCCCGTCCTACCGGCCCATTCCCTCAGTGTATTCATTACTTCATATGCAAAGGTCTGATATGGTGCTGCTGTTTTTACCGTTACAGACCTCAAAAAAGCCGGCTTATCCTCATCGTTGTACATACTCTGCGTTTTTGCCCCGCCGTCTGATGCGTAATTTCTCAATGCCTCACCGGTCAGACCACGTTTTTGTCCGTGCAGGTATGCCGCCCGAATCGAAGCGCCCGTTAAAAGCTTCTCCAACTGGTCGGTGAAAAAGAATCCGATATCCTCGACCCATTCGCCTTTCGTTCTGCGAAGTTCAACGGTTTGGCCTATGAGGTTTTTCGCATCCTGACTTGTTACCCTGCCCTGCTTAGCCGCCTTGACTACGTATGAATAGTATTCCTTCGCCGTCGCCCTTCTTATATTCGGCTGAAGCCATTGATAAAACCCCTTCGTCATATTCCCAGCGCCGTATCTGCCCACCGTCAGGGCTAAAGAGCTGGTCTGTGTGAAGATGTTCCAGGAGAAATTAAACGGGAAAACCGCTAAGTTCCTTATACGATTGAATCCCTGCATTGCCCCCTTAACCTTGGGCAGATATGTAAGTTTGATTGCCCGGTCTATCGCGGAGGGCACGCCGGCATATGCCTCCGCCGTCCAGTCGGCCAAAAAGTTTGCCGCCTTGGTATTACCCATCGTCTCTAACTGCTGGATGAATGCCTTGTTGTTCTGAATGATGGATGTATTAAAGATGTCCTTCGCCGCCGTCGTCAGATAGTTCTGGGCCAATTCGACCGCGGAAGTAATCCGGTCCTCATAGGGCATATTGCCTTCTCTGGCTAATTCCCTCGGATTGAACGGCTTGTTCGGCTTGATATAGTCCGGCAGAGGCGCCTTATCACCGAAAATATCCCTCGGCTCTTTTACATGCTTGAACATCATCCGTTCCCAGATAGTGGCGTCCCTGAGAATGTGCGGCGAGTAATTTTGCCTGTAAGGTATGAGTTCCTGTGAACGAAGTTTCCTTGCCTGGTTTTGCTCTTCTATCAAATCATCGTAAAACTTCCGCAATGCAATCGCCTGCTTTACAACGGGCAGTGTAACGCCCATTGACTTAATAACGGGCTCTTCCAACAGGGCTTCGGCCGTTTTACCCCTGTCCTCTTTTCCTATTATCTCCAAAACATCATTGATTCGAGTATCTTCCTTGCTCCCCTTCTTTACAGTGAGTATTTTTTTAAGCTCAACCGCTTTTTCCTTATTGTAATCGAGCTTTTGTATGCTCATTTCCTTAGTTGGCCACCAGACATACCTTTCAACGGCTCCCGCCTGTTGCTTCTCATGCATCTTTTTCTTAATGCTTAAAGAGCCGTCAATCTGCTGGACAGACCTTGATATATCCTGCGCCAGGGGATAAATGTTCCTGAACTTGCCGTACCGGGAAAACTCCTCGGGCGCGTATGTCCCGGCCTTCCTGACGGCCAACATTACCTTGCCGCCCTTTGTCATCCGTACCGACACACCCTCCCTTCTTGCCGCCTGAAAAAGATGTTTTCTCAGGGCGATTATCTGCTTATACGCCTCCTGCGGCGTAATCTTGCCGGCCAATCTCCTGCCGTTGACCGAGCGTATCGCCTTTTGAATCACCCTTATCTGTGATTTCTCAGGCAGTTGAAGCGTTGAAAAGTATTCTATATGCTTATTAAATGCCGGGCTTGTTATACCTGATTCCGCACCGAGCTCCACCTCTCCCACCTTAAGCTCCGGCTCAGGCACTGCTGCGGCGGGCTTGGCCATCTTCGCCAGGGCCTCGGCAGCGGGCTTTTCTGCCACAGGGGGTGCTGTGATACCCTCGGCGGGCAGTTTAGCTGCTGGTGCGGCTGCAGGGCGTTTCACAGGTGCTTCTCGCCCTATCGCCCGCAAATGCTCGTCCATAGCCGCTATTTCGGCGGCATCCCTCCCCTCGGCCGTCAATGGGGCAATCTCGGCCTGCGGCGCCTGCAAAGGCACTCGTTCAACCGTCCAGCCCCTTGGCGCCTTAAAACCCTCACCTTCGGGTATAATAAGCTTTTGACCTGTTTTGGGGTTTGTCGCCTGTGTGTAATACGCCGCCTTCGCCGCCGGCGACCCGGCTTTGGGCCTGCCCGCAAAAATACGCTCTGTATATGGCTTGACCTCTCGCCCCTTCAATCCCTTCAACTCTTGCTCTACAGAAACCGGCCGGCCCTGACCGGTCTTGAATCGCTCCTCGCCCTTGATTGCCGTCAAGCCCCTTGCCGTGGCGCCTTGCTGGCCGTAGTAATATCCCCTTTCGCTCAATCGTTTTATCGCATCCTTCGCGCTCGGCAGTTTCTTGCCGTAAATACCAACCTTGCCGGTTAGAAGCTCCGCCTCGTACCTCGAAACAACATCGTCAATCTTGGCAAGCTCCTGATTCATCATCTGTTCGGCCGGCCCGTGGATCCTGGCCTTCATTTCAAGTTTCAATCTCGAACGGACCCTGGCCTCCGCCGCCTTGTTCAGCCCTTTGCGTACTGTTTTGACGTGATTATACAAATCCCTCGACTGCGCCAACGAAAACGCCGTTGCAACCCCGCCTATCAAGAGACCCCGTTTGTTCATACGGTCCAGCCATTGCGGGAAACTTTTGTCCTCACCAATAGATTGCAATCCCGCCGTTGTCCCGCCCACAGCATAGCCCTTGCCGAAGGCCCCCAGCGCCTTCTTGCCCGCCTCATAAACACGCGGATTAGCCTTGGCGAATTTTGGAAGCCCCCCCATCGCCTTGAATGCCGTTATAGCCCTTTTGACACGCGGTATCTTGGAAATCGCCTTGCCGCTTACACCGGCAAGTTTGAACAATTTCGGATACAACCACCCCCACTCGAAGGCCAATTTCCCTGTTTCCGAGGCAACATCCATCCCCGGCTCACCGAACCCGGCAAAACTCTTCCTTTCTTCAATCAATTCCTTTTTCAATTCACCGTAATCCAGTATCCCCATCACATCCATTGCCCTACCCAAAACCGGTGCGAACATGGCATTCTTGTAATAAGATAACCGGTCTAAAATCTCGCCTGATAATTTTTGACCTTCCTTCGTCCGAGGGTCTGTCATCATCCAAATCGCCTGGCCGATAGTTGATATATCCCGGGGCAAACTCGTCAAAAGCCCTTCTGTTGGCCTTGGCAAGTTTTGTGGCTGCGCGTATGATGGCCCTCGAGGTAAAACAACCGCCGGCTCCCGCTCCCCGAGCTGGTACAGCTTGCCCGAAGGCGAACGGTAATCCTTCAATCCCATCCCCCGGTATATTTCAAGGTCCTCGGGGCTTGGCTCTACGGACGGCGGTGGCACTTTTACCGCTTGGATGGGCTCGAAACTAACGGGGGTTTTCCTCACAGGTTGAGCTTCTATCGGCTCGAAACTGATGTCTCGTTTAACTTGTGTGGCTTCAACTGGTTCGAAACTGATGACTTTCATCGGTATATCTGGTACCCCTGTACCATTGCATCTTCTGCTTCTGATTCAAGAATATAGCCAGGCTCACCATCAGGGCTGATCGCTATCACCTTGCCTTTGGGGGCAGGCGCCATCCTTATCGTTGGCTGACCGTTCGCATCGGCTAAAGTTACCATTTGACCCGGCACTGCCGCCGTAGTCCCCTCAGCCGCTGCTTCGGGCGGTACAGCTCCCTCGCCCGGCGGTACTATTTCTCCATCGGCCTTCTCAATCACCCATCTCTTTTGTTCCTTACGGTCGGGCCAGAGTGTATCTATCCAGAATAAACTCTTCTTCTCGGCCTCCTGCAAAGTTATTTCTCGCAGTTGATAGCCCGATTGTTCGACCATCATTTTCAACGCTCGCAAGTCGGCTTCTTTTAGTTCTTTTGTGTGACCGTCCGTGTACTGCCAGAGTGCCTCATTCAGTGTTTTGATATCATAGACCTTGCGCCCCTTCGCCGTCTTTCTTGGTCTCACACCCACCGTTCTGTCCCAATCGTCCGTACCTGGCGTAAGCCCTTGGGCGTACGCTGCCCTCAGTTCGCTTGTCGTCGGTAGTTTCTCTTCTTCCGGCCTTTCAGCGGCGATACCCGTCTTGTCCCACTTCCCCATCCCTTCATTCCATTGCATTATCATCATCTGGTCGGTTTCTTTGTCGTAGTAGTCTTTTATCACCGGCGCTCCCGGTTTCGGCGGCAAGGCATCCAACATCTTGTCTAAAACTATTTGCTCGGCCTTTGTAGCTGTTCCTGCATTAACCTTCTTCTGCAATCGGTCTATCTTGTCGAGTCTTCTCTGCGCTATCTTCTGGCTCGGAGTCAGGGGTGGCGGTCCCATCAACTTCTTGTCCAAGGTCATTTGCTCGGCCCTTGTAATCGTTCCCGCCGCTTCCTTCGCCTGCAGCCGTTTTATCTTCTCAAGCGTTTTCGCCGATATTTGCTGGCTCGGAGTTAGTCCCGTCGGCCTTTCGTAGTAAGCCGTTCGTGCCCTTGCCGCTTCCAGTTGGGCTTGATAGTACGGGTCTGACAGTCGTTGAGCATATTGCCGACCTTCTTCAGTCCGCATCGGGGGCATTTGCCCTTGAAAACCGCCTCTGGCCCAAGTGCCGAGTTGCTGTATATCCTGTGTTCGGTGTCTTGTGAGGGCCTGTTGTAATATACCGGAGAGATAGTTCTGGACGAAACCGGCCACACCGGCGTGCTTGTTTTGGGGGGGTAGATAAATTGCGCCTGCCATTTTCAATTCCCCTTAATTTTTTGATTGAGTTCGTTAATCGCATTGACCAAAAGGCCGATGACCGCATTGACCCTGATAAACTTGACTCCCTCGCGCTCTTCAACTCCTTCGGGCAGGACCTTCTCGAGTTCTTGCGCGATTATCCCTGCGCTTCTCCTGTCTTCGCCGATGAAATTATAGGTCATACCCTCAAGTTTTTTGACTTTATCAAGGGCGCCTTCGAGCCGGGCAAAATTCTCTTTTAGCCGAATATCGGATAGGGAGAGAATGCTGGCCCCAAGAGAACCAATACCGCCTAATATATCAGCTCCCAGAGAACCTATCATACCAGCTCCCTCCTCTGTGCCCGCAAATGCACCCAGAGCCGGTAGTAACTGACTACCCAAACCCGGTGAGCCCTGTTGGACTACAGGCGTCATCGGCGGCGCAGACTGTAACGCCGTGCGCAAAAGGCCGAGCCACGGGCTATTATAGGGCTGGGCCTGCTGCCATTTCGTATAGGGCTCCTGTAATTGTTCGCCGGCGATACCTCTTTGCTGACCCCCGATATTCAGGAGCTGGCTGACCATATCCGTTCCCATTCCCCCTATTTGGCCGGCCTGACCCACAATGTTTCCGGGCAGCATTGCAAGGTTCATTGCCTGGTTGATTCCCATCTGCTGCCTGCCCATCTGCGCCTGCTGGCCGGAATAGAGTAAATTAGCAAGCTGACCGCTCAATCCGGTTGCAAGATTCGCGCCGCCACGGGCGAGTGCTCGATTCATCGCCCCGCTGTCGGCAGCACCTCGCGCTGCGAAAGACTCTGTTATAGACGGCATTATGTCCTGCCGCCAAGTCTCCATCGCCGGGGCGACGTGGGCCTGCTGCCAGAACTCAGTGGCTCCGGCTGGGTCGAAGGGCGCCAGCATATCGGGTAAGGCCCACGTCGCCATCTGCTGGGCCGGCCCGCCACCTGCCGCTTGCTGGCCGAGAGCACCCTGAAAGTACCCCATTGCCCCCGCCGCCATAGGGCTTAACCCCCCCGCCGCACCGAACCCCTGCTGCTGTAACGGTGAAATGCCCGGCACCGTCTGACCCGCATAGGGAGTGATACCTTGACCTAACTGACCTTGAAGCAAGCCGGTAAGGTCCCGGTAGAGTGGCCTTATCCCCGTGTCCGCGAAAGGGTCAAATGCTTCGACCGTTGTGCCGCCGCCGCCGAAATATCGCTTACTGCTCAGATTCGTTCGGTTCGGGAGCGCTTCCCACAGTGTCCGTGTCATTTTCGTCTATCTCCAAAATTATACGCTTTGCTCTTTTCGCCCCTATTTTCTTGAACGCCCCCGGCCTCGTCGTGAGCCACACGATTTTGTCTTTTAACTCGATGCCGATTTTCTTGAGCTTCGGCCTCTCCTCATCCCGGACCTTTCTGATAAATTTCAATGTTTCGTTTAAGGCATCACCGTCCTGATACTCAGGATCGACGGACAAGAGGTAAACTTCAAAAAGCTCATCTATGCAGTCCACACGCGACCACAGGATGCCCTTGATTTTCTGCCCTACATCGGTGAGAACAAAAAGATAAGTCAGGGGATTTTGAATCACAAAAGACCCGAAATGCAAAAGCCGTTTGAGATTGAACTCATAGTCCTTTACCTGCTCGAATAATTCACGCGGAATGGCCCGAAAGGCGTTGGGCTCTGTAAATCGAATAAAAGTCAACTCTCTGAACTTTTTCTTTTGCTCTTCCATAAGTCTTACCCTTTAGGTCGCCGCAAACCCCTTATGAGTCTGCGCCGAGCCATCTTCCTTTCAAATCTTGTCTTCTTCTTTGCCATAAAAAAAACCGCCTACGACATTTCTGTAGTCGTTGGCGGTCATTCCCTTGAGGGAGCAGACTGCAAAACTACTTTTTGACTATGTTACTTACCTTACCTAAGCTACTTTCCTATTTTGTAACTGATTGCACCGCTTTCTATGTTCTTTCAACGAATTGGTTCGATATTGGAGATGAGAGCAGACTTTCAGCTTCCCGATGTTGTGATAAAGTCGTCCCCAGGCCTCTTCAAGCGTCTTGCCTTTTGCAGTACAGATTCCGATTATTCCATCTGCACCGGCACACCTCAGTTTGCCGGCATCCATATAAATGTCTTGAAACCACATCGCCGGCTCGTCTTCAAGTCTTCCCGGAATCGACACATCCTCGGCGAAGTTTCTTAGCAGTACCGGGTTGCTGTAGGGGTAAGGCGGGGTACTGAGCCGCTCACTCACCGCATAGCCGTCGAAGAACTTCACGTTATCATTCAGAAAGAAATCAGACAGCTTCCCATCTATGAGTGTGGCCAGACCGTAAAAGGCGTCCCAACTGAAACGGGGCCTCCATTTAAGGAAATAGGGGATACTCTCTTTCCAGATGCAGTTGACGCTGCAAGGCCCGATATATCCTTTTAGATGAGCTGTTATTTGTTGTAATTCTGTGCCTTTCTCAACCCACACCGTATTACTCTGGGTGCAGAATGTCTTACTCTTGAGGGTGCGATTGAAAAGCCTCGCCCCCCCGATCCAGACCTCACTTGAGAGTTCTACACCGTCAATCTTCTTCTGAAGGACATATTCGCATTCATCGCCTTTACGGACGAGCCATTCGTCGAGCATCTTCGTCATCAGCTCGCCTGGAAACCTTTCAACATAAGTCCGGCCGTTCTTGAAAACCCACAGGTCGCTTCTGCCCTTGAGAAATCTCGCCCCATCCGTGAGATTCTCAAACTCGTGATATTCCGGTATTGCAAAACCTGTCTTCTCGGCCAATTCAATTCCCTTTTTGCGGTCAAGCTCCAGCTCGTCTGAACCTCCGATAACACGATGGTCTTTGCTTAACTGAGCCGCCACCGGCCCGAAGACGCCGGGTAGATTCGCTTTAAGGCCGAAATTCTTCAGTAGGGCAATGTCCTGCTTTGTGCGCTCGTTCGGGCGCGGGCCGCCGAAGACAATAATGTCCGCCTTTCCGACCTCTTCCTTTAGATTCTTCAATGGTATTTTCGGCAGGATACCGTCGTAGTTGTGTTTGTAGCGCGGTTGATGAATGTATATAGAACAGTCCGTCCCCTCTCTCTTTAATCTCCAACAGATAGGTAAAAACTCACCGCTATTGCTAATGACCACGATTTTCACCTTAATTTTCTTTCCTTTTTATTTTATTATGTAATTTAGTATGACATCCATGACATAATGTAGTGACATTATTCTCATCGAAAATCAAATCTTGATATTTATCAGTCGGCAAAATATGATGCACATGCAAATCCTCACCACCAACTTGACCACACGATGTACACTTGAATTTGTCTCTCTTCAAAATTGTTAAACGAAATCTTTGATATTCTTTACTATGTCGAATAAGCTTAATTTTCGGAGTAATACCACCCTTCCAACGATGTGCTTTCTCACCGGTTAATAATCTTTGTGCTCGGCTCATTCGCCCCCTTGTTTCTTGAGATACCTGTCTTTTTCTATTATTTTCACTCAAAAGTTGTTTTTGAAGACAACCACAACTATTTATATGACCCCTGCGTAAATCACTTCCGCTTCCTGTGGTCGTCCCACCACAATCACATTGACACAACCACCGCACATGCCTACCTTTTGTCCGCCCAACTTCTTTCAAAACCATCAATCTTCCGAATCTTTGGCCTGTTAAATCTATCTTTTTCATAATGATTTCCTCGACAAAAAGGTGGCCGAGGATTTTGTGAGGCTCGATACAAGCCCTGTTATCCTTGCGGACAGACAAATCCCCGACCATAATTTGATTTGATGAATAGGTTTGTTGAGTATCGATTTCACAACCGAATCCTACCATCATCACAAATATAGTCAAGGATTTTATCATTTTTTTTCACTCGCCGGAATTTGCTATGAAAAGTATCACTTTACGTCCCACCAAAAAACTCAATCTCTTT
>CAYQKF010000061.1:9376-29273 GCA_964417935.1 uncultured Pirellulales bacterium
GGAATTTGCTATGAAAAGTATCACTTTACGTCCCACCAAAAAACTCAATCTCTTTAAGCGTTACATTATCGAGGTCAAGAGTGCCTGTCCAAGGGCTATCTGGTGCACATGCTATAAAGGTAATTCTTTTTATAGTATCTCCATCGGAAGCCCAACAACCTATAGGTTGAGCAACAAAATAAAACTTATATGTTCCATTCTCTGTAATTTGAGAGTTTAAGATTGTACGGTTATTGGTATTAGCACCAAACAGCACAAAAGTTATTTTGGCGTCGGACAGATTCTCAACATTAAAAGTTAATAGATACATTTTACTATATTGAATGCTGGTTATTAGGGCTTCAGTATAGATGTCAAATGAAGCACTTGTGCCGGCGCCGGCAAAGTGAGCTTTCTTTGTTTCTGTGTCGATTGTCCAACAAGCTTCTTTTACCCAGTCTGTATCTGTGTCGAAGTCTCCATTGACTATCAAATCGCTGCCGAGGGCTATCCTCGAATCCAGTTCGGACTCGATTGCCTGCTCAGAGACAACTTTTGTATCATCACCGGGATTGCTCATTCCACCATCATTAGCTACATCAATGAAACCGGTACAACTATCGACGTGATTGAAAGTTATAGCTCCTGTTACATCAAGCTCGGAATCGAATTTGCCATTGCCGGTACCTCGAAAAGTGCCATTCAAGTCCAGACCGTAAGATGGCGAGCTATCCTGTATTCCTATCCTGCCATTTTGATGGTCAATATAAAGCTGGTCGGTATCGTCGTCAGTGGCCCAAATGTGAATCGGGTGTTGAACGCCATCACCAAAAGAACCTGCTCTGAACTGGTATCGCTGGGCAGCTTGACTGAACCCGAACATTACATCTTCACGGTTACTTACGTCGTCCGGCGAGCCGACCGCATAAAAACTTACATAACAATCTTGAGTACTGGGCACAGTTGTATCACCTGAATAGAGTTGAAAAGATGAGGGTGCGGCAATGTAAGCTCCCGCAGCATTAACCGGAGCTAATGTAAAATATCCTCCTCTGCCGGAGAGTTTATAATTAGTAGTTGGATGAGTTATTATAAGTTCATCAGAGATAGTGTCACCCGTTGTTGTGGGATTGTCATCACCAAAATTGATTACACCATCGGGAGAAGTAATACCCAAATTGCCTGCACCTGCTATTGCAGATGTTCCTAACTGTACCGATACATTCAATGTACCGGTTAGATTTGTTACATTTGTTGCTGAACCGATAGCCAGAGCATTCGCTGTTGTTGTCAATGTACTCCCATCCAGCCGAACATCATCCACATCGAGTCGGTTCGCCTCTATCCTGCCGTTCACCGTCAGGAAATCCTCTGCAAGCTGGAGTAAATCGGTATCGCTTTCTATACCGATATACCCGCCATCGACCCGCAAGTTACCATCCACGTCATAATCTGCAAACGCGGGCATACACAACAACAGAACTAAAATGACTCTTTTTATGGTCTCCATTTTGCCTTCCGTATCCATTCTCCACCTTCCCTGTGTTGAACCTCAAAATTATTCCCGACTACCTTGAAACGCCAGTTACCGTCTTCGCTTACCAAATTTCCCGGTGCAGGTACTTCAAGGTCATTTGAGCCAATGTGGGCGAGAAGCCAGTTCACCCTTTTTGCAATCTCGACGTAGATATCTTTCTCAATCCAGCGGAGCAGCTTCTTGACATATTCACCAATTTCTTCCCTGTTTGGATGGTGTGTTTTGAACAGCTCTGCATCTTTAAGATTGTCCATTAAACGATATTTCCCGCCGGTTTGAAAAAAGGCACAACCGCATGAATTACAGGCCGATTGGCAACGGCGTTATTGGAGAGTTTTATTTCGTGCGTTTCACCAATCGCCCCGCATTTGGCTCGCACCCAGCATTTCCTCGCTGAACTATCTTTGGAGCAGGTTATCAGTTGATTTTTATAACTGCCGGTCTGCGAGTTTATGTAGAAAAAAACAGAGAAGGATGCGCCGTTGTTATCGACGAGAAAATCGACCCAGCCCAACCGGGCCTGCCTGCCCCGTTTTATGTATGGATTCCACCGACCCCCTACGGCATTAAATTCGATTGCCTCACCATCATCCGCCCCGCCGTCGTTGAGTTTATAGACCCACCCATCCCTGCAACCCATCAAGGTCGTCGGGTATCCGGCCCGCAATTCCCTGTCGTCCAGGGAGTAATCGAGGTCGTCGAGTGCTATACCCACCATGTCGTCGAGAGCGATAGTCTCCTCAAGCCGGGACTTACCCATGACGTGAACAGGCAGATTGTAAATCGCAAAGTTCCTCTCTTCATAGTTGAGAACCAACGCTTTATCGGGGCGGCCCGCGCCCGGGGAGCAATAAGAGAGCATCATCTGTCGCATCTCTTCAACGACCAGGGCGAAGGAGTAAGAGACCTTCTCCAGATTGAACCCGAGCATCAGGTCGGGTATTTTTCCATCTATTTGGTAAAAGTCCCTGCCATCCGTTCCGAGGACATGAGTTGGCCCAAGACCGTAAATCTCATCACCAATCGGAGCAAGGCACATCTTCGCGGCACAGCCCTCTCGTCGCTCTATCAGCTCCCACCTAAAAGGCAGGTCAGGATCGGAAGTATAGACCAGCTTCCATTCCGACCGTTCGAACCAGACAATCAAATCCCTGCCGACAAACTCGGCGGCGACAATATAATCATCCGTGGGTGCATTGATGTAATCATCATCCCTCCATCTCCCGGGGGCTTTGACCATGCTCCAGCGGCATCGCTGGTAATGGGCCGAGCCCCGTTCAACCGTTCCGAGCAGGATTAAGTGTGCGTGCATCACAAAAATCAAGAGGCAGGTGTTCACATCATTGTCGGGACCGCCCTCAACGTCGAGGTCGATATTAAACCTCGTAAAATAAGAGCCGTCGTATTTCCGTATCTGGTCGTGATTATTCGTCAGATACCCTACGTTTCGCCAGTTTTGCAGCCAGAAGAAGTCGCTGTCATTACCGGTAAAGTCCTCATTAGAGACTTCTCCGGCAGCGACCGCTGCGGTAGAGCCATAAACTGTCAGGTTCTCGGCGGCCTGAAAATCGCCCACCGAGGCGCTTGTTACTATGAGCGTGCCCGAAGCATCACCATCCGCCCACGCACCGTTGTCGAGGACCACCGCTATCACAGTAGCCGTATCGCCACTGGCCGCCCCGGTAATGACATCATCCGTTACAATCTCATCCTCACCGTCCTTGAACCGAAGCTTCAGAACGGCCAGGTCGTCCAATCGCTGCGTTGTAGGGTTGTACTTACCGGCCTTTTCCGTATCCATTACGAGAAGGGTTTCGATGTTCTCATTATAATAGGGCCATATCCCCATAATCGGGTTGCCGGGTGTGGCTGTGACCCTACCTTTGCCGAACTTGCCCGCCCCGAAGACGCCCGCACCGAAGGCCGAAGAGCCGGCGATATGAACAAACTGTGCAAAAGGTGTATAGCCGTGCCTCTTATAGAGGACGCCCTGCCTCAAATAGCAGTCTTCGAGCGTCTGGAAGGCATCCTGCGGCAGCAGCCACGGCTCCTTGGCTAAGACCAGACCCGATTTCATATCATAAATGGGATATGATTCGTATCTACTCATTACGCGCGCTTGAATAGCCCCAGTACACTTGCTCTGCAGGTCAGGGCGGCAACCTCTTTTGTCGTTATCTCCATTGCGAAGAACTGCCCTGCCGTTAAGATACAACTGGCCACAGGTGTGGCAGCGGGGACGGGTTGAATGATAAGACACTCAGTAGCATACGCGGCACTGATGTTTGTCAATGTCCGGTCGCCCACAAACTCATCACAATCGCCGTCGTATTTGCCGAAAGTTACTACCGCCTCTCCGCACGCCCCGTCAAACTCGTCCAGGATAACCATAACAGGTATGAAGACTTCCCCTGTTTTTACCGCGCCGGTGAGTTTTTTCTCCGTTCCATTGGCGGCGGCCAGATTGCAGCCGTCCTCCTGGCCTGCCAGTTTTAGGGTATTGTGACCTAAATCAAATGGGTTTTCGATTGCCATAATTAGTCTCCAGGAATTAAAAAAGGATTTGACATTTGTTTTGGATATGCTGTAGAATAGAGCGAGCCGGACAACCCGACTGGCGGGCTATTCGGCTCTAAACACAACCGTTTAACATTTAAGGAGAAACGGCCATGTCTGAGCAAATCATAGCGAAAACTTGCCGCATCTGCAAGCAAACCAAAAATATCTCTGAATTTAATAAAGACTCCAAAATGCGCGGTGGACATGTGAATATCTGCAAAATATGTCAGCGTGAGCAACAAGCACAAAATCGAAAGAGGTACCAACAAACTGAAAATTTCAAAACTGCACAACGGAAATATTGTCAAGGCGAAAAAGGTAAAGAAAAGCGAAAACATTATAGACAAAGCGAAAGAGGCAAAGCTGTCCACAAGCACTATGAACAGAGCGAGGAAGGTAAATTGGCACGAAAACGTTATCACAAAAGTGAGAAAGGTAAAGCAAAACTCCTTAGAGCGGCGAAACAACAGCGCATTCGTCATCCTGACCGAGTTAAAGCCCGTGAAGTTGTTAATAATGCTATTCGTGTTGGTCAACTGCCTCGACTTGATACTTTGCAATGTTCTTGCGGTGAAACTGCTAAACATTACCATCACCACAAAGGCTATGCGCCCGAGCACTGGCTCGATGTAATTCCTGTTTGTTTTGGTTGTCATAAACACTAATTATATCCCTGGAATGTTATAAATTGGTTGTCCTTCGTTCGTTACGATGTAGCCTTCATTGACTACAAGAGCCAATAGACCACTGTTATCGCCGCTCATAATGTGAGTGCGGGCGAAAAACGCCTTCAGCTTATCACCCCATTCATCTTCGTCTCCGCCCACCGTCGGGAAATCGTCCGCTTCTCCTGCCATCGTTTTGTTTCCTTATTTAATTTATCTTCCAGAACTCGGCTATCGTATAGACTTCGACCTCACCAAGACTGACCTTAGAACCAAACGCTGACCCTGCCGTCTTATAATGTTGCACTTCAAAGACCTTTGTGTCTGCTATTGTAAACTGTCCGCAAAGAAACGACCTTTGTGTCTCACGAGAATAATCATTGTGCTGATATTCTGATGTCCCAACCAATGCAGTATTACCGTCAGTTATATTTCTAAGTCTGATTTGATGTTGACGGCAATTATAATAAACAGGTGCGGATATTTGGCATCGATATGTGCCAGCTACTAACGTAATCTGATTGCCTGCGATTGAACAACGCCCACCATCATCGTGATTTTCAGTGTTTATCCTTCTTGTTGTCCACGCACCACTTGCATTTGCTTGCGGGCCTACACCGCTTGCCACTTGGTCGGAAACCTTAATGTAATCCTCTTTAGCAGCAACTATCTGGTCATCGACGTATTTCTTATTGGCAATAGCAGCGTCGGAGGCAGGGGCAGTGTCCGCGGAGAGAACCGCACCGACAAGTATCTCAGGGAGATTGCTGGCGTTGACTTTGACCATGTTGATATTAGCATCACCGGCGGCGTTTCGGCCTTGCAGATATGAGTTGTTGCCGACAATCCCCAAAGTGAAGACAGGGTTTTTGCTGAATGTGATAATCTCTGCAAATACTCTCGCCGCCGCCAATAAGGTAGCGATGGTTACGCTCTCAACTGAAGTCCAGGTCGGCCCCGAATAGTCCGTCAGCATGTTGAGCTTGTTATTGTCGGAATCTACCCAAACAGAGCCATTGTCTGTCGAGGCAAAGGCAGAGCCGTCAATCCTCGTCAAAGGCGGGGTCGCTTGAAAGAAGCATCGTGCCCCACCCTGCTTCAAAATGCCCTGCAAACTCGCCGCCTCGCCGGTACTGAAGTTCATCTCTTTCGTCAGGGCCGCTTCGAGGGCGTCCCAGTTGGCCCGAATCTCATCGTTCAGATTCGGGGCTAAAATGCCTTCAGCACACTTTGATTTATCCCAAGCCATATCAGAAGCCCTTTATGAGAAGCATACAGTTACAATCTGAGGTGGTAGCGGCGACAACTAAGAGGTCGGCCCCCATAAGGTCTAACGCCGCCTCGGCCACATCATCACCGCCCGGACTTGACGAACCCCATGATTTGACCCAGCTATACTCCGTCACCGTGACGGCATCGGCAAATTCATAGCCCGTGTGAGTCGATACCTGCGTTCCTATGGTAAAAGCTAATTGGCCCGCCTTCACAAGCTCACAATCCGTACCTTCATCCAGAGTGCCGAGGTAGATTTGATATGTGATAGCGTTATTGTCGGAGATTCCTAAACATCGAAAGCGACCGCTGTTGTAGCTCTGGGGGATTAGATAAATGGAAATATCGCCATCGTCACACGAGTCCGCAATAATAGCATCGACAACGGTAAGGTAGGTCATTTCATTGACCGCCAAATCGAGCGGCCCATTTCCCGCGGATGTAGTGGTGTCCACGACAATCCACTTGTTCTGCACGGTCTGGAGCTGGCTGCGAGTGTGAGCCCACGAAAACGCAAAACAAAACACCGCCAAAAACACCAATAGCAGTTTAAGTGTTGACTCCTTCATTTCTTAATCTCCTAAAAATTCATAATCAGTACTCATAACGGCGGCGAAGCGGGAACTTTGAACCACCCCATCTTCGCGGCCTGATTCGGTCGTCGAGGTCTGCGGGGTTCTCCGTGCCCCCCCCGCCGTTGTAAAGGATGTCGATTTCGTTCTGAGTAAGCTCGGTATCGAAGAGCATTACGTTGTCGATATTGCCGTCGGCATAGTCATCGCTTATCCTTCCTATCCAAACCGGAGCGGCGAAATCATCCATTGCAACATAAGTCCCTACGATATTACTGTCGATGTCGTCTTTCCTCACCGCGTTTACATAGATTTTCATTCCATCGTGAGCGGTTATTCCACCGCTACCGTCATAAGTCCCTGCCAAGTGGTACCATTTTCCTGTAGATAGCGCCGTGTTGTAGCTCCTGCCTTCACTGTTGAACTCATCTGTGAAAAGAATAAAGGTTACCTTGCTTGAAGTAGTCATAAACACCCACTCATAAGTGCTTGGGTCCACCACATCTAATTTTCTTATTATCCTGAAGTCCTCAATGCTGTCTGCGTAAATCCAAACACTGATACTGAAAGGGCTGTCGTTAGTTCCGTCTCCGAAAGTGAAGTCCGCGTGGTCGGCTATTTCGATGTGGTCGTCCGTACCGTCGAAGGTCAAAGCCGTCCATGTCTTGCCGGCCACATCGTGGGCATCGGTGTCGGCATTGCCCCCGACATCCTTGAATGTACCGTTGTGAGTGCCAGTGCCACTTACGACAGTCGTACTTGCGGCGTTGTCGTTCATACGGTAGTGAGCGATAAGCTTGCCCTGCGCCACGCCCGCAAATAACAATATCGCAACTAACAAAATCTTCTTAAAGTTCACAGTAAGCTCCTTAAAATCTTGGGACAGCCCGTTGATTGATTGATTTCTGTTTCAGTTTCTTTCTATTGATTAGAATAGTGAGTATCTTGAAGACCTTTGAGAGGTCGGCGGCCCCGTCCATATCCCCTTCCTCGCTCTTCATCAAAATCGCCGTACCGTAGGCAAGAATCGGTCCCCATCGAACGTCTAAGGGTGCTGAGTCGTCCGTTGAAAGCTCAGGGGGCTTCTGTATGGCGGCGGCCCTGAACGTATAGACCTCATCCGGCTTGGGCCGAAGATACAGAACGCTGCCGTACAGAAGGGCCGCCGCGGGCCGGCCCTCGACGGCATTCGGGTCTTCGGGGTACAAATCGAAAAACTTGTCCTTGTCCTGGTAGAACTTAACATCGGAGAGAACATCGTCCGAATCCTTCAAAGTCATCGGCGTATCGAGCAGGATGACCTCGGCAGAGACATCGTACTCACCATCGTCTCCCGAGGCGGTCGCCTGCGTGAACCAGCCCTCGAGCTCAGATACATAGACATCAAGCGGAAAGTGATTGCAATAGAAGTCGTTAATCAAGGCGTCCAGGTCACTATCGCTAATCTGCGCAGTATCGAGTTGCCCAGTGAGCTCGCGCACCTTCGTCCGAATTTCCGATAGTTTCCAGGTCAACATAGTTTAATCTCCCTGGATCAAGCCGCACAAATTGGTACTTCAAGCGTGTCGTCACTACCGGTTACGATGTTACCAGCAGCCTTGGCAAGGTTGATGTCATATGCACTTGCAAGGATAGCCGCGCTGATAATCCGGTTATCAATAACTGCAACGTCATCAGAATCATCATCGATGCCCAAAGTTGTGCAATTAATCATATTTCTCTGAATGACACTATGTGTACCGGTACAAGTGTCTTGAATGTGAATACCGATACCTGCGTGTATCTGGCAATCCTCAACCGTGCAGTGATGGAAGAATTTATCGGCCCCGCCTGCTGCATAAATCCCGTGGGTAAGCTTAGTAGAGCCACTTCCAAATGTACATTTTCTGACTATCAAATGCTTGGCGTCTTCAGTCGAAATACCGTGCGTCGCCTGGTAACCTGCACCGTTCATTATCTCGCAATTTTCAATGATGGTCGAGCCGACAATTCCGAAATCAATTACTGGCAGAACTTCATCCGCTTCAAAATGAAGATTCTTCAAATGAAGTCCCAATCCTGTCCCTGTCAAGGCGCTTCCCGCCGCTGGATGTATTTCGGTACATTGGTCTGTTCCCGGTATTCCTGTGCCGATGATTCGACAGTCATAAGGCGGAGTCAGCGCTTCGGCATAAACACCGGGTGCGACTAAAATGGTGTTTATTTTTTTGGGATACGCCGACCAATCTATCGTTGCATTATTCGCCGTAATGGCTGCTTGGATAGTTGCAAATGCGTGCTTCCAAGACAAACCATTATAGGAATCATTGCCCGTCCACTTGTTGACATACCACACTTTACTGTCCACATCGCCCGACATACCTGCCAGCATGGGATAAACGTGGTCATCGAGCATATCCATAACTAATTTGAATTTGTCGTGTAAATATCGTTTGAGTAACATCGTACTTCTCCTTTTTGTAAAGGCGTTTATGTAGGCATCCTTGCCCCATCTACTCGGCCTCATATCACGTTGATACGGGGACCGTTCCTATCACAATTCTTGGATCGTGAATCTGTAGCGTTTCCCTGCGGCTACCATACTCTGCCCCTCCGCTTGGCCGGCGACGTATCGCTTGAAGGGATAGGCGAGCCCTCTGAGGTGCTCAACTACACTTTTGGGCAGCAGAGTGCCCTCCCCGGCATTGCTGATGAGGTGGTAGCCCTTGCCCTCAAAATTGAATGCGAAGTCCGCACCATCGGGGATGTCGTTGTTCTTGACCCTGACTTTGACGAGCGGGTCCTCTTCTTTTTTCGCTTTTTGGGCCATAACAGCGATACACTTCTTGCACGTCACCTTCTGGGCATCCGTTACCGCCTGGGCATCTTTGGATTTGACACCACAAACGGCCTTCTCGCCGTCGGAAAAGTGGATAATTGGCTCCATAATCAATCCCTTCAAAAAGAAACCGGCTGACACAGAAGGTACAGGCTCCTGTACAGCCGGTTTTCCGATTAGGTATCCTAAACCCATAAAGGGCTTATTCACTTTTTAGGTGAATGAAACGGGGTCAGCGATAGCAGCATCGCCCATATCTTCACTGCGAATGTGCTTTTCGGCTTTGAAAACAATGACATCATCAGCCGTAGCAGCTAAACTTGAGCCAATCGTAAAGCCCAGACCACCGCCCTTTGCGATGTTCTCTTCACGGCAAATCCAGATGTTCCCGATGGTGTCGGTGGTCTCCTCGCCGGGCACTGTGCTCCACGTCGGCTCAGCGCCAGCTGCGCCGGCGGTCTTATACTTTAACTCATAGACACAGCCGTTGTGGACTGTCGGCCTGATGAGCGTACCTGTGACCGTAAGCGCCCTGATTACGCCGTTGGTGTTGTAATTGGTGAGCGGGTTGTAATCCACGGCGTAAATGATGGAATCCGCAGTCACGCCGAGCCTGACTTTTATCAGCTTGCCGGTCTTCGGGTCTGGAAGCAAGACTTGAAGACGCTTGCCTTCGTCATAGGGGATAATCCCGTTCGCAGCCGCAGCAGCGTATGTAATATCGCCACCATCGGCAATCGCTACACCATATCGACCGTGAGCGGCAGTTTCAGGGTCATCTGCGAGACATCTAAACCACTTCAAACCCAGGTTCGCTGTAGCATCAGCGTCGAAGTTATACAATTCAACGTAGTCGGGGATAAACCCAATGTCCACATTGATAGCGGCTCCGTTAGATACCACAAATCCACTTACTTTCATAATTCAAACTCCTTTCAATTTTCAATTTCAAAGAGGCGTTTCACGTGAAACATTACGCCGCTTTCGTGACCTTGAGCACAATGATATTGTTGTCGTTCAGAATCCGGCAGGCGTTCATGAACTTCCAGGCCATTGTCTGGCGCTGGTCGAGCGCATCTGCCGAGCCGGCACTGCCCTTCGGGTGGATAATCATCTTCGCATTGGCCTTTTCGAGGTCAACTACCCCGTAGGCGTGCTTGGCGATTATCGGGATGTAGTAGTGCTCACCTGCCGTCGCCGGGAATGCCTCTGTCGCCGAACCTTCCTTGTGGGCCACACTGGTGGCCAGGAACCGGACCTCACCGACACTTCCTCTTTCGGCCTCGAGAACGCCGCCCTGGTGGGGGTATTTCGAGGTGTATTGGAAGTTAGTCACATTCTTGAGGTCTTTATTCAATTCGGTGTGCATTATGGCCCAGTAGGCAGGCATTACCGGCCCTGTGCCCTGGCCGACCGAGGCCTTGATTAGCGGTGTCATCGGGGCGGCGTTGCTATTCTGGAGGGTATTGGCAACGGCGTCGATGTCCGTCTCATTCAAGTCCGTGGCCGCCGGGTCGCCGTGGCTGGCCAATAGCGAGGATGCAGTACTTACCAGGACGTTTCGTATCAGCTCATCCTCGGTTCTGAACATTTGGTCGTTCAGCTCGCTACCCCCGATGTTGAGAATCCTGTTTTCGCAGGTGAACTCAAGAACATCGGTGATATGGATGTAATCCCCATATTGAGCGACTGTCGCGCGAATGTCCAGCTTCGAGAGGCGCTTGCCGGGCGGTGTTACGCCTTCGAGAATCTCGGTCGTGGCGGTGGCAAGCGCGGCGAATCTTCGCCATACGATTGTCTTGCCGTGCCCGGCCGGCAGGTTCTCGCGCATTGCGAACAAACCGTGAACCAATCTCGGCTTGTTCCTCACAAGAAGAAGCTTCTGAAAGTAAGCTTGTATCGCCGGTGTTATTACGGATGTACCCGTTATGTTATCAGCCATGATTATTTGTCCTTTCTAAACGATGGCCCCGTGACTACGAGCAAGCTTGAGAAAGTCCCCATCGGGCATCTTTGCATAGCGTCCTTCTTCAGAAAGAGCACTACCGCCTCTGACATTACTTGTGGACTTTATCCTCCCGGCGTTTGCAACGGCTTCGTCTATTGTTGCCTGGGCCTTCTTGGTGTCAATCTCTGTGCCCGGCTTTTGTTTTTGATACAATTTAACGAGCTCATAGGCGGCCAACGGAGGATTCTTGCTATTTTGAATCATCGATATTAGGGCCGGGTTGTTCTTAACTGCTTCTCTTATCGGCGTTGCATATTGACCCATTCTTATTTGGTCTTCAGTACCGATAAGTTCCGTGAAATCCGGATGCTCCTGGAGGAATCTGATCTCGGCCAATTTGGCGTCGGTCTGACTCTGGAAGTAGGCGTTTATCTTCCTCGACTGCTCGACGGTGGGGATGTCCTCTGGGTCTTCGAGGCCGACCTTCTTGTAGATGTCGAACGGGTCTGGCTGCGGTCTCTGGCCGGGTGTCGGCATATTGGCCTGAATGACCGCTACCTGCTGACTGAGTGTCTGCTCCCGCTCCTCGGAGGCCTTTAATTTGTCATTTACCTCTTTGAAGCGGTCATAGGGGACGGTTTCAGGTGTCTTTTCAGCACCTTCAACCTGCCCTTCACCTGCGACCTGCCCTTCGGTTTGGCCCTCAGTCTGCCCTTCAGCCTGTCCTGCGTTTAGCTCCGAATCCATAATGTCCCTTCTTTCTGAGCTGCGGCTTCCAGCTCTTTTGAGCGCCCGGCGAAAACGCCCGTATTTAACGCCTGAGCCCCTAGGTTATTTCTTCACAGCACTTGCGCGTGCTGCATTTTCTTTCTGCACGGCCTTTCTACGCTCCTCGTTCTCTTTTTCGATATACTTAACGGCCGCCGCGAATCTCTTTGGATTGCGCCTTACCTCTGCGGCCTTTGTCTTGAGTTGCTCGCACGCAATGAGGTTATAAGCATCATCAGATGCTTTTTGTTCTGCTGACAGTTGCGCCTTCATGTCTTCTGTTATCATTTCTTTGCCTTCCTCTTAGGTCTTTTTTCCCACTCTCCACACCAGTCGGTGTGCTCGACTCTTTCGTGTTTTGGGAATCGACGGCATCGACCGTAACCGCCTTGCCATCGGTCAGACAAAATTTACAACCGAGACATTCTTCTTTGTGTTTAGCCATAATTAGTCATCCTTTGTATCCCGCCGCATGAGCAGCTCGTCCCTGTTTGCTTGCTTTAGCAACGGCCTTTCTTTTCGCCTGAACATTGCCGCACTCATAATAATACTTCTTCTGGCTGCCCCATTGTGCGTAACACCCTTTGCTATCTTTTTTCGCATGCGTAGGCATTAGTTAAGCTGCCTCTATCTTTACTTTGAGATTGTGTGCTTTTCGCAACTGGTTCCTCCGCTTCTTTCTTCTACCGTAAGCGGCAGAACCAACTTTCGCTTCTCGCAATGCAATTAGAAGTTGCTCAATGTCTGGTATGTAATCTGATGTTAATGACCTCAGAGCATCGAGATTTACCCTCATTTGCTCTTTTTCAAGAAGCACTTGCCCCCCCACAATATGTAAAGGTAAAAGCGGTATCTTCATAGTTTCACCCGTGAATCAGCGGCATTTTCCTGCCGTCTATACCTATCTGTTCGTTAAACCCATCCGTTATAATCGGCTGAATAGGTGCATCCTTCGGCAGGACCCAGAGCTCCTCGGCCCGACCGGATTTGTTGTCTATTTTCCAGCACATTGTGTTCAGCATCATAGGCGGACGCCTATCGCGTGCCGAAAAGACTGACCGTAACTGCGTCCCGTCTTTGTACCAGTCCGCGGTAAAGAGGATGTAATATGGCTCCCGGCGATGCTTGTTCTTGGCGATACAGGCATCAAAACCCCTCTGGAACTCCTGAGTCATACAGGGAACAATTTCACCAAGCTGGACTTTACGAGACATGCCTGAGTCCTTTCCTTATCCTTCTCATGTGTTCTCTGATTCTCTCCTCACGCCCCGGCGACGACGGCATTTTGTTCGTTATCGGGAACTGATCTATTCTGAAATTTCTCGTTCTTCTCATTCGAACTTCCTGCCCGCATTCCAATAGTTCATCGAGACTTTCCATCGGATAATCTCCCGAGCATTTCATTCATTTCGGCCTCCGGCACAATGCGAAGCCGCCCGTATAGAATCACAGCCAATCGGGCCAAAATCTTCAACACACACCAGCCCGTATGTTTCTTCGCATGACACCAAAGGCAGAGACATTGTCCGTTATCGAGATCGTACATCAGGGCGGGGAACATTCCTTTTGGTTTGATATGGTGGGAGTCCAGAAGCTTTTTATCAAGTTCGCCGCAATCGGCGCAGACCCAGCCACCTTTTATCTTTACCTCCCGCGACCAGTTTTTCAGTTCTTCATCCCTCATCTTTTCGTTAAGGCCTGTTTCGGGGCCTGTCTCTGAATTGTATTCTTCTCCAGGGCTATTATTCTGTCGAGCAGTTGCAGTTGCTCGTCAAGGCCCAACTTTCCTATCTCCTGCATTGCCTTTACCCGGGCGAGCACGGCGTCTGCATGGTGCTCTGTTACGTTTGCTTTTCGCTCTTCAGCCCGGCCCAAATCGGCTGCAATCTTTGCCTGTTTGAGCTGCTCGGTAGTCTCTCTGACCTTCGCCTCATGTGCCCGCGCTTGCGTTTGCTGCTGCTCGGCCTGCTGGATTAGTTGTTTGAACTTGTCCTTGAGTTGCATGGGCATCATCTCAAAGACGACGCTCCAGGGAATGACGTGCCCTTCATTCATTCCTGCCGCCATCTGCTTAAGATGCAGTATCTCCACGTAAGCCGTCTGACGTTGAGTTTCGGTGAGAATGCCCTCCTGGGGCACGATGTCGTAACGACTGAGGTCTGCTGCGTAGAAGTCAGGGGCGGGCGACTCGTTGATTATCCTCTGAATTTTGTTCGGCTTATAGTTGGCCTGTATGAGTTTAATCAGCTTGAACCCCAATTGTTTCTTGCTGAATCGCAGATTATCAAACAAGTCCTGCAGGGCGACCAAGGCGGCCCCCTGACGCAATTTCATAAGATAGCCCGACATCTGTGCCTTCAATTCTTCATTGCCGAATATCGAATCGTTCACCCCCGCGATGTCGTTAATGAAGCCCTGCAAGTCCCTGTTGAGCTGGAATAGACCTTGAGGTATGTCCGGGGGTTGGCGTCGTATCACCTTCTTCGCGGATAACGCACCTTCTTTGAACCAAATACCCTGGCCCTGGCCTGATGCGTGTATATCATCTGGATTAACGAGTGTGTTTTCTTCCGCGTCAATCCCGGTGGACACTTGGCTATCAATCATATCGAGAATCTTCGAGATTCGTTTCGAAACCTCTCTCTGCGGGTCCCGGGTGGGCCGAACAATACCCTGCATCTTCTTGGCCATATCGTCATATTCGGGATACCAAAAGCCGGAGACCAATATAAACGGATGGTCGTCGATACCGTTCGGGTCGGGCCCTTTGTGGATACACCTGCCGTTGATGAAGGCGGAGAATGTAACGGTGTCCTTGTAATCGTCGTAAGATGTTAATTGAAGCGGATATTGTGAAAGTACCGCATCCAGCTCCTCCTGTTTGCCCGTCCAGATAAACTGCTTGCCGCTTTGACGATTGGCTAAGTACTTGACCTTCTTCGTAGTTTGTTCCCAGAAGGTCGAGTAGTTGCATCTCTTATCATCGTCTCGGCCCCGATAGGCGGCGAAGGGGAGCTCCTGACCGCCGGCCATCTTGGCGTACTCCTCCACTCTCTCCTCTTTGCCCGGTAGTAATGTCTTTACATCGCTGATGAGCATCCCCTCTTCATGGATGATTATGTAGCCGCAATCCGAGAGGTCGCGCTTGAAGAAGTGAGGGTCGAGGAGGAATTTGTTGTAAGGTTTCCTTGCGAACTGAATATCGCCCCGGCGGTCGAAATAGAGCTCGACAAGATTGGCGCCGGTAATGAGTGCCCCCAGTTCAAAGGCGTCGCTCATAACCTCATAGCCGTGATTGTTCTCCATCAACGGCATCACAAGGCCGGTGAGCTGAGATGTTACCTTCTCATCACTGCCCTCCTGCGGGCCAATCTTCAGAGCCAACCGGTTCTTGCGCTCATAACCAGTGATCATCTTGACGATACGGCGGGTGATATTGAAATTCAGGATCTCCCTGTTCTGATCTTCAAACTTCGCTCTGTCCGCCGCGGTCCAGGGGTCGTCAATGGTGTACTTGAAATCCTTGTGGGCCTCGGCAATCCACGGAAACCACGCATCGTAAGCGTCGTTGAAGGCACTATCAAAGTCTTTTTCCTTGTCGTCCATAACTTTCCCAAATAAAAAAGCCCAACAGGATAAATCCCATCGGGCATCTCTTTGTAGAGGCAGTCCGAACTATTTTTTACATCTGGCGGAAATGCTCCCGCCAATTACCATCTAAGTCTCCAATCCACATATCATTGATAACGCCGTTGTGGACGTGGACGGTCAGCTTGAAATCTTCCTCATGATACTGAACCCCTTCGCGTAAAAACTTGTCTCTCAACCATGAGCATAGTGTAGCACATACAGAAGGGTTGGTCAAGTTATTCTCTCGGTCTGGGCTCATTTTTACTCTAAGTCATTTATCGGCAAGCACTTCTGAGCGTCTTTAACGGCGTCAACGGCACCCTTGATATTCCTTCTCGCCACTTGAGTACAGGTCAAGGTGCGAGATTCAACTCGTTTGTATCGTCGTTGAAATCTTGCCTGCCTGACCCAAACATCCCCCTCCTTCTCTTGACGTGATTGTTTCGGACAGGAGTCGGAACTTACCATTCCTCTGCAATTTACTATCCCAGTACCGGCACACCACGAACAAACAATCTGTTTTGTTGGCGGGTTCCTAAGCACCAAACCAAGCAATTTTTGTATCTTAGTAACATCTTTGTCTGCTGCCATTAGTCCTTCTCCTTCCGAGCATCAGTTTCATCTACATCAAGCGGCCCGAGGATGGAGTCGAAGTCGCTGAGTTTGCACCAGATGTTGTGAGAGGTGGAAACCTCAAATTCGTTTGTATCGGGATAAGCATATTTGATTTTGTGATTGCCGACCAAATGAGGAGCCTGTCCCAGCCTTTGCGTAAAACTATACCACTTGCCAACCACCAAATCTTCTACTCTCTTTATGACTTTCATCTTATGCTCTCCGATGCAGTCTCTTTCCAATACTCAATCTGTGATTTCAACTGCTCGTTTTCGGTTACGGCAACCACTTATCGTTATGGCCACTGAATACCCACATATAAAATGACACGACGGTTCTCCATGAAATTATCAAATAACCAACCAATATGATTGAAACATACTTCATAACTTTTCAATTACCTACGAATGTGCTTTTCCCATATCTCTTTAGATTCTTCGGCTGTCATACCCCCGGAGCTTATCTTTTTGACCGCCATCGAGGCGTATCGTACCATGTCCGCTGCGTGATCCGTGCCATCTTTATCCGGCACGCCCGTAAAGACCGGGGCATCTTCCGTGCTCATCTGCTTGTTCTTGCACTCGTGATAAGCCTGCATACATTCTATCAAATGTGCACAGTTTGTCTTGTGAAATCTGCATACGTCTAAAAATTGCCGTGTCCGCTCAATGCCTTCGTTTACGCTGCGCTCACGGGGCAAAGCCTTAACATTGAACTTGAATCGCTTTAGCGTATCGAGAGATGTCTGGCCGGTGATTACCCGCGTGGCGTTCGAGTCCATATCACAGGGGACGAATATGTCACCGTATCTGTAACCGTATTGCTTCTCGTATTCGTCAAACAATCGAACATATTCTTCTATACCCCGGCCAGAATCCTCATAGTAATTGACGAAGTTGACGTTCGTTCCGATTACCTGAAAAAATCCGATGGCCGTGGTATAGCCGACATCCTCGACTATATGAACGGGATAATTCGGGTTGTGGTCTAACATATCAGTTATGCGGCCCTTCTTCTCAAGCTCGGCCATCTTTCGGCCGTAATAAGCACCCTCAGCACCCCTCTCCGAGATGCCCCCCAGAACGCGGACCCTGTATGGGTCCGAGTCCTTGCCGTACTTGAGCCGGATTCGCGTCTCATACTCTCTGCCATAAACGCCGGGGATGACCTGTCGGCCTGTCTTGAAGTTGGGAGAGTCGAGAACCGATATATTTATGTGATGCCAGGTGGGGTCTCTCAGGGCCGTGGGGAAGTCACCGAACTTACTCGTAGGGTTGCCTTGCGCCAAGACCCTCTTAAACGGCGCCCCGATATGCTCAATCGCCCGCCATATCTCTGGCAAGACCGCCGCACCCTCGTCTATGATGATTAAAACGTGCTCGTTGTGAATCCCTTGGAGTCGCGTGGCCTCTTGAGTGACTGTATCCGGCCGGGTGGATATCCCGATAGCGTACCATATCACACCCGTTTCGGCCTGCATATCGAGCATCACTGTCGTAAGTTTGCCGCCGAGAGGTACCCTGGCGTTTGCGTGGGCCGCCCGTATCTCACGCCATAACAGGTTCTTGACCTGGTGGGCCGAAGGCGCAAGAGTGACTACCGTCGATGGATAATAACAGTACAGGAACGTCAGGGCTATCCGACCGGCTCCATAAGTTTTACTCAATCCATGGCCCGCCCCGACGGCCGTCCTCTCATTGTCCCGGACCGAATCGTTTACCTCCCTCATCTTGGACCAGAGATGCTTAGGGTCCACGTCCAGGGCGTGGGTCATAAACCAACTGTAATCCTCGCGCCCCCGCTTGACGAAATCTAAGATTTCAGCAGTCTTTTCAGCCATAGCTTACTTTCTGCCATTAGTCCTTCTCCTTACTAATCCTTTAGGGCTCGGATAAACTGCAAAATGCCACCAATTAACGCTACCGAGCCAAGCATTATCATTGCTATTCCTATTGATTCAACAAACTCGGCCATTATTCCTGCTCTTTCATTCTCATTCTTTAATGCTATCCAATAAATCTGGTCTTTATGTTGTCTTGTAAGTCATTGCTCCCTGCCTTATAAGGTCGAGTGCTTTTTCGTAACCGGCATTGCTCTTTTGTGCAACTAAATGCGTCAGAAATTCAGCCGCCATCATCAACATCTTAAATTCTTTACCTTCTTCAATCTCGCCTATAAATACCTTTACTTTGCCTCGACCAGTTAATTCTACAGAGTCAAACACCTTGATTGAGATGTCACCAAATGGCTGCAAACCATCTTCCAAGCCGTCCGTTTCTTCATACATTAGTCCTTCCCCTGCTTTCTCAACCGCTCACATTCGAGCTTGAATTGTTCCTTGTCGAATAAAAGTTGTGCTATTATTTGGCGGCATCGCTGGCTATCATCAGCTTCGCTGTGAGATACTCTCATAAACTCGGTGATTTCATCCTGTGATATTCTGGGACAAAGATTCATTTGCCATCATTTCTTCTCCTTCATCGCCTCGTGTAGGGCCCCGGCCAAAGTTAAAGTGCCCTCGAACTTTTCAGTAAAGAGTTTGTGCCTCTTGCCCAGCAATTCAAGTGCCTTGAGCTTGTCGTGCAACTTGAGACGGATGTATCTGTGCCCCTTCTTTGAAACATGCTCAGAGACCTCCGTTAAGGCCGCCAGTTTGCCCTCTGTGAGCTCATCGGAGCTTTTGAAGCTAACACCACCCTTGTTGAAGCTCAAATAGTCCCTGATGTTCGAGAAACCCAGTTTTTCAAGCTCGGCAATGATATCATCAGCAGTCTTTTCGGCCCGCATAGTGGCCCTTTGACCCAATTTCCTCAGATATGCCTTGCATTGTGGTTTGTTCAGGGTTCTCGACGCCTCCTCAATGAGTGTTGCACCCCTGCACTTAGAACCAGCCAACTTGTACGCCTTGGCCTGATTCGGCTTCTTCATCGAGTGGTAGATTTCGCATGTCCGCCTCTGCAAAATTGTGAGCTTACGTGCCATCACCCTTGATTATAGCAGAAAACGGGCTGTTCTCAAACAATCCCCTCTGCTCGGCTCAATCTGTACGTAATTGAGTTGTTTCATTTACTTTCCCAAAGACCTTTCGCCTTTTCAACTGCGTCCAAAAGCAAGGCGAGGGAGTCTTTAGTTGCTTTTGCCGCCTCCTCCGCCGACATTGCCGCCGCCGCCGCCGCCGACATTGCCGCCTCCGCCGCCAGCCACACCTCCACCGCCCCCGCCGCCTGTGCCTCTGTAGTACCGTAACCCGCTTTTCCTTGGCCATATCGTTACTCGTTACCTTTTTCAGCTCGTAAAGTAGAAACTTTAATCCATAATTATCCAGCCGGATTTTCCGGTAAAAATCTTCGTTCGTAAGTATCTACAAACAAAAGAGTTACAGAAATTTTCAAAAAAATCGAATTTTTCCCTTGACCTTCTGGTATTTTGCGTGTAGTATTATGCTTGTGATTGACGATAATGATAATGACAAGTATTTTTGAAAGGGTAAAAAAATGAAAAACTATGAACTGACAAAAACGCAAACCGATTTAC
>CAYQKF010000062.1:0-29252 GCA_964417935.1 uncultured Pirellulales bacterium
GTGTGTGTGTGTGTGTGTGGGTGGGAGTTGTTTTTTAGGGGGGATGGAAGCGGTGAGGATTGACTCGTGGTGCGTGGATCGTGGAGCGGAGGGATAGCGTAGAGCGTTTAGTGAGCGGCTACAATATTATCGGACGTTGCGGTTTTGGGGTGGTGGAAGTGCTTATGTGGTATGGGAGGGAGGTGGTTGGCCCAGCACCAATTAGTCGTGAGCTAAGCTCAATTGGTGCGGGGTCTTCGCTGCGCTACGAGATTCTGACATGCAATCTTCGCCTGCTGGCCCCTAAGGGACAAGCCCCTAATGGACAGGCCCCTGAGGGGCAGGCGAACATAGGCGTATTATAACATATTTACAAACAAAAGTCAAAAAGAAACGGCCAAAAAAGTGTTTTTTTTGGCTTTACCCCGTGAGATGACTAATGTCTATATCACTGAACTCATAAAAAAAACAACGGATGATAACATAATATTAGTGTTTTACTTGATCATCGGTTTTATCGGAATCAAACCACCTTTGGATTCTTTCCAGTACGGCCAATGCATACGGAAACGTTTGAAGCGAGAGATATACAGAACTCCTTGAGACGGAACCTGAACTAGGATGCACAGATTCATTGCGTTGTACTCTTATCATTTCTTGAAACGACATTAGATGAGTTATCGAGCCTTCCTGAATAGAATAGGGAATTTTAGCCCTTTTCAAGGACTCCTCTATATAGTTGAATAAAGCTGGAAGCCGACCGCGTTCAAGAATTTGTAAGCCTTTCTGCTTTCTCTTAGGATCTGTTTCCAAGATGACTATTGTATTAAGAAGACCAAGCAGTTCTTTTTCTGCAGCAGCACCTATCATTACAGCAGCGGCAAATAATAAGCCATGTCTGAAACAACGAACTGCCTCAAGTGCGTACTGCTTAGTAATATCATCTATTTCAGATACATTCTGCTGAACAAATGTTACATAACGCTCTGGATCGTAAAGATGGTATCCTGAGTCCTCAAGGGCTTGTTTTCCAATATCTGTCATCCTTATGAATGGATGTTTTGCTTCAGCATTGCCATCCTCAGATCCAAATGTAACGAACCGTTCAATTATGAGATCCCACAAAACCTCATCAACCATTTTACGAAACTCTTTTAGATTGCCCGGGGAAAGATTTTCCTCAACGACTTTCTTCTCTACGGCGTTGCAAACATTATTAAATTGAGATACATGGCCGTGAGTCAAAGACTCAAGTACAAGTCGTCGAATGTCTTCTTTATCGATCATTTCTTTAGGATAGTACTCAGTGCTCTAACACAAAAATATTCAACACGATTTAAACTGATTTTATGCTGCCATAATTCTAATATCAACATATTTTAAATAGGTGATTGTCCCGAATGGCGGTGCCTTAAGCCATATATCGGTCTTTTTCATAATTATTGGAGGTTTCATGCTCCGATTGACGAAATTACTTCTAAAGGCAGTTCTTGTTCTCTTTTTGCGACAAGAGCGGTATCTTCCAATTCATAAGCGCCCTCTTGTCGATAAGGGAGGTTTCTACGCATCATTCCCTTAAGGCACCGCCATTCGTGGCTGTCCCTAGTTTTTATTAATTTTTGCGGGAAAGGCTCAGAAAAGACTGTCAGGTGGAGTTGAAATCGTTCTTGAAAATCCGAAAGAAATATCTGATGTACGCAGAATGAACGCTACTGAAGCATCCCAATATGGAACGACCATTGTCAAGTCACCTATAAAGAACTCGAAGCCAAGTGGGCAAGCCAAATTTTGGTCATTAACGACTTGCCTATGTAGCAGTTTTCATAAGAAACGCGCCACTGTTTTCTTGCCATCTATGCCGAATGCGATATAATTATCCATAAGAGTCTATCTTATAAAAAAGAAAGGTATATCCTATGACAGAAAAATGTAACCGCCGTGAGTTGTTGGCAAGATGTGGTTTGGGAATTGTTGCTTTAGAGTTAGCACGACAGTGTAAGATATATGCGAGGGACCCCGCTTTGCGGGAATCCAAAGATAAGAAGAAGCCGAACATTATTTGGATTATCGTCGAAGATATGTCATGTCATTTTGGTTGTTACGGCCAGACGACCATCCAGACGCCAAATGTGGATCGGCTGGCAGCCGAAGGAGTGAAGTTCAATAAAGCGTTTGTAACGGCGCCGGTATGCTCGCCGTCTCGTTCGGCATTAATAACCGGGATGTACCAAACAAGTATCGGTGCCCATCAACATCGCTCCGGGCGGGGAACGGAAAAAATTCACTTGCCTTCACATATCCAGCTCGTTCCCGAACTATTCCAAAAGGCGGGTTATTATACCTGTAATGGATACCTCGGTAACAGAAAAAGTAGGCCAGGTAAGACGGATTATAATTTTGATTATAATAAGGGTGTTTATGATGGAACCGATTGGGCGGATCGCAAGCCGGGGCAGCCGTTTTTTGCGCAGATCCAATTGATAGGCGGTAAGGGCCGAACGAAAAAAACGCCAAAGCCGATAAATCCTGCGGATGTAAAGCTGCCGCCGTATTATCCCGATGACTCCGTAATTCGTGATGATTGGGCACAGTATCTCAATGCCGTTATGAACACGGACATTCAGGTAGGAACAATTGTGCAGCGGCTGAAAGCCGAAGACATCTATGACAATACTTACATCTTTTTCTTAACTGATCACGGGATCAGTCACGCACGGGGCAAGCAGTTTCTGTACGAAGAAGGGATTCGCGTGCCGTTGATTGTGCGAGGACCGGGATTAAAGACGGGGACGATTCGCGAGGATATGGTGGTACATATTGATATGGCGGCAACGTCGCTGGCTTTAGCTGGGATAGCGATTCCAAGATGGATGCAGGGGAAGGATTTCCTGGCAAAGAATTATAGGCGGCGTGAGTATATAGTTTCGGCGCGGGATCGATGCGATGAAACAGTGGATCGGATTCGCTGTGTGCGAACGAATCGATATAAATATATACGCAATTTTTATCCGGAGCGACCCTATCTGCAGCCATGTGCTTACAAAGATAAAAAGGAAATTATGAAGTCGCTTCAGCGGCTGTATAAGACAGGAAAGTTGAATCGGGATCAGTTATTGATTTTTGCTCAAAAGCGACCGAAAGAAGAGTTATATGATCTTCAGAAAGACCCCTGGGAGCTACACAATCTCGCACATGATTCATCTAATCAGCGAGTACTAAAGAGATTGCGTGGGATTCTGAATCAATGGATACGAGAAACGGGCGACCAGGGAGAAAAGCCTGAGCCGATAGAAATGTATGATAGTGATATGAAGGTTTATGTAGATGGGATCCAAAGTCGGGGCGGTGAATGGATAGCACATGCCAAGCGTATTGAAGCGAACATCGCCTTGATGAAGAAATGGGAAGCGGAAGGAAAGTAGTATTTTTAAGCTGATGAAATTAGGGAGATTAATATATGCAGGACAGATACCAGCGCCGGATAAAACGACGGGATTTTTTGAAGCTCTTGGGAGCCGGCACTGCGGCTTCGGTATGGACAAGTTTAGCTTCGAGTGTGGAATCGAAACGCGGATCTTCCGGGACAAAACCAAACGTCATCGTTATCCTGACGGATGATATTGGTTATGGGGATCTCGCCTGCTACGGCAATCCATATACGAAGACGCCAAACCTGGACAAGTTCGCTAAAGAAGGCGTGAAGTTTACTCATTGCTATTCCGCTTCCCCGAACTGTTCTCCCGCGCGGGCAGGGCTGCTGACCGGTCGGATGCCTTACAGGGTAGGCATGTATGATATTATGGGCCGCGACAAGCAACGAACGTTACGGGAATCGGAAATCACCATTACGGAGCTGGTTAAGCACGTCGGGTACGACACCTTTCACGCGGGTAAATGGCACCTCAGCAACACTAAGACCGAAGGCAAGGATGCTCCCGGAAAACACGGTTTCGACGAAACCATCTCCTCCCAGGGCGCCTCGGGATCAGCGACCCATCTGGTCAAGGCATTTACTCAGTGGCTGGGCAATCGCAGCGACAAAACTCGTCCGTTTTTTGCCTACATAGCACCGCACGAAACCCACGAAAACGTGGCCCTTTGGGCTCCTAAAGAATACCAGGAGAAGTTCCCCGTTGACGAAGCCCGTAAGGCGGCGAAGAAGATGCCATACGGACACGTTCCGAAATACGGAAAGAACTCTCGTAGCGGTGATCCCCGTGTGTACTACGCTGCCTTGGCCCAGTTGGATGATGCCTTTGGGAATCTGCTGCGTTACTTGGAACAAAATAATCTTAGAGATGATACCTTTATTTTCTTCACCAGTGACAACGGTCCGGAGCACCGCGCGCGGTACTCCTTCGGCTCACCCGCAAATCTCCGCGGGGCTAAGGGGCACCTGCACGAAGGTGGCATTCGCGTACCGGGACTGCTTCAGTGGCCGGGGCACACGAAGTCCGGTATAGTCGTCAACGAACCCGTCAACGGCACGGATATCCTTCCGACCGTCTGCGCTATCACCGGTGCGAAGGTACCCACCGACCGTGTGATCGATGGCAGTAATTTTCTGCCGGCGTTGGAAAGTAAAGCTTTGAAGCGGCCGCGTCCGCTGTTTTGGGGTATGTGGTTCGGTCGTGGGGGATACTCCTATGCCCTGCGCGAGGATGATTGGAAGATCCTCGCCGGTACAGGCCCAGTACCGGATGGCATAAAAATTATCGACTTTATTCGAAACCCAAAGTTTATTCGATGGCAGTTGGTAAACCTCAAGAAAGATCCAACGGAGAGGCGCGACTGGTGGAAAGACGAGCCTGGCCGATTTCGGAAGATGAAGGAAAAACTAATCGCGCTGCATAAAGAAATCACTTCAGAAGGGCCGTACTGGGACGTGGAAGACCACCGTGGTAAAAACCGATACCTCTGGACGGGTAAGCCTCCCTATCCTTATATGGATAAGCCTTTTGTCGGACATCATGAGCCTTAGAATACTATTAGTCATCCAAAGACCCGAGGTTATTGGGGACTCTCTGTAAGCGTCCTCTGGGATAGAGCGTATTCTCTACGTTCGCAATATTGTCTTTTTCCTCATTCGGCATCACCCACCCGATCCTCGCAGCGGAAACTATGTCTTGTTCGGCGACGATTCGCCTGTTGATTTTCCATCTGGAAATTTGCTATGTTGCCTACTAACGGCGTCTTCGATGTCGGAACTGATGATAGTCTTCCATGGCTTCCTTGTAATATGGTGTGACAAGGGGCCCATCGAGAATTGGGTCGCCCACATCCTCCATCCAACGCCAAAGCCTATCTGACAAGTCCCTGACGATACTTGCGTATTCCCGTGATGTGGCAAGATCATTACGTTCGTGCGGGTCCTCCTTCAAGTCGAAGAGTTGAACAACAGACCTCCTGCCCATATTTCTTTTGGGTCGCTCTGTATGTTCGGCCACCCTCTGTGGCACAGCATCTGTAGGAAATTCAATCAACCTGCCGGGTTCAAAGTAGCGGATTAGCTTATAACGAGTTGTTCGCACAGTTCGAGAAGTGTTATCCCGCAGCGCATGGCTTGTACGCTGGGCAAATATTTCATTTCGGGGCGAGTCGGTTTTCGTTCCTTCTATCACTTCCTTGAAACTATGTCCTTGAAGGTTTTGAGGAATATCAACGCCGACGGGTGAATTTTAATGATTTAATAGAAAGTGTTTGATATTATATCAAATTGTGAGGCTTAAGACTGTTTTCCAAAGTGTTATATGGAAGATGCCCTAATATGAGTTGATGTAGAGGAAGAAAGTAGTCATGGACCGAAGAGATTTCCTGAAAACCTCGATAGTTGCCGGGGCGTATGCCGTTCTCGGAACGCCGTGGGGCGCCACGAAGGAGAACCAGAAGCCCTGGTTTGACCGCCCGATGCGTTGGGCGCAATTGGTCTTGGTAGAAAACGACCCCGGCCGGTTCGACCCGGATTTCTGGCTGGATTACTTCAAACGCATTCACGCCGATGGCGCTTGTTTAAGCGCTGGAGGCGTGGTCGCATACTACCCCACACAAATCCCCCTGCACCATCGAAGCGCCTGGCTTGGTGATTTTGACCCGTTCGGTTATTTGGTCCGCGGATGTCGCAAAATGAAGATGGCAGTGATCGCCCGCACCGACCCGCACGCGGCGTGGAACAACGTCTATAAAGCCCACCCAGATTGGATCGCCGTCGATTCGAAGGGACAAAAACGGCGTCATTGGTCGAATCCCGAATTGTGGGTTACGTGCGCGCTCGGCCCATACAACTTCGAGTTCATGACCGGAGTCCATAAAGAGATTACAGCGTTATACGAGGTAGATGGGATTTTCTCCAATCGCTGGGCTGGTCACGGAACCTGCTACTGTGAGCATTGCGTTCGGAATTTCAAGTCGTTTTCCGGGATGGACCTGCCCCGAACGAGCGATCGTCACGATCCAACTTATCGTAAATACTTAGAGTGGCGAATCAAGCTATTAAAAGAGTTGTGGTTCTTGTGGGATCGGACAATCCGGGAGGTCAAGCCCACCTCCCGGTATATTCCCAACGGCTTTCCTGATAATATCGTCACAGGCGCCTTGTCCGATATTTTCTTCACCGATCATCAGGCAAGAAGGGGCGTCATTCCTCCCTGGTCGAACGGGAAGCGAACGAAAGAATTGCGCGCGACGATGGGAATGAAACCCATAGGTGGCATATTCAGCATTGGATTGGAAGAACGTTATCGATGGAAGGACTCCGTGCAGAGTGAGGCGGAAACCCGAATTTGGGTAGTGGAAGGGATCGCCAACAATCTACGGCCATGGTTTGTTAAATTCTCAGGGACACTCTACGACAGGCGTTGGCTCAAGGTGGTTGAAAAAATCTACCAATGGCATTATCGCGCCGAACCGTATTTGAGGAACGTTGCGCCGCTCGCCCGCGTGGCGATGGTCTATTCGGAACAAACAGACCGTTACTATGGGGGCCAAAGATGGCAGGAGCAAAGCAAAGGTCACGGGTTGGGAATGTATCATGCCCTGATTGAAGCGCGTGTACCATTCGAGATGGTGAACGACCGGCTGCTCGACGCCGAGCATCTCAAGCCATTCAAATTATTAATTCTTCCGAACATCGCCACCCTTTCGGAATCACAGTGTGAACAACTCAGGCAATACGTACAACGTGGGGGAAGTTTGGTCGCCACTTTCGAGACGTCGCTGTATGACAAACAGGGTAAACGGCAGCGAGATTTCGGTCTTGCCGATTTGTTTGGAGTCTCCTATAACGACCGGGTCGAAGGCCCGATGAAGAATTCGTATCTAAGGCTGAAAAGCGATTCGGAAAAGGGCCAGTTTCATCCCATCTTGAACGGGCTGGAAGACGCATACCGAATCATCAATGGGATTTGGCGACTGGATGTGAAACCTAACTTAGACTTCCCTTCCCCCGTTACGTTGATCCCTACTTATCCCGATCTACCGATGGAACATGTTTATCCCCGAAAGCCAAATACTAACATCCGAGAAGTATATCTACGAGAATTGGGCAAGAGCCGGATTGCTTACATTCCCTGGGATATAGACCGGACGTTTTGGGAGATCATGAATGTGGACCATGGAAGACTTCTGCGAAACGTAATCAATTGGACGGTAAATGAAGAACCGCCCGTCCAAGTCAGTGGTCCCGGCATCCTCGATGTCACCGTTTGGCGGCAAAAACAATCAATGACCGTTCACCTGGTTAATCTCACCAACCCAATGATGATGAAAGGGCCGTTTCGAGAATTCATTCCCATCGGTGAACAAAAGGTTCAAGTTCAAATCCCTCGAAATATAACAATAAAAAAGATCCACCTGCTTGTCAGCGATAAGACCCCCGATTATGAAATCAAGGACGGGATTGTTTCGCTAACCGTGCCATCGATTTTAGACCACGAAGTTGTAGCGTTGGATCTACGCACATGATCACTCGCAATCATTTTACCCGATTACGATTCGCCTTATGGATATCGTATATGTGAAGGCCGCGAGACCGAAATGTTTGGCCTTCAGCGACTTAATCAATACATCTGTAACCCGAGTTTTTCGCAAAACTTGGATTTCTCATTTACCTATCAATCTCGTATTGCTCGTGCTCTATCTGATTACGGCTGCCGTGGCCGCTGTGGTCCAAAGCTGCGAATGTTACCGTTAAGCATCGTTACGACGACCTGGCCTTCTCTACCAATCAGCAGTCCGCCGGGCAGGGGTTTGGAAGGCAGGGAGTAGCGCCAGAACCAATACGGGGTACCGTTTTGCGAATTGACCGCCGCCAGGAACCATTGCGGATGGGCCCTAATCCGGTTCTGAGATTTCACGACTGCCACGACCGAGGCGGGACAGATAGCCAGTGACACCACTTCGAATTTTTCCGGCTCACCCAGGTCGGACACCCATCGCACGGCCCCGTCGCGCTCGAGAGCACTGGCCAAGGTGTACCATCGGCGCTGACCCGGCTTATCAGCCGGCGGGAATCCCTTCTTGATTCGCTCGGCTGCCTTGGCGGCTTCACAGCAGGTCAGTTTACCGTCGCGGAAGTTGACCAATGTGATAGTATCGTCGTTCCAGGCCGGTGGGATGCCTCCGAAGTTCAGCGTCAAGAAACGCCGGCCGTCATGGACAACGAAACTATCTTTGTTAGCCACGTTCTCTGCAGAAGCATAGAGGGCCCTGCCACCAGCAACCGGATATTTGCCAAGAAAGACGCCGACGAACTTACCGTGATTCGCCTTCGGCTGGCCCTGGGCGAACGATTGGTTTAGGCACTCGCCAGTGGTCAGGTCGAACCGGGCTGGATTGACCTGGTTCCCACCAGCCATCAACAACTGATCGCCGTGGATCGCAAGACCCCCCTGGGCGGAGACACCCTTGCGGAGCTCGGGATTCAAATGTCCGCAGGAATTGTTCTGCCATTTGATCTTCCCAGTTTTGGCGTCAACGGCATAGACATAGGTGCCGTCGCAGTCGATGATGCCTGCGGCGAAATAAGCGACACCGTCTTTCACTAACACACCCGTGCTGACCGGCCAGGTGGAGCAGAGGTTCCCATAGAGCATGATATACCGCTCGACTGGTGCTGCACGGAAGCGCCAAAGCAAACGTCCGGTGGCAGCTTCCAGGGCATAGACATATCCATCACCACTACCTACGTACGCCCGAGATTCCCAGATAGTCGGAGGCATCTTAATCGGCCCGGCGGTGGCGAAGACCCAACGAATTTTTCCGGTCCTGGCATCGAGGGCGCGGACCTTACCGTCCTGTCCGCCTACGAGAACAAGTCCGCCAGCCGAAGTGGGGGCGGTCGGTACATGCGGCCGTTTTGGAGCATACGTCCAGGAAGGCGCCGCAGGCGTGCTCTTGGGAGCATTCGGTCGTGCGAGCCGGGTGGCCGTCGAGCTTGTGCGTTGGTTATTCGCCCGAAACGTGGGCCAGTCCGCCGCCTTGACTTCTAACGAGGCAACCTTCTCCAAGTTACCTTCGGCCTGTTGCAGTCGTTCGGCTTCGGTGGCGACGTGGTCGAATCGGAAGTTACCAGCCGAGCATTTGGCCATCGCTCCAATCAACGACAGGTTACAGTCGCACCACAGGGGACCGAGGTAGAGAAGGCCGTTCGCGGGAATGGCACCGTCGTTGCAACCCGGACGGACAGCTCCGTCGATAAGCACCCTCTTGCTCGCCCGGTCGAAACGAAGCGTCCCCTCGCCGCGAACAAACAACGAGTCAGGACAGGCCGTGAGCCGCGTGCAAGCCTGTTTGCGGAAGTTGAGATTCTCGACCACAGAACCGGATACCGGATTGACGGCCACGTGGCTGCCTCCGCGGCCGATACCGAGCACGGCAAGTCCGTCTAAGAAGATAACATTCGGATTATTGCTGATCTTCTTCTTCTGCCAGAGCAACTTACCATTCTTGGTGGAGACAGCCACGACGTTCATCCTGGTCTGACCCTGGATGATGAGGGCCTGGGGGGTGGCAACGGCCATACAGACGCTGCGGAATCCCGGCGTCGAAATTAGCCCACGTCCCGGCTCCTCGATGAGGCGTAGAACCTCGGAATCACTGTTCGTCCAAAAGACCTTCCCTGTTTTGGAGTCCAAGCTCCGTAGATGATTATCGGGACAATACAGAAAGAGTCTCCCGTCAAGTATAGCTAATCCCCGGGAGTCAATTAGGGCCTCTTCCTTATGTTGCCATAGGAGGCGCTTACCATCGAGCCTGTACGCTGCTAATCTGTGGCCGAATCCCCACGGTACCCTCGGCCTCTGGTAATATCCTACACTGAGGTCCGCCCAGCTCCAGCCTCCGAAGTTACGGTCTCCTTTGGTAATCTTTGCCTCGCCCCCTTTTTCACCGGCCAAAACGAAGAGAACGCCGTCTTGCATCGCCATCCACTTCCAGTCGCCCTCCAGGCCGGGAATCCGAATCCGTCCTTTTTCCCTACCGGTACGCGCATCGAGCATGAGGCAACTATCGCCGTCAATCATATAGAAGATGTTTTTGGTGGCAACGAAGGCGGACCGGTGCACCAGATATCCCCTGGGCAGGTCACGCTGCCACAGCACGATGCCGTTGTAGCCATTGCGGGCGATCAGCTTGTTAAGCATGTTCCATTCACGCTGATGGTGGGCGATGTGCCCTGATGCCAGGAAGGTCCTGCCACCGGCCGCTGTCGTGATGGCCGGCATCCCAATGTAGAACGGTTCTGCCAGGAATTGCGTCATGTACGGTGCTCTGATAGCTTTATCTGTGGACACGGGATTATTATCCGGGCCATGCTCCCAATGCGTCCATTCATCGACACCCTCCAAGGGAGGTTTGGACAAGTGTAGCCACGTGCCGAGATCATCCTTCCACACCTTGACGTCCTCGAAGCTGCCGGCCTGGGCCCATTGCCTTAGATTCTGCGTCCCGGTGCCACTTGCCGCGCAGATGATGGCCAAACCTTGCGGCCGCAGTACTCGGAGCACCTCGGAAAGAGACAGGCGAGCAAGCTTATCGCCGCCGATACGCGTCGCGATGACTACGTCGACCATATTGTCCGCAAAGGGTAGTTTGTCCAGGCTGCCTCGCTCGGCGAGAAGCCGGTTGATTCCGAGGCCCGCTTCTTCGACCAGGCGTTGCAGCGCGATAACCGCGTTTTTTTCAGGTTCGCGCACATGTACATACAAGTTGGTAGATTGCACAATTTGCACAGGCAGGTCACGATCGCAACCAAGGACAGCGCATAATCCCCGATCAATATCGGCCAGATCGATTAGCTTCTCGGCCAGTGCTTTGGTGTCGGCCTGTGGCACGGCCATCCCTTCGGCTCCGCTCAGGACAGGCTTGGCCGTGTTTTCACGTGCTGGAAGCCCGTGACACGCCATTGCAGCTAACTGACTTATCAGGAAACCGAATAGGATTACACCTATGGTTGCCGTAAGAGTTGTTCTGCACATATACCGCACACATTGTTTAACATTGTACATAATCCTGCTCCTTTCTGCTTTGAAAATAAACCCGATTTATCGGGGCTAATTATAAGGCCTGAGCCACGTCATTGCAACAGTAGAAACCCTTGTCTTTACTCCTGTGCGGGACTAAGGATTTGGCCTTGTCCTGAGAAACACAAGCGGGTAGAATTGGATATAAAGAATGTCTTCTCAAATTAACCTTCTCAAATGAAAGGAATTGACGATGCGCTACGCAAAACTTGTATATACTCTGCTGATTGTTCTGAGTGGCTGTGCCGCGTTTGGACCGCCTCAAACTCCCCGGATACCGGTTGTAAACGAATATCATGGTGTGGAGGTTATCGACCCATATCAGTGGCTTGAAGACTGGAATGATGAGCGAGTGCAATCCTGGAGCAATAAGCAGAATGCTTACGCGCGAAGTATATTGGACAATCTGCCCCCTATCGAAGAGCTTCGTGAACGGATTACTGAGATACTAACGGCAGAGTCTGTTAGCTATTACTCAGTTTGCCGGCGCAAAGGGACCCTCTTTTCTATGAAGCGGCAGCCACCACTGGAGCAGCCGTTTCTGGTAGCAATGCCTTCGGCAAAAGAGCCGCAGTCCGAGCGAATCATCGTTGATCCAACGAAAATCGACCCAGGCGGCACAACATCCATCGACTGGTACGTACCATCCCCGGATGGTAGTCTCCTCGCCGTTTCGCTTTCGGTCGGTGGCTCCGAGAGTGGAGACGTGCACATCTATGAGGCAGAGAACGGCAAAGAAATCGGAGAAGTCATTCCCCGTGTCAACGGTGGTACCGCCGGAGGCGACCTTGTTTGGACACCAGACGGCTCGGGTTTCTACTACACCCGATATCCGCTGGAGGGTGAGCGTCCGCCCGAAGATATGGATTTCTACCAGCAGGTTTGGTTCCACAAAATGGGAGCATCACCTGATAAAGATAATTACGAGATTGGCAGGGACTTCCCCCGGATAGCGGAAATTATTCTCGAAACGGATGCCGATTCCGGGAACGTGCTGGCAGCCGTTCAATATGGTGACAGTGGACGTTTCGCCCACTATATTCGTATGCCGGCAGAACAATGGAAGCAAATAACTGATTACGATGACCAAATAGTCCAGGCAACGTTTGGCACTAATGGCACACTGTTTTTGATATCTCGGGCTGATGCACCTCGGGGCAAAATAATGAAGGTATCATTAGTTGATTTTTCTTTAGAGAAAGCGGAAGTAATTGTTCCTGAAGGTAAAGATACTATCGTTTCCGATTTCTACGGCCATCCCCCGATGGTGGCTGCATCAACCCACCTATACGTTACCTACCAGCTTGGCGGACCTTCTGATATCCGCGTCTTCGACTACCAGGGACAGCAACAGGCAGGGCCGAAAATTCTCCCGGTGTCTAATGTAGGGCAAATTGTAGCCTTGGAGAATGACGATATTCTCTATCGTAATTCTTCATATCTTGATCCGTCTGCCTGGTATCTATTTCGCCCCGATAAAGAGATAACCAGTAAGACGGCCCTTGTTACCCAATCGCCTGTCGATTTTTCCGATTGTGAGGTCGTACGTGAGTACGCAACTTCTAAAGATGGGACCCGAGTGCCCGTCAATATAATTCGCCGCAAGGGAGTAAGGCTGGATGGCTCAAATCCGGTATTACTTACAGGCTATGGCGGGTACGGAATAAGTATAAAACCCAATTTCAGTGCTCTGCGACGTGTGTGGATTGATCAGGGCGGGATTTATGCACAAGCTAACCTTCGCGGAGGCGGCGAATTTGGCGAGCAGTGGCATAAGGAAGGCATGCTTACCAGCAAGCAGAACGTCTTTGATGACTTTGCCGCCGTGATGCAATATATGATTGATGCCGGATACACTAAACCTGAAAAATTCGCGATAATCGGCGGGAGCAATGGTGGATTGTTAATGGGGGCGATGATCACCCAAAATCCAAAACTGTGCAAGGTCGTAATTTCTTTTGTTGGGATCTACGACATGCTGCGGGTGGAACTTGCACCCAATGGGGAGTTTAATATCCCTGAATTCGGCACTGTAAAGGTTCCTGAACAGTTTCGGGCTTTATACGCATATTCGCCATACCATAATGTCAAGAATGTCAAGGACGGTACGGTCTATCCTTCTATATTGTTTTCGACCGGCGCCAATGATCCGCGGGTTGATCCGATGCACTCTCGCAAGATGACCGCCCGGCTGCAGGGGGCAGCTTCATCGGGCCGGCCCATTCTGCTGCGAACCAGCTCGGAAACCGGTCATGGCTTAGCTACTCCGCTAAGCGAGCAGATTGAGGAAAGTGTCCATTACCATGCTTTTTTGCTTAGCGAGCTTGGACTAAAGTACAGTCCGCCAAAGTTTCTACCAGATTGACTTCGGGCAAGTATAAGATAACTGCGGAGCGAGGAAAGGAGTATTTCCCGCAAACAAAGTCAGTGAATGTTGGCTCCGAACCGGTCAAGTTAGTGATTTCCCTCAAACGCTGGATCAACATGGCCCAGCTTGGCTGGTACTCGGGAGATACTCACGTACATCGAACATTGGAAGAGCTACCGAATGTGCAGCTTGCCGAGGACTTGAACGTTTCGTTTCCCTTGCTGTACTGGGTCACCAAAGCTTTCCAACCACCGAGCACTTACCCATTGGAGCGCATAGAGATTGTGGTCAATGGCCATGTTGCAAAGACGGTTAAGGCCCGGAACCCCGATAAATCAGGGTCTTTGGGCGCCTATTCCTGCAGAATCAATGAAAACATAGATGTTGCGACTTCTTTATGGATAGCAATTCGTTGCTTCGAACGTCGGCCGGACGGACGCAGTCGTTTCGCCCACACCGCGCCATTTCATGTGGAGGTCAAGGGAAGGCCGTTGCAGGCTCGGAAGGCAGAAGTCGATTTTCTCATCAAGCGGATGCAGAAGCAGATTGAGCGCAACGAAGGCGTCTTGCCCGAAAAAGCCCTCGACGAATATCGCCAGGCTCTGGAAATCTATCAAACAATTGCTCGGTCGGCCAAATAGCCGGGAAAGAGTGATAGAATAAGTTTCTTGTCTTGCATAGAAAGCACAAGCAAATTCATTACCACAAATCAAAACGGGCAATCGCGTGTACACATCAGGTTGACGCAATCCTTTATATCAGCTATAATATTTGCAATACTGAAAAACCCAGTTTTTGCAACGATGGCAAAAGACATATATACCGGACGAGCTGGATTACATAACGAGAAATTTTCACATGTAGTCAGTTTAATAGAAAGAATATGGCTTCCTTTTTTAAGTATATCTTGCGCCAAAGCTATTCGGTTTTGATGATATCCTGTGTCGTATTCATAGTAGGATTGAACGGGCCAGTACGAGCTGCAGATATTGACGCAGCCCGCGAACAATTCAAGGCCGGTCAATATACACAATGCCTTGAGTCAGCCCGAAAAGCCATCGAAGATGGAACGTACAGGAGCAGAAGACAGTTGTTGATTCTGATGGTCGAGTCGCTGATAGCACTGGGCCGATATGACCAGGCCGCCAAGGAAATTGAGACCGCCTTGCTACGTTATCCAATAAGTATTCGCTTATTAAAGCTCGGGCATACAGCAAATCTATATTGCGGCCAGACCAACCGTGCTTCTGAAATGCTGACGAAAATCCACCGGTATGGCGGCTCGTTCAAAATTGAATTCTGGGATCCTCCGGACCTGGTCGCCCTGGGAGAGGCACTGCTGCTGCTTGGATCCGAACCTCGAATTGTTCTGGAGCAGCTTTTTAACCGGGCCATGAGGATTGACCCGAATTGCCGTGAAGCCTATCTTGCAGCCGGAGCACTTGCGCTGGACAAGCAAGACTACGAGTTAGCTGCTAATCAGTATCGTAAAGCTCTCGAACGGTTCAGTGACGACCCGGACATGCACTGCGGATTGGCCAAGGCATTTTACCATAGTGACCGGATATCAATGGTCAAATCATTAGATGCGGCCCTTTATCTGAATCCCAATCATGTGCCCGCCTTGTTGCTGTTGGCCGAACACCAAATCGATTGCGAAGACTATGCCGGGGCGGGCAAGCTGCTTGACCGGGCTGCTGCTGTCAATCCGTGGCACTCAGAGGCCTGGGCATACCGCTGCGTCTTAGCCCATCTGGGTAATGAGCCCAATGCGGTCGATACCTGCCGCACTAATGCGCTGAAGTTTTGGCCGACTAATCCTCGGGCGGACTATCTAATCGGAAGAAAGCTGTCGCAGAACTATCGGTTTACTGAAGGCGCTGCTTATCAGCGTCAGACGCTGCAGCTCGATAAGGATTATCTGCCGGCGAAGATTCAACTGGCCCAGGACCTGCTTCGACTGGGTGACGTATCCGAAGGCTGGACCCTGGCCGACGAGGTTTATAAAGCGGACCAATACAATGTTATGGCCTACAACCTTGTCAATCTGCGCGACAACATGTCCAAATTCAAAACGCTGACCGCAGATAGGCTCATCATTCGAATGGACGAGCTCGAAGCAGCTGTATATGGTGACAGGGTCTTGAAGTTGTTGCAGCAGGCCAAGTCGGAGCTTTGCCAAAAATACGGCCTCGAATTGGATAAATCCGTTACATTGGAGTTGTTCCCTAATCAGCAGGATTTCGCTGTGCGCACATTCGGTATGCCCGGCGGGGACGGATTCCTTGGGGTGTGTTTTGGTAATGTTATCACTGCCAACAGTCCCAGGGCTTCGAGAGCAGTCAACTGGGAGTCGATCTTGTGGCACGAGTTTTGTCATGTGGTCACACTTAATCTGACGCGTAACAAAATGCCGCGCTGGCTCAGTGAAGGGATTTCCGTATATGAAGAAGTGCAGCGTAATCCCGCCTGTGGCCAGCATATCAATCCACAGTATCGCAAAATGATCCTTGGAGGGGAATTAACACCGATTAGCAAGCTAAGCAGTGCGTTTTTGAGTCCAAGCACGCCAATGCACTTGCAGTTTGCCTACTACGAATCCTCGCTTGTGGTGGAGTTTCTTGTCGAACAGTTCGGCCAGGCGTCCATCAAGGCCATCCTTGCCGACCTGGCTAAAGGCGAAGAAATCAACAGCGTCATATCCAGGCGGGCGGCCCCAATCGAGAAGATCGAAAAACAATTTGAGGCCTTTGCTCGAAAGCGGGCCGAGGGTCTGGCTCGGAATGTTGACTGGGCCCAGCCCGAAAACGAACAAGTCGATCCTGCTGACTCAGAGTCATTAGCCAAATGGCTGGAAAAGCACCCCAACAGCTTTTGGGCCCTGACACTATATGCCAACCATCTTTTAGCCGACGAAAAGTGGGAACAGGCCAAGACACCGCTCAAGAAGCTGATCTCCATTTACCCGAACTATACCGGCGAGAGTAACGCTTATGGTCTCCTTGCCCAGGTACATCGCAAACTCTCCGAGACCGAACAGGAATGCCGAGTGCTCAACAAGTTAGTCACTATCTCGGCCGACGCGGCGGATGCCTACGTACGTCTGATGGAAATCGCTATGGAGCAGAAGAACTGGCGTGCGGTCCTTGAGAATGGAAACAAGTATCTCGCGGTCTATCCCATGTTAGGGATTGTTCATTGGTGCGTGGGCCGGGCCAACGAAGAACTCGGCCAAAACGACCAGGCTATTGAATCGTATCGGCGTCTGCTTTTGTTGGATCCCCCTGACCCGGCAGATGTCAACTACCGCCTGGCGCGGTTGTTTGCGGAGCGGGACCCTGTCGCTGCAAAGCGATATGTGCTCGAGGCCCTGGCGGATGCACCACGTTTTCGCCAGGCACATCGTCTATTGTTGAAATTAATCAAAAACTCCCAGCCCGACAAATCGGAATACAAGTCCACATCGAATGATCAAGGTGAGCTGCAAATAGTGCAGGAGAAAGCACCATGACAAAAACAAAGTGGTTCATTATTCTATTGATAATGGCATGTATTGGAGTAAGCGTGGTGTTCGCACAGAGATATTACGATCGACGCTCTTCCTATCGAAGGAGTGTACCCGATTGGGAGCCCGACAAGGAGTTTTCTCATGATGTCTTCACATTCGTGCGAATCCGGTTTGCGTCCGGATACGGCAGAAGTGAATATGGAGGCAGGTCTGGTCGCAGGTCTGGTCGCGGCTTTAGAGGTGATTACGGACGTGATTACGGTCGCGGCTTTAGCGGCGGCAACTGGGCAACGGATTACCCCGACAGCGATTTGAACTTCTCCTTCCGCCTGCACCAATTGACTTCGATGGAAGTTAATCCTGACGGAGTGGTACTCGAACTGACGGACCCGAAACTTTTCGACTACCCCTTCATCTACATCGTGGAGCCCGGCCGGCTGGTCTTCAGCGAAGAAGAGGTCAAGATTCTCCGTCGTTACCTGCTGAACGGTGGATTTCTAATGGTCGATGATTTTTGGGGTGAAGATGAGTGGTATAACTTCTATCGTGAAATCAAGCGGGTGTTTCCCAAACGCGAACCGCGCGAGCTTAATCTGAGCCACCCGATCTTCCATGCCGTATTTGACCTCAAGGAGAAGCCGCAGATTCCCAGCATCGACGTTGCTCTTCAAGGGCGAAATTACGGTATCACCTGGGAAACTCGCCGCTCCGATACCAGCACGCCACACTACAAGGCCATCTATGATGACAAAGGCCGGATTATGTCTATTATCTGTCACAACACCGACCTTGGTGACGGATGGGAACGCGAGGGCGAGGACGAATGGTATTTTCGTGAGTTTTCAGAGAAGAAGGCATACCCGCTGGGAATCAATATAGTGTTTTACGCAATGACTCATTGAAAGGAAAACGACTTTGGCTACCAAGACATACGAATTTGAACGACAGGCTGTCGAACAGATCAAGGGGGCGCGTGAGCGCATCGGTGCTGAGCTTTCAAAAGTAATCGTCGGCCAGGAAGATGTTATCGAGCATTTGATTATCGCAGTGCTTTCCGGGGGACACTGTCTGATTACCGGTGCGCCTGGTCTGGCCAAGACACTGCTGGTCAAATCGCTCACGGAGCTGTTTAACCTGAAGTTTCAACGCATTCAGTTTACACCGGACCTTATGCCCGCCGACATTACCGGCACTGAAATCCTTCAGCAGACCGACGGAGAGCGAAAGATGGTTTTTGTAAAGGGCCCGGTTTTTGCCAACATGATTCTTGCCGACGAGATTAACCGCACACCTCCCAAAACACAGGCGGCCTTGCTCGAGGCGATGCAGGAACACCACGTGACCGCTGTAGGTGTATGCCATGCGCTCAGCGAGCCGTTCTTTGTCTTTGCAACACAGAATCCTATCGAGATGGAAGGCACCTATCCACTGCCTGAAGCGCAGCTCGACCGGTTTATGTTCAATGTCTTGATTGATTACCTGCCGGAAGATGAGGAGGTTGAGGTCGTTCGCCAGACTACCACCACCGAGCCCGAACCTATTAAGCAGGTGTTCAGCGGCGAAGACCTGCTGCGGTTTCGCGGCGTAGTGCGCAAGGTACCTGTCGCCGAGGATGTGGTGCGTTACGCTGTGAGGATCGCAGCGGCATCGCGTCCGGGCCCGGATAATTCATTGGATTTCGTCAACGAGTGGGTCATGTGGGGAGCCGGTTTGCGGGCGTCGCAATATATGGTGCTTGGCGCCAAGGCCCGAGCACTGCTTTACGGCAGGTCGCACGTAAGTTTCGAGGACATACGGGCACTGGCCTATCCGGTGCTTCGACATCGCATATTGATCAATTACCGCGCCGAGGCCGAGGGCGTGGTCATTGAAAATCTCGTCGATCGTTTGCTGAAATCGGTCAAAGAGAGAAACACCAAATGAAAGGTAAGGCGGCAGCATCAAACTTGGATGGCACTAACAGTAATGCTCCCCGTCCGCGCGGGGACAAGCTTTCCCCTGCAAAAGCAGGGGGTATGATCGATCCGGCCTCGCTGATGAGAATCAAGTCGATGGAACTGCGGGCCAAAGTAATCGTTGAGGGATTCTGGAAGGGTATTCACCGAAGTCCCTATCACGGCTTTTCGGTCGAGTTCACCGAGTACCGCCAATACACCCTTGGCGATGACCCCCGCTACATTGACTGGCGGCTCTATGCTCGCAGTGATCGATATTACATCAAGAAATTCGAAGATGAGACGAACCTGCGCTGCCACCTGCTAATTGACCACAGCCGATCAATGGGCTACGGTTCCGGAGGCTATACCAAGTCGCAATACGCCGGCACATTGGCCGCGACGTTAGCTTATTTTCTCTTTACTCAGGGAGATGCCGTCGGCCTGGCGACATTCGACGATCAGATCAGGCAATATTTAGTGCCGCGCAACCGGTCAGGTTATCTGCGACGCTTAATGCTGGCGTTGGAGGCATCCCCCGAGGGTAGTGCCACCGACCTGGGTCCGCCGCTGCAGCACATAGCTGGAACGCTGACAAGGCGCGGCCTTCTCGTGTTGATTTCTGATCTGCTAACGTCGATTGACCGGCTCAAACAAGACTTGAATTATCTGTGCGCGGGCGGCCATGATGTTGTGGTGTTTCATGTTCTGGATGCGTCCGAGCTGAACTTTGACTTTGATTCGCCGGCAATCTTCCAGGATATAGAGAGCGGGCGCAACATGTACGTCGATCCGTCCGACGCCCAGACAAGTTACAAACGTATGCTGGGCAATCATTTGATTAAAGCTAAGTCCACATGCCAAAACCTTGGGATCGATTACCATTTGTTCCCAACAGATCGCCCGTTTGACCTGGCTCTGCTGGACTTTTTGCAGGACCGGATGCGCCGTAGAAAACGGGTCAGGTACAGAAGTGGTTCAAAAGTCAGGACTAAGGTATGAGTTTCCTTTATCCATTATTTCTGGCAGGTATCGCCGCGGTCGGTTTGCCGATCGTACTGCATATGATTCGCCGTCACACGCGCAAGCGCATAACGTTTAGCTCACTGATGTTCTTGCGTACTACAATACCGCGATTCAAGAACCGCAGCCGTATAGAAAACCTGCTGCTTTTGATTTTACGGTGCATAATATTGTGCCTGCTTGCCTTTGGCTTCTCGCGTCCTTTTTTCCCACGAGAAGCCGTGGAGAACCAGGTCCGCCTCGGCAGGCGGATAGTCCTGTTAATCGATACCAGTGCATCCATGCGGCGTGCCGGAATGTGGGACCAGGCAATCAGCGAGGCACAGTCGGTATTGGAGGGTGTTAGTCAAGCCGATCGATTGTGCGTTATGAGCTTCGATCAGAGCACAAAAACACAAATGGGATTCGAACAATGGGGGACGTTGGATCCCACTCAGCGTAAGTCAGTTATAATCGAACATATATCGAAACTGTCACCAGGTTGGGCCCTAACCAATCTTGGCAACGCATTAGTAAGCGCTGCAGAAGCTATTGAAGATGATGAAGTCAATGACGGCCAACAATCTATCACAATGCGCCAGGTGGTGCTTATCAGCGATCTGCAAGAGGGCAGCGACCTTGAGGCGATGCACGCCTACGAATGGCCTGAAGAGATGGAATTAGTGGTTAAGCTGGTTCGGTGCCAGGGCACAACTAATGCAGCATTACAATTAGTGACGGACCACACTGGTTTGGGTAGTCACGCTGATGACAACCCCCTTGGCATCCGCATAACCAACTCATCCAATGCTATTGCAGAGCGATTTCAACTGAGCTGGGCCGACGAGACGGCTGCAAAGACTTCAAGCCAGGCTGCAGATGTTTATGTGCCACCCGGTCATAGTATTGTCGTGCGTGCTCCAGCCCGGGCAGACAGGTCAGAAGCCCGGAAGCTGATATTGACGGGCGACGACCACGACTTTGACAATACCCTCTATTTAGCACCTTATTTACAGCAGCAGGTCAATATCCTTTACATAGGCAGCGACGATCCCAACGATTTTAGGGGAATGTTGTATTATGTTCGGCGGGCCTTTGGAGACACCGGCGCACTCAAGCCTCGTGTCATTTCCCGTCCAGGCAACAAGACCATCGCAACTACAGACATTGAGACGGCACATTTGATCATTACCGCCGATGCTATCAACCAGGAGAACCTCGTTTCTCCCGAGAGGGACACCTTTCGGCGCTTGCGCCGATACCTCGAATCGGGCCGTACGCTACTTCTGGTTATGAAATCCATCGAGGACGCCAAAACCCTTGCAGACATTGCAGGTATTGAAACCATCGAATCTGAGGAGGCCGATGTTGACCGATACGCCATGCTCGGCCAGATTGAATTCAAACATCCGCTGCTGAGGCCTTTCTCCGAACCTCGCTTTGGAGACTTCACCCAGATTCACTTCTGGAAATATCGACGGATAAATATTGGGGATTTGCCTGACGCCCGGGTGTTAGCTCGTTTCGACAGCGGCGACCCCGCCTGGGTTGAGCTGCCTGTGGGTAAAGGGTCGCTGCTCGTATTGACCTGCGGCTGGCACCCGTCAGATAGCCAGCTCGCGCTTTCATCCAAATTTGTCCCATTGCTTTACTCAATCCTTGAGTACGGCGGAGTCCGTACAGGACAGCAATCACAGTATTTCGTAGGTGACCATATACCAATACCACAGTCAATGAAGTTGGAGCTAGCGAACTTGCAGATTCGCAAACCCGGTAATTCCCTGATTAGTCTGGATGCCGGCCAACAGGTCTTTACTCAGACGGACTTGCCGGGAATTTATACCATTGAGTCGTCCGCAGGGAATCAGCTCTTTGCGGTTAACCTACCTGCCAAGGAATGCCAAACAGCCGCCATGCCAATCGAAGATCTTGAAAAGTTCGGGGTTTCATTCAAGCCGTCCTCAAGCGTTGCTGTCGAACGGACTTCGCAGGCCAAGCGTCATACCAGCTTTGCCGGATTGGAATATGAACAGAAAGTTTGGTGGTGGGTGTTTATTGCATTGTTAGCTGTGTCGTTAATTGAGATCTGGCTGGCGGGCTGGCTGACCCGTCCGCCTTCTAATAAGGCTTCTGCAAAATCAAGGTTAGGCATACTTTGAAAAGAAAAAATTGTCTTTTAATCTTTTTTTCAAACAGTAAATTGTTGTGTGGCAAGCAGTTGTTTGATTATTTAAGAAAATCCAAAACCTGATTTTCTTAAATAATATATGCCTAACCTCAATTTTGCATATTGCTATTTAGGGAGAACAGAAATGATTGAAAAAGCTCTTCGCAAACGACTCCGACCAATAGTGAATCGCCGAAGGCGTCTGCATTTAGCGTGGAAATTGGCAGCTTACTGGTTCGTTTTGGGACTTATAGGTATCGGTCTGATAGGCGTTGATTGGCTCTGGGGATGGAGATCGCCGGTCGCAAACTGGGCACTATGCATCTCAACTGTGCTGGCGACGGTCTTGGCCTTATACAAATTTAGTCACATGCACCCGGACTACCGGGCCGTTGCCCGAAACATTGAACGGCAACATCCTGATATGCAGGCGCTGCTATTAGCCGCGATAGAGCAAAAGCCGGAAAAATTCGGTGGTCAATTAGGTTATCTTCAGGAACGGGTCATCGGTGAAGCTCTTAGACATGCGACTAAACACGACTGGCTGCGAAGCGTGTCATCGAAGAAGCTCTTGTTGACAGAGTTTGGTGGAATTGCAGCGTTATCATTTATCATCATGTCACTTTCACAACTGTTACCATCTACACCTTCTCTGTTCACAATCAATAGAGGTGTGCTGGCCGGCAGAGATTATAATATCACTGTAAGTCCGGGAGACACCACCGTGGAATTAGGAACGGCAGTAGTTATACTGGCACGGTTTGACGGGCGAGTGCCGCCGGAAGCAAAGCTGTGGGTCGGCCTATCTGAACAGAACAAGCAGCAAATCACCCTGACTAAGAACTTTGACGATCCTGTGTTTGGCGGCCTTATTCCAGAGGTCAATAACAACCTTCTCTACCATATCGAGTACGCGGGCAGGCGTACGCGCGACTATAGAATAAGTGCCTATGAGCACCCTGCGCTCCAAAGAGCCGATGCGAAGATTGTGTATCCTTCATATACAAAACTGCCCGAAAAGGTCATCAAAAACACACGGCAGGTCAGTGTAATTGAAGGTTCCGCGGTTACTTTTGTCTTTACTCTCAACAAACCGGTGACTACGGCCCAGCTTGTCGCCAAAGACAAATCCGCTCTCGGTCTAAGCGCCGATGATGAGTCCGCCAATGGCGGAAACATCTATACCACTTCAATCACCGCAACGCAGAACCAACGATATGAGCTGCACTTAGCTGATGCTCAGGGGCTGACGAACAAGATGCCGCCGCGGTTTGTAATTGATGTCCATAAGAACCTACCCGCCGAACTCAAGCCCATATTTCCCAATCGTGACGTGCTGGCGTCGCCTTTGGAGGAGCTGAACTTAGAAGCTGAGGTCTCAGATGACTATGGCGTGACCGCCTATGGGCTAAGTTACACTCTTGCAGGCACGCAGAGCAGAGACATCACGCTGAGTCAGTCGGCGGTATCAAATGAGAATCAACAGGTTCAGCACCTGCTGGCGCTGGAAGAGCTTAACACCCAGCCGGCTCAGCTGCTGACGTACTACTTCTGGGCCGACGATATGGGTCCGGACGGCAAGGCCCGCAGAACCTTTAGCGATATGTACTTTGCGGAGATACGCCACTTCGAGGAGGTATTCCGCGAAAGCCAGTCATCCCAAAGCCAGCGCAATCAGAACCAAAGACAAGGCGGTGAGCAGCAGGGCCAGCAAGGCGCACAGCTCGCTCGCTTGCAGAAGCAGATTATTAGCGCTACCTGGAATGTTAAGCAGCAGACAGATCGGTCGGGTGGAGTTGATGACCACAAAGAGGACCTCGATGTCGTCCGCAAGTCGCAAGCTGATGCGTTGCAGCAAGCCCAGTCGGCTTTGACACAGACTGAAGATCCGCCCGCGATTAAAACGCTGCAGGAAGCTACAAAGCATATGGAGACATCGCTGGAGCATCTGACCGAGGCGGTGGAATCCGTCTCGGCAACAGAGTTGACACCGGCTTTGGCCGCGGAACAGTTGGCTTATCAAGAGCTGCTCAAATTGAGAGAACGCGAGCATCAAATTGCACGCGGCCGGGGCTCCGGCAGAAATAATAACGGTGCCTCTGCCCGCTCCGAGCAACAATTGCAGCAATTGGAGCTCAGACAAAGAGAGGACCGATACGAGACACAACGTTTGGCCCAGCCCCGGGAGCAAGCGGCTCAGCGTGAGGATCTTCAGGTTCTTAAGCGGCTTCGCGAATTGGCAAGACGGCAGAATGAAATGAGCAACAGGCTCAAAGAAGCTCAGGCGGCACTTCGGCAGGCCCAGACCGAGCAGCAGAAGCAGGAGGTTAACCGCGAACTCAAGCGTCTGAGAGAAGAACAGTTGGAAGCGCTTCGAGACGTTGACGAGCTCCAGCAGCGAATGGAAAGGCCTGAGAATCGCCGGCGTATGGCCGAGGCAAGAGAGCAACTCGGTCAGAGCCGGTCAAGAATCCGTCGGTCTGCTGAGGAACTGGAGCAGGGAATGGTTTCAAGGGCCGTCACTTCGGCTACGCGTGCACAGCGTGAGCTGGAGCAGATGCGTGACGATTTTCGGCGAAGTACATCCAGTCAGTTTGCCGAGGAGATGCGCAATATGCGTGACCAGGCGCAGCAGCTTGACCAGCGTCAAAAAGAAATAGCCGATGAGATAAAACGGCAGATAGATTCGGAACGAAAGACACTCACGGATTCCGGCGTGAACCGCGAAATAGCGGAGCGGGTCGAAGGGCAGAGAAAGAGTACTGAAGAGCTGATTGGCCAGATGAAAAATGTGAGCGAGCAGGCGGAGACTTCCGAGCCGCTGCTTTCGAGAAAGCTCTACGATACGTTGCGCAAGGCAAGCACTGACAATATTGATAGAGCGCTTGAAGCAACCGGTGAATTGCTTAAACGCAACTTCCTGCCGCAGGCACAGGAGATTGAACGACGGGCCGGAAAGGGTATCGAAAACCTAAGGAAAAGTGTCGAAGAGGCTGCCGGAAATGTGCTCGGCGACGAAGCCGAATCGCTGCGTCTGGCCCGACAACAGCTCGATGAGCTGATTAGGCAGGTTAATGACGAAGTTGCTCGTCTCGGCAATGCGGGCCAGCGGCGATTGAGTGATCCCAATGAGCAGACAGACTCAGCGGCAAATCAGCAGCGCCGTGCCGACGCTCAATCCAGAGCCGGCGGCGAACGCCGGGACAGGCAAACCGCGAATCGGCCACAGGACGGTAGTGCATCTGCAAATGCCCCCACAAGCGGAAATCGTCCCTCAGATTCTGATCGTAACAGCGTCCAACAGCAGGATTCCCAACGCGGTGGCTCACGAGGACGGGTGGCTGATGCTGACAGGCGAGCCGACCCGAGTGGCTGGGGCGGCAATCGACCCGGGCAGTGGGACGAGATTGACCCTAACGGCCCATTCACCGGTAGAGATTTCAGACAATGGTCCGACCGCCTCCGTGACGTGGAGGAAATGCTTACCGAACGCGAATTACGCGATGAAGCGGCAAGAGTACGAGACCGTGCCCGTGCGATCCGGGCCGAGTTCAAACGTCACGGCAAAGAGCCACAGTGGGACCTGGTCCAGCAGCAGATCACCAATCCGTTGACCGAATTGCGTAAACGTCTCAGCGACAAACTGGCTCAGCTTCAGTCGGATGAGGCGCTTGTACCTATCGATCGCGACCCTGTGCCCAGCCGTTTTGCCGAATTAGTGCGAAGGTACTATGAAAACCTGGGAGGCAGCGATTGATGATATTGCCTGGGTCAATCACTATCCCTGCAAGCACCTGGATCTGGCTGGCCGTACCGGTATTAATTGCGACCATTATACTATTGGTTTGGTCGTACCGGCGCTCGGCGGAAATAGGGGCGGTTCACAAGACCGCCTTTTGTCTTAGGCTTTTAGGCGTATTAGTGCTGGTACTGTGTCTGATGGAGCCGCTGTGGAGCGGAACACGTGCCAAATTCGGCGCCAATCTGTTTGGAGTAATTGCTGATAATAGCAGTGGCATGAATGTTCGGGACCGCGACATGACCCTAAGCCGCGGTGAAATTCTTCAGGCTGCGTTGAAAATCGACAAGTCCAATTGGCTCAGCACTCTGGCCGACAATTTCCAGGTTCGACAATACGTATTTGATTCGCGGTTACGCCGAACAACGGACTTTTCAGAGCTGACATTTGACGGCAAGGCTTCTGCTATCGGCGCGACCTTGCGAACAATTGCCCAACGCTACCGAGGCAGACCGTTGGCCGGTGTGCTCTTGATGACTGACGGTAATGCTACGGATATGGGCGAACAATTCTACGATCTGTTGGACGTGCCCCCGGTTTACCCGGTCGTGATAGGTGGTACCCGACCACTCAAAGATATTTCCCTAACAAATGTCTCTGTCAGTCAGACATCTTTCGAAGATGCACCGGTGATGATCCAGGCCGACGTCGAGGTCTCTGGATACGCCGGCAAGACCGTTGCGGTGGATCTGATTGAAAACTCAGGTAAAGTGGCGGAACGCCAAACACTCAAAATCTCCAAGAATGACGAGAAACAGGCATTTCGTTTTCGTCTGCGTCCGGACAAGACCGGTGTTTTATTTTATCATCTTAACGTCACAGAAGCCAGGGCGAAGCCCTGGACTGGATCAGACCCGACTTCGTCGGGCTCGCAGGATAGATTGTCGGAACAACCTGAAGCACCATCGGAAGCGACACTGGCCAACAATAAACGTACACTTGTTGTTGACCGTGGCGAAGGCCCATACCGTATTCTGTATGTAACCGGCAGGCCGAACTGGGAATATAAATTCCTGCAACGGGCAATTAGTGAAGATGAGCAAGTGCAACTGGTGGGACTGCTTCGCGTCGCAAGACGGGAACCGAAATACGATTGGCGGGGACGCGCCGGTGAGGTGAATAATCCACTGTTTCGCGGATTTAATAACAAAGATGAGGACCAGACCGAGCAGTATGATCAGCCGGTTCTTGTCCGTCTGAACACCCGCGACAAAGAGGAGCTTCGCAATGGATTTCCCAAAACACGAGAAGAGTTGTTCGGCTATCACGCGGTCATCCTCGACGACATCGAAGCAGAGTTCTTCTCGCATGACCAAATGGAGCTGCTTGAGGAGTTCGTTGCCGAGCGCGGCGGTGGTTTCTTAATGCTCGGCGGGAAAGAATCGTTCCAACAGGGCAACTTCCATCGCACACCTATTGGGCGTATTCTGCCGGTCTATCTGGACAAGCTGCCCCGGCAGGAAACAGCAACTCAAGTCTATTTGAATCTAACTCGTGAAGGCTGGCTGCAACCCTGGACCAGATTGCGCGACAATGAGCAGGATGAACAACAGCGGCTCCTGGAGATGCCCGCATTTCGTGTAATCAATTACATGCGGGCCATTAAGCCAGGCTCGCAAGTACTTGCTACTGTTGGCAACGATCCGACCCGGCAGTTCCCAGCTTTGGTTGTGCAGCGATTCGGCAACGGGCGTACCGCAGCACTGACTATCGGTGATATGTGGCGCTGGGGCATGAAATGGCCCGAAGTGCGCGATGACATGAATAAATTCTGGAGACAAACACTGCGGTGGCTGGTTGCAAATGTGCCCAGTCGGATATCACTCCAAGCCGTACAAAAGCGTGACCGGGTAAACCAGCCGGTCGTGCTTCAAGTTAGTGTCCGCAACAAAGATTTTAAGCCAATGGATAATGTTTCGATTGTAATAGAAGTGCGTGAGTCTCGGGGCCAAAAGGTACAACTGACAGCAGAACCTGTGCTCACTGAAAGTGGGCTGTTTGAGGCCACGTACATCCCCCGCCGCAACGGCAGCTACTTTGCCCGGGTCGTTGTGAATGATGCCGATGGTGTCGAGGTCGGCGATGCAGAGACCGGATGGGCTGTTGATCTTGAAGCCCATGAGTTTCAGTCGATCAGAACCAACCGCCCGTTGCTTGAAAAAATTGCTCAGCAGACTGGAGCCCAGGTTATTGAACTTGACGCATTAGACAACTTTGTTCGCAACCTGCCCAGTCGGGATGCCCCGATCACGGATACCTGGATTAAGCCATTGTGGGACTTGCCGGGGATTTTACCGGCAATTTTTCTGTTTGTTCTAACGTGCTTTGCCGGCGAATGGGCTCTGCGCCGCTGGAAGGGGATGCCATGAAACTAATAACAACACTATTGATTAGTATTTTGGTTCTCGATGGGACTATGCCCTCCACGCAAAGAGCAGAGCAGGAAAACCAGCAAAAACCTTACGTAATTGTTGTTGTCGGTGCTGCCGGGACCAAGGAGTATGGGGCGCAATTCACCAAATGGGCCCGTCTGTGGGAGGAAGCTTGTTCAAAAGGTGATGCGAAATTTACTGCAATTGGTTTAGACAAAGTTGAAGGATCGCCTGCACTTGCGTTACCCCCGCTCTTGCTTTCGCAAGAAAGCACGGGGGGGCGAGCAAATGATCGCACGACGCTGCAAAAAACATTAGCAGGTGAATCTCAACAAACCACCGCTGCTTTGTGGCTGGTCCTAATCGGGCACGGAACTTTCGACGGCAGGACGGCGAAATTTAACCTCCGAGGCCCCGATATCTCGGCAGATGATTTAGCCGAATGGCTTAAGCCATTGCTCAGGCCTATTGTAGTGGTCAACACCGCCTCGTCAAGCGCCCCTTTCCTAAGCAAGCTATCTGTGCAGGGGCGTATCGTGATCACCGCGACCAAGAGCGGATATGAACAGAACTATACGCGTTTCGGCCAATATCTGGCCGGCGCGAT
>CAYQKF010000063.1:0-29038 GCA_964417935.1 uncultured Pirellulales bacterium
TATTGGCTCCGCTAAGGGTTAAAGAACAAAAATGAAATTAGACAGTACAAATAGTCAGAAAATAATCAATATAACGAGGTTGCGCAATGGCAAAGAAAAAAAAGCTCATCAAAGGGCCGTGGTCATGGACGAAGGATGATATCAGGCTGCTTAAGAAATTGTACCCGCACGGAAACACAAGGAAGATAGCTGAGCGGCTTAATCGGCCTTTGACAGCGGTCAGACAAAAAGCATACGATATCGGGATGAAAACCGAAGTGTACCAGTATTGGTCAAAAGAGGATATAAAGCTGCTTGAAAAACTTTATCCGAATACAATAACGCAGGTGCTGGCCAAGCGACTTGGCCGTTCTGCCGGGTCGCTAAAAACCAAAGCACGCCAATTAGGGCTGAGAAAAACAGACAGCTATATCAAGGCTATCAAATCCCGTCCCCGAAAGCGACGCAAGAAAAAATCCTAAAGCACGAAATCCGAAACAAATTTAAATAACAAAAATTCAAAATCCCAAACAGAGTGTTTTGAACATTTGAAATTCGGATTTTGATATTGTTTAGGATTTCGACCCGCCAGCGGCGGGTATCGATCGGAACCCAGCGTTGCTGGGTCGAATTTCGGATTTAATAACATATTTGTTTGGAACTTATACAAAGAAAAGCACTCGCTCCACAGGAATTAGGAGGATTTTCTTGTCTAAACAGTTTACGAGCGACAAGCCCGAACCATTCGAGGTGACCGAGCCGTTTATATCAGAGAAAGGAGCTAAGGAACAGATGCCCAAAGCAAAGCAGTTGACTAAAAAACAGCTTGCGCTAATAGAGGATCTGTTCAGCGGCGAGCTCGATGAGCAAGCGGTTCTGGACAAGCATAATGTAAGCAGAAACCTCTATAACGAATGGCAGAGTGACGATAATTTTGTTGAGCAGTTCGACAGGCGTATCGCCGGCGCCTATCGTCAAAGTGCTGCTTTGATTGCAAGGTACGCTCCCCTGGCGGCGGCAAAGCTGATTCAACTTACAGAATCCGAAAAAGCCGAGACCGCTCGCAAAGCTTGTTTGGATATAATCTCTATGCCAATAGCGACAGCCAATAAGAAAAGCCACTCAGACGGTGAACCCCAACCTTCTGATACCCCGCAGCCCGCCTCACTTACCGAGCAGACCGCCAGCAGATTATTAGCCGTCCTTGCTGAAGAGAAAAATGACTAACAGGCTATCTTTGTTAACGATTTGTCAGTGTTATTAAACTTTTCCACCAAAACTATAATAAGAATTCGCAAATGAAACTAAAGTATAATAAAGTGTAATTTGGATTCCCGCCTTGCGGGGTTCCTCTAATATCAACGAGGTAGGAGCAGAAAATATGAACAAATCCGACTACACAGGCAATTATCAGCTAAATCGCCGGAGTTTTCTAAGAACTGTGGGTACAGCAGCATCACTGGCAATCTCTGGCTGTGCATTGGCCAAAGAGCAAACAGCCCGCAGGCCGAATATACTTATGATTCTTGTCGATGACCTCGGCTACGGCGACCTGTCCAGCTACGGCGCAAAGGATATGAAAACGCCCAACATTGACAAGCTCGTCGCATCCGGTATGCGGTTTGATAACTTTTACGCCAACTGTCCGGTCTGCTCGCCGACACGTGCATCACTGTTGAGTGGCCGATACCCTGACCTTGTTGGCGTTCCAGGCGTCATCCGCACACACCTGACAAACAACTGGGGCTATCTTGCTCCGCAGGTGTTGCTGCTGCCGAAGCTGCTAAATCGAGCCGGATACCACACCGCTATCGTTGGCAAGTGGCACCTCGGTTTGGAATCACCGAACACGCCAAACGAAAGAGGTTTTGACCACTTCCATGGTTTTCTCGGCGATATGATGGACGATTACTACAAGCATCGGCGCCACGGCAACAATTATATGCGGCTCAATGATAAAGAAATTGATCCGAAAGGCCACGCTACAGATTTGTTCACGCAGTGGGCTGTTGATTATATTCACCAGCGTTCAGGAGCCAGACAGCCGTTCTTTTTGTACCTTGCCTATAACGCACCGCACACGCCAATCCAGCCGCCAGCTGACTGGCTCCAGCGCATCAGGAACCGCCGGCCTGGCATCAGTGATAAACGTGTGAAGCTCATCACTCTAATCGAACATCTCGACGATGGTATCAGCAAGGTAATTACCGCTCTGAAAGACTCCGGCTTAAGCAATAACACGCTCGTTATCTTCACTTCTGACAACGGCGGCCAACTCAGCGTTGGAGCCAACAACGGGCCTCTAAGAGCAGGTAAACAGGATATGTACGAAGGTGGTATCCGCGTGCCGATGTGCACCGTATGGCCGAACAGAATATCACCCGGCTCACAAAGTAATCGCATCGCTCTGACTATGGACCTGTTCCCGACTATCTGCGAGGTAGCGGGCGCTGCTATAGCTCACAAGATTGATGGCCGAAGCATCCTGCCGACGTTACTCGGTAAGGACCGGCCTGAGGAGGACCGTTTCCTGTTCTGGGTGCGTCGTGAAGGAGGAAATTATGGCGGACGAGCCTATTACGCTGCACGCTACGGCGATTACAAGCTCGTCCAGAATAGTCCCTTTGAACCGTTGCAGCTTTACAACCTAAAAAACGACCCGAAAGAGCAGAAACCGTTAGGCAAGGCTAATCCGATGTATAAGAAACTCTTTACCGCTTTGCGCAACCATATTATTGAAGCAGGCGCTGTACCCTGGCAGAAATATCCAGTCAAACTAAACGGTTCTTAGCAATCTTGAAAAGTGAATATGCGAGCGAAGCTTGAGTCTTTGTCATGCTGAGCAAAGCGAAGCATCTGGCCAACGAAAGGAGTAGAGATTCTTCGGCTACGCCTCAGAATGGCAGGATTCCTCGTCATTCCTTCGCGGAGTTTATCCTCGAGCGCAGCGAAGGGCTAACGGATAAACTCTGCGAAGGATTTGGCCGATAAATAATGCTGTATGTCCAATGGTGTCGTTAATAAAGGAGAGAACGTTAAAAATGAAAAATAGAATCTCTATTTTCAGCACGCTGATATTTATAACTTTACTGCTGTCGTTTACCTCTTTAGCCGAGGCACAGACCATCCTTGTCGAAGCTGAGGGCTTTGAGAACCTCGGCGGCTGGGTTATTGACCAGCAGTTTATGGACCAGATGGGCTCGCCGTACCTTTTGGCTCACGGTTTAGGTCAGCCGGTCAGGGATGCCACAACGTCGGTATCGTTCCCGGCTGCCGGAACATACCGCGTATGGGTGCGCACACGTGATTGGGCAGCTCCCTGGAAGGCACCGGGCGCCCCGGGCAAGTTCCTACTGTTCGTCGATGGCAAACCGCTCACAACCATCTTCGGCACCAAACGGGCTGACTGGCATTGGCAAGATGGCGGGGTAGTCGAAATAACGAAAAAACAGACCACCATTGCATTACATGATTTGACCGGCTTTGAGGGCCGATGCGATGCGATTGTCTTTACCACTGATACCGGTTTTACTCCGCCAAATGCCGGCGAGCAGATGGCTGCCTTTCGCCGAAAGGCACTCGGCTTACCTGATGAGCCAAAAGACGCCGGCAATTTTGACCTGGTCGTGGTCGGCGGCGGAATAGCAGGAACCTGCACAGCCGTCTCGGCGGCAAGACTCGGGCTGCAGGTAGCGCTGATACAGAACCGTCCCGTACTGGGCGGTAACAACAGCTCAGAAGTCCGCGTCCATCTTGGAGGCGAGATTAACCTTCCGCCTTATCAGGCTATAGGCAGCATCGTCAGAGAGCTCGACTCCGGACACCAGGGAAATGCAAGGCCGGCTTCGTTCTATGACGATGACAGGAAGATGAGCATCGTACAGGCAGAGAAAAATATTCATCTTTTTGTTAATATGCATGCGTTCAAGGTTCAGATGCAAGGCGATCGTATCGTTGCGGTCATCGCCAAACACATCATAAACGGCAGCGAGTTACGTTTCCGCGCTCCCCTGTTCGCAGATTGCACCGGTGATGGTACCATCGGCTATCTGGCCGGCGCTGATTACCGTATGGGACGAGAAGGCAAAAACCAAACCAGCGAATCTATGGCGCCGGAAGAGCCCGACAGGATGACTATGGGCACATCTGTAATGTGGTATTCGACACAAACCAAGAAGCCAACAAGATTTCCGAATTGCCCCTGGGCTCTGCAGTTCACCGAGGAAAGTTGTCAGAATGCCACCAGAGGCGACTGGAACTGGGAAACCGGATTGAACCGTGACCAGATTACAGAATTTGAGTATATCCGCGATTACGCCTTTCGGGCCATTTATGGCAACTGGGCCTTTCAGAAAAACCTCAGTCGCAATAAAGACAAATACGCCAAACTAAAGCTCGACTGGGTGGCATACATCGGCGGCAAACGTGAATCCCGTCGATTGCTCGGCGATTTAATACTGCAACAGCAGAACATCCAAAGACGAAAAAGATTCCCTGATGCCTTTGTAACCGCCACTTGGTCGATAGACCTGCACTACCCTGACCCGAAAAACTCCAAATATTTCCCGGGCGAAGAATTCCGTACCATCTGCACACAACCAAAAATCAAGCCGTATCCGATACCGTACCGCTGCCTGTATTCACGCAATATCGGAAATCTGATGATGGCCGGTCGATGCATCAGCGTTACCCACGTGGCGTTAGGTACGGTCCGCGTGATGCGCACCTGTGGTATGATGGGCGAGCTTATCGGTATGGCTGCCTCGCTGTGCAAAAAGTACAACACCAACCCGCGAGGCGTTTATCAGCACCACTTAGCAAAGCTCAAACAATTGGCAATACACGGCGTCGGAAAGCTCAACGAAACAAACGATGAAGTTTTTGAGAAGGCTGCTCAGAACGGACAGCTTGCCAATGAAGGTTTTGTTCGCTGCCGAAATTTCGTAAAAGGCTGGCTCCAGCATGCAGACCCTAAAACACGCCTCATACCCAGAAATTTAGACCGAGACAAGGATATCTGGAACGCTCAAGACAGCGCCGCAGACAATTACCCTTTTATGGTGCTTACCGCAGCTATCACCGACCAGTCCCTTTTCCAGGGACGAATGCTCGATATGCTTCGTGCCGAAACCATACTTACATCCCGCATCGCAAACCTGCCCGACACATACTCTTTTTCCAAGCAGGACTTCCGGCATCAGAAGCCCGACATGGCTCGTATCATCTTCGGATCATCGGAATATATCAAAGACGGCCTGCTGCCACTTACAGAATGGCTCGGCCCAAGCCCCTGGTCAAAACGTATGATAAAAATACTTGACGATATCTGGGAGCGAGCGCCAATTGAAACCCAATACGGAAGAATCGTTTCAACCAACCAGGAAATCAATGGCGAAATGCTCCAGAGCTTATCTCGTATCTACTGGATGACCGGCGAAAAGAAATACCTGTATTGGGCGCTCAGGCTTGGGGACTATTATTTGTTGGACAGACATCATCCTACAAAGAACGAAAGCCGGCTCCGACTGCGGGACCACGGTTGTGAAATTGTATCAGGCTTGTGCGAGCTGTACGCGACGGTTCATTTTGCTCTGCCGACCAAAAAACTCGCATACCAGAAACCCATTCACGAAATGCTCGACCGCATCCTTCAAGTCGGCCGAAATGAGCACGGCCTGTTCTACAACTCCATTAATCCCAAAACAGGCTGGCACGATAAAGGCTTGACCGACACCTGGGGTTATACCCTGAACGGTTATTATACAGTGTATCTTATAGATAAGACCGATGCTTACCGCCAGGCCGTTCGCACAGCACTTATCAACCTGAATAATTACTACAACTTCAGGAATTATAAGTGGGGAGGCTCAGACGACTATGCGGATTCAATCGAAAGCGCCATTAACCTTTACAATCGTGAACCCATTCCCTCGGCCGCTCAGTGGATGGATGGCGAAATAAAGATTATGTGGAACATGCAAAAAAACAACGGCATCATTGAAGGATGGCACGGCGACGGCAACTTCGCCAGAACCACAATTATGTACTGCCTCTGGAAAACAAAAGGCCTGACTATCCAACCCTGGCGAGATGACGTCATTTTGGGAGCCGTCCAGGATGACGATGTTCTCAAAATAACTATCAGCGCCAAGAGAGACTGGAAGGGAAAAATTATCTTTGACAGCCCGCGCCATCAAACGATTATGAACATGCCTCTTGACTGGCCGAGAATCAATCAGTTCCCGGAATGGTTTACCGCCAAAAACCAAACACGTTATGCTGTTCACGACCTGATATACAGCTCGAAAAAAATATATACAGGCAGTCAATTACAGGAAGGTCTCACAATACATCTGGAGCGGGGCTCTGAACGCTGCCTGTTGGTGCAGACTTTGGCGAGCTCAGTCGAGCCGTAGCGGAATGATATGCCGGAAAATGAATAAGAACCGTATATCCAAGCAGAAGAAAACGCCAAAAGGGGAAATTAGTATGGCCAGCAAAAAAATAAGTATAAAACACAGCTACGATAAAGACGCTGACGTGTTGTATGTTCGCTTCGGGACTGACCAAGAGCCTACTTTCGTTGAGAACGTTGATGATTGTCTGCTGCTCGAAATCGGGTGGTTTAGCATGCTGCCAAAAGGATTTCGCATATTGGGGCCTAAATATCATAACATAGAATCAATTAACACGACTATGATAGTAAGACAAATCAAGAAACAAGTACGTGAACTTATGGAAGACAGGCGTAGGGCTATTAAAGAACAAGAACCTGTTTTTACTAATTTTTGCAATACCCTTCCGAATATTTTAGCATCTGCACACTGAAAATAGATAACTTCGCTACAGAGCCACGACTGTAAGAGTGGTAATTCCTGAATTCTTAATTCTGCATTCTCAATTCTCATCCAGGGGTATAATAATGACAGAACTGAGCAAGGGCGGTTCGCGAACCGCCTCTAAAACTTCCAGAGACATCGAAAAGGCAACTCACATTTACTCTGAGCTTCGGCGGACTCGACCGAGCACAAAGCGAGACCTTAAAAATTACGTCAAGGTCTTTCTCGGCATCGACGTTCCAGAGGTGAAAATTTGCCCGGAACATAATAGCCCAATGGATTATCTCTGGCACAGCTTCTCCGTTGATTTCACTGGCCAGGCAAAAGCTAATGCCGATGCAGTAATCTGGGCCAACCGTGCCGGCGGCAAGACTGAACTGGCCGCCGTCGCCACACTTCTGGACTGTCTCTTTAAACCAAACTGTCAGGTCAGAATACTCGGCGGCTCAGGTGAGCAGGCCGGCAGGATGTACGAATACCTGACCGGCTTTCTACGCAACGGCTTCGAGCAGTTTTTAGCCGGACCTGCGCTCAAAGCGAAATGCTGCTTTACCAATGGTTCGGCAGTTGAAGTCCTTACGCAATCAGCAACCAGTGTCCGCGGCCAGCACATTCAAAAGCTCCGTTGTGATGAGCTTGAGCTTTTCGATGAGGATGTTTTCGCAGCCGCCAAGTTCACCACACAAAGCACCGAAAACCTTACAGCAGCTATGGAGCTAATCAGCACAATGCATCGGCCTTACGGCTTAATGCAAAAAGTAGTTTCCTCTGCACCGAAGTTCGGCACACCCATCTTCAAATGGTGTATATGGGAAGTGATTGAAAAGTGTACCGATAGGAACTGCTCACAGTGTCCTTTATGGGATGATTGTCAGGGTAAAGCTAAAGCAGCCAATGGTTACCTGAAAATCGACGATTGCATAACGCAGATGCGTCGAGCCAGCAGAGCCGGATGGGAGGCTGAGATGCTTTGCAAAAGACCTTCGCTGGAGAATGTAGTCTTCAATGAGTTCGACCCAGCCATACATGTTCAACCGATTGATTACGACCCAAATCTTCCGCTTTACCGCGCACTTGATTTTGGATTTGTAAATCCTTTTGTGTGTTTGTGGATTCAGGTAGATGGCGCCGGCGTCGTACGCGTAATAGATGAATATGTCCGCAGCAGAGCAACTATTGATGTGCACGCCGATGAGATTAAGAGCCGAACGCTGGCCCCCGAAGAGCAGGTGGCAGCTACATTTTGCGACCCGGCGGGCGCCGGTGTAAATGATGTTACCGGTACAAGTGTCGTTCGAGAGTTGCGGGCGATGGGAATAATGGTGCGATTCAAACGAAGTGGGATTCTGGAGGGCATTGAGCTTATTCGCCGGGCGATCCGCTCCGGCGACGGCCAAAGCAAGCTTATAATCTCGCCGAGATGCCAGCGTCTCATAGAGGCGATGGAGTGCTATCACTATCCGCAGTTTGGCGGCGCAGCCGGCGAATTACCACTCAAAGACGGCCTATACGACCACCCCATCGACGCCCTGCGATACTTCTTCGTAAACCACAACCGCCCCACAAAAACCACAACCAGAAGATATTAGCTGTGCTAGAATTCGCAAAAAAATCGGGAAAATCACAAAAATATCAAAAAAAATCCAGATAAAATCTTTTTTTCAGAACAAATTCGGCACATTTAGTCGAATTGTATGGTATAATATTCTGGGATACAGAAAAAAGGAGGTGCGACAATGGATATTGGGAACAGATTAAAAATTGCAAGAAATGGCATCGGTTATACGCTCGAAAAAGCTTCTCAGGAAAGCGGAATAGGCCAATCCTCTCTCAGTGAATTTGAAAACGATAAAAGAGAGCCTAAGTTTTCGCAACTCAGCAAATTGGCTGAGGTCTACAAAAAAAAGATAGAGTTCTTCTTAACAGACGCCACAATTATTAATAAAGTAATTCTCTGGCGTAGCAAACCAAACAGCGAAGAGGAAAGGAAAGCAACAGAGGCGGAATTTTCCCAACTTTGTGAGCAGTACTATAATCTTGAGGTACTTACAGGAGAAGTGAGAAAAGTCAGATTCCCAGAACCGGATGTTGATAAACCAGAAGAATTCACTTTCGGACAAGCTGAGTCTTTTGCAAGAAAGGTCCAAAATCAATTTTGTCTTGGCGATATACCAAGTTCCTCAATTAAACGAGTTCTGGAAGAAAGATACTATGTGAAAGTATTTCATTTAGCGTTTTCCGGCAGCGCTATTTCGACGTTTTCTCCAGAGTTCGGATACGCAGTTCTTCTAAATATGGATAGAACAACCAAGCAATGGCGCAGGAACTTTGATCTTGCTCATGAGCTCTTTCACCTCTTAACTTGGAATATTTTCACAACTTGTCGTTTAAAAAATACTCAACCCACTGAAGATGAGGAGAAACTTGCGAATGCATTTGCGAGCCAGCTTTTAATGCCCGACGATGCTCTAAGAGAAAGGATTGACCTGCGCAAAAATGAACAAGGTGAAATTAAACTAGACCACTTAGATGACATTGCCAGAGAATTCGGAGTATCTTTAGATGCATTGGTTTACCGTATAGCTAACCTTTTCAGAATTCAAAAACAAGATACCGAAAAATATCGTGATTCTGCCAAAAAGTTGGCCAAATTCCATAAACCTCGAGAATCTGAAAACCAAGAGACATTACCTGAGAGATACTGTGATTTGGCATTACGAGCTTTGAGAGAAGGAAAATTGTCTTTGATGCAGTTTGCTAAATATATGGGTATAAGTTACAAAAAGGCCCAGGAATACCTCATGGAAGAAGAGGATTTCACGGATGAAGCGATTTCCATTTCTGTTGATTGATGCCGGGCCAATTATAAAACTTTTTAGCTTAGGCATCTGGGACGATTTTGTCAAATATTGTAATGTAAGCATATCCCGAATAATTGCAGATGATCAAGCCCTCTACACGGAAGACGGCAAAAAACATATAGACTTGAATCCTTACGAAGAACAAGAGCTTATAAAAATCATCGACGTTAAACCGTCTGTGGTTAAAACTTTCTATGACGAGTTTGATCTATTGTATCAAGCCGACATTCATGACGGTGAAAAGGAAACATTAGCTTTTTTGTGCGATTCTTCAGAGAATTGGCTTGTGTGTGCAGCCGACAAAGCAGTTTTTAAAGTTTTAGGCTTGCTTAGCAAGGCTGAACAGGGAATTTCTTTGGAGGAAGTTTTAAATCAAATTGGTCTATCGCGAGAGTTGGAATGGCCATACACTAAGAAGTTCCGCGAGATGTATACACAGATGGGTCAGATAGACTCTATTCAAGATAAAGGCCTTCTATAGTTTCTATATTATAATCACAATCCTTGTGAGAGCAGAATTCATAAGTTGTATACCGTATAATTCCCACCTTAATACAGGTATTTGGAAATTTCCTGAAAAACGATTTAAGACAGCAAAGCTTTTGCCCGATATTGCCATTAATAACGGCAGGAAATGGAGATAGAAAAACCTCGGCTGAACCGAGCGGATTTAGGAGGAAACAGGGCTGAGGTGCGGAGGGAGAGGAAAAAGCGAGATATCCTCAGCCCTGTGAATGTGCTCCAATACGTAGTATATCAGAAAGCTCTATACAAAGCTATACTTTTTTTGTAAAAAAATGTTCGTATCCGACAAAATTATGTCTGACGGATAAAATATTCCAAACACCTCATTATCAACGGATAAACAATTAAATAATACCCTTTCTGTGTATTTTGTCAACTATAATATTAAAATATTTATAGTCAAACAGGCATATTTCGGGCACAAATGAAAAAATTTAAGGCTTACCATGCTCACAAACAACATTTTCGAGCTTATCGGCAATACGCCATTGTTGCAGTTGAAAGATGAGGGAATTTTCGCCAAAGCTGTGTTTCTCAACCCAGGCGGCAGGATTAACACCTCGGCATCGAGCATCAAATAAAAATTGGGCTGAGGCAAGGAGGAAAGGAGAGAAGTAAAAAAACCTCAGCCCGTGGTTTTGAGTTAATTTATACGAATTCTGTTCACAAAAGTTCGCTTCAGAGAAAAAAACGATAATCTTTATTTCTATAAAAGTTGCTGTTCGCCCGGATTTTGTTTCAATTCTTGGCCAAAACCAGCTATAACTAATAAAGTAAGAAAATACTTTTTATAGAAACCACATACACTTTAACAAGAGGAGTTTGTGATGCTTTCTTGTGATTGTCGAAACGCTCAACGTTTATTCGTTGCTATTGTGGGGATTGGTTTGTTTTGTTCATTGGCGTGCGCGGAATTCCCTAAGTTTGAATATCACCAGATCGCCAAAATCGGCAACAGAATGGGCCAGACCTCTCTCGTGGACGTGGATAAAGACGGAGACCTGGACTGGATTACAGGCTGCAATGGTGGAACAATATGGTGGTTCGAGTACAAAGCCCCGGATAATTGGGGCAGACATACCCTCGGCCAAAAAGCCCCGACCGATGTCGGAGGCACCGCCTTCGATATAGACGGGGATGGATGGATTGACCAGGTCTCCGGCCGGGCTTGGTACCGCAACACCGGCAAACCGCGGGAAGAAGAATTTATAAAATATCCAAACGGAGTTACAAATAACTGCCACGACAATGTGGCCGCAGACATCAATGGAGACGGCAAGCTCGATGTAATCGCAATGAGCGATAGAAGCGCACTCTACTGGTATGAAATCCCCGCCGACCCTACGAAAAAATGGAAAGAGCACAAAATCGGCGAAGCGGTCCACGGTGCAATCGACCCGGCGGGCATCGCCGACATCGACGGTGACGGAGACAGCGACGTTGTTCGCACGAATATCTGGTACGAAAACGCCGATGGAAAAGGAACAAAATGGACCGGGCATAATAACATCGATTTCGGACAGCCCAAAGCCAGATTCCCTCTGATGACAAAATCATGGATAACCGACCTTGATAAAGACGGTGACAATGACATCGTTCAGGCCGAGGGGGATTGTGTGAGCGGACGCGTGGCCTGGCACGAAAACACCGATGGCAAAGGCCGGATATGGACCCGGCGCATAATTGCGGAAAAGGCCGGCCAGGACTTTCATTCACTCGCCGTGGCAGATTTCGACAACGACGGCGACCTTGACGTCTTCTCCGGCGGCGGGCCCTTAACGGAAAGTCCGCCGCATAAATGGTTTATCTGGGAAAATAAAGATGGCAGGGGCCGAAAATGGGAGCAACACGAAATTCTCAGCGGCAAACGCTGCCACGAAGCCAAGGCAGCCGATATCGACGGCGACGGCGATATCGACATCTGTTCCAAACCCTGGAACGGCAACGAGCACGTTTATCTTCGCAACACGCTTGACCCGAATTTCACAGGTAAAGTATTGCAATAAAAGTACAAATCTGGTAAAATAGTAAAGTCAAATAAAATTCTTTAGGAGATGATGGGATGTACCTGTACTTTTTCCGATCTGGAATTAAGCCGTTCGTGTTTTTGTTTGCTTTCATAAGCCTGCTCACAATGGCTGTTAAAGTTGCCCCCGCTGCGGAGTATCACAACAACAAATCCCTTGCCAAACTTCTGGCATCTCTCGCCGAACAGAATCCCGACCTTGTGCGGGTTGCCGGCATTGCCCGCTCAATAGGCAAACGCAAGGTTTGGTTAGTCGAAGTGGGTAAAGGTGCTGAGCAGGACTGCAAAACCCGCCCAGCGATGTTGGTCGTGGCAGGCATCGAAGGAAATGATTTAACAGGATGTTCCGTAGCCGTATCCTGGATCAAACATTTGATTGAGCAATACGAAACCAACACCCAAATTACTAAACTTCTTCAGACAACAACGGTTTATGTCATCCCGCGACTCAACACCAATGCCGCCGAGCAATTCTTTACCCGACCAAAATTCGAAACGAGCTCCAGTGATAAACCCGTTGATAACGACCATGACGGGCTAATAGATGAAGATGGTCCCGAAGATCTCAACGGTGACGGACTAATCACATCGATGCGCATCAAGGATCCGGAGGGTGAATATATCCTCGACCCTAATGACGACCGGCTGCTCATCAAGGCCGACCCTCTCAAAAGCGAAGTTGGTGCATGGCGTTATCTCACCGAGGGTATCGATAACGACCACGATGAGTTATGGAATGAAGACGGCCCCGGTGGCGTTAACTTTAACCGTAATTTCCCATACAATTTCAAATTCTTCGCTCCAGATGCGGGCGTACATCAGGTAAGTGAAGCCGAAACGCGTGCGCTCGCCGATTTTATAATCGACCACCAAAATATCGGGATTGTTCTGACCTACGGCGCTGCTGACAATCTTCTAAAGACCCCTCAAGGCGCATCACCAGCCGATCGCCGAAAACCCATGACAGCGATTGATAAGGATGATTTGGATTACTATCGGGTCTTTGGAGACCTCTATCGCAAAGCCCTTGGATTAGACAAAGAACTGGAAGATACCTTGTGTCCCGGCACCTTCAGCGACTGGATGTATTTCCACCGCGGCCGCCTGTCACTCGCAGCCAGACCCTGGTCTCCTGCGCTTGCTGTCGAGCTTTCCAAAGCCTCTGAAAAAAAGGAAAAAGACTCTGAATCCGAACTTGAAAATGAGAAAAAGGATAAAGATAAGAGTTCGGAGGATGATAAAGACAAGCGCAACGAAAAGGAGCGTCAGGAACTAAAGTGGTTTGACGAATATGCGCCGCAAGCCTTCGTCAAGTGGCAGGCAATTGAGCATCCAGATTTTCCAAATCAATGTGTCGAGGTCGGCGGATATTCTCCTTTCGCCCTGACCAACCCTCCGGATGAGATGATTGAACGAATCGCTGCCAAACACGCTGATTTCCTGACAACGGTAGCGCAACGGCTTCCGCGCATCGGCATCCGAAAGATAGAAACCCGCCATCTGGGCCAATCGATATATGAGGTCAAGATTCAGGTGGAAAACACCGGGTTCCTACCCACCTCACTCTCACAGGGCCAAACAACAAGAGAGATTTATCCGACGCGAATGGTTATAGAGCTGGACGACAGATTTTTTCTTTCCGGAACCAGGATTACGAATCTGCCGGTGATACAGGGAAGTGGCGGGATGGTCCAGGTGCGTTATATAATCCGGACCACCAAGCGTAAGAAGATTAATTTCAAAGTCGTCTCGATGTTGGCCGGACAAGTAACCGGAACTATCGAATTAAAAAACGCCGAATGAATTATCAAAGAAATTTTTTATGATATTGCTCCGTAGAAAAGAACGTTCGTCATTCCGACCGAAGCCCCCATTCTTGCTTTCGCAAGAAAGCACGGGGGCGAAGTGGAGAAATCTATTCAAAAGACAAGTTTCTCGGCTCTCTCGAAATTAAATCTACAATATTTTACAAAGTATTATGATATCAGAGGTTTCTCTTATGAAGCAGAAAATAAAATTCAAGATGCACATCGCTATTTTGCTTTCTTTATGTCTCGTTCTGGCTCTTGCCGGAACAGGCATCGCCCAGGTTCGTAATCGCAAGCCAAAGGCCGGCAATCCGGCTAAGCATTCGTTTCCCGCACTGGGAATCTCAGCAGAACGCAAAGTCCAGGTGGCTTGGAACCGATTTTACGACCATGCCGGACTGGGGGCTATCCTGGCCCGGCTCCACAAAGCCTTCCCCGACCTTACCCGCCTGTATTCTATTGGCAAATCAACCCAGGGCCGGGATATTTGGTGCCTGGAAGTTACAGCACGTAACGTTGGCGACCCCAACCGCAAGCCGGGAATGTATATTGACGGCAACATTCACGGCAACGAGGTCCAGGCGGGCGAAACGGTAGCCTATACAGCCTGGTATCTTTGCCACCAGTACGAAAAGCTCGAAAAAGTAACCGCTCTGCTCAATCAAAAGATTTTCTATCTTCTGCCGAGCACCAATCCCGATGGTCGCGATTCCTGGCTTCATCGGGGTGGTTACGCGCGGACCGGCATGGAGCCGACAGACGACGACAGAGATGGTCTCACAGATGAAGATGATTGCGAGGACCTTAACGGAGACGGTTTTATCACCCAGATGCGTAAGAAAGAACCACACGGACGGTTCAAACGGCATCCGGATTATCCTGAATACTTGATGGTCAGGGCAAAGGCAGATGAAGGTGGGCAATATACGCTGCTTGGTTGGGAAGGAATTGACAATGATGGCGACGGCCGAATCAATGAAGACAGACGCGGCGGTTATGATATGAATCGCAACTGGGCATACGATTGGCAGCCGAATTATATTCAACGCGGAGCCAAGGATTATCCCTTCTCGCAGCCGGAGACCCGTGCGGTGTCCGAGTTCGTTCTGACCCATCCCAATATCACAGCAGCGCAGTCGTATCATAACGCCGGTGGCATGATCCTGCGAGGTCCGGGCCGAGAAGGCGGCGAGATGAAAAGCCGGGACGAAAGCGTGCTGAGACTTATCGCTGAGCGAGGAGAAAAAATAATCCCCTTTTACCGTTCGATGATTATCTGGAAGGATCTCTATACAACCTGGGGAAGCGAGCTGGATTGGCTTTATGGGGGACGGGGCATTCTTTCCTTCTCAAACGAGCTATGGACATCAAAAAACCTCTACAAAACCCCCGATCGGCCTTCGGATGAGCAGGAGGCCGAATTTATCGAATATGTCCTGATGGGCGATGCCGCCGTCCCCTGGCGCGAATTCGAGCACCCGACCTATGGCACGATTGAAATTGGAGGCGAGAAAAAAGAGTGGGGGCGCTTACCGCCTTCCTTCTTGCTCGAAGAGGAGCTTCACCGCAATATGGCTTTTACGCTCTATCACGCGGATATGATGCCGCTGCTCAAAATCAGTGAGGTGAATGTCGAAAAGCTTGCCGATAACTTATTCAGGATTTGGGTAACCATTGAGAACCGGCGTCTGATTCCCACCAGAACGGCTCAGGATGTGGCGCACCATATAAGTTCGCCGGATATTGTCTCAATTCAGGGTGGTGACATTCGTGTCCTCTCAGGCGGCCTGGTTATGGACCGGTACTTCAAGCGCGTCCGGGCTGTAGAACGCCGACCCGAACGAGTGGAGTTGAGCGCCATCGACGGCATGAGCGCTGTGCGCGTACAGTTTGTCGTTGAGGGAAAAGGCAAATTTAATGTGACGGTAGATTCAGCTAAAGGCGGTTCATTTAAGAAAAGTCAATTACTACCTTAAGCATATTGAATCCTGTCAATCAATTCATGAACTATGTCGAGTTAATGAAACTGCTTTATTAAACGTCAAAAATTGAAAAAAAATCGTCGAGGCTGCACACCAAAAAGGCCAACGTGTCGGATTCTGGGCTACCCCTAACAGGCCCTCGCAGGTACGCCAAACCCTCTGGAGTGAACTGCTGGCCAGCGGCGTTGACCTTATCAATACCGACGACCTCCAGGGCCTCCAGCAGTTCCTGCTCAAAAACACGCCAAAATAACCAACCATTAGCAGACCTGAAGCCAAATATTAACAAAGCCCTTATTGACGAAACGACCCTCTTCGACTATCTTATTATTCTGTCATTTCCGCGTAAGCGGAAATCCAGACTATCGTTTTTTTAGAGAGATTTTTATAATGCTCAAAAGAACACATAATTGCGGCCAGCTTCGCCTCGATGACGCCGGCAAAAAGGTTATTTTAGCGGGCTGGGTCCATTCATATCGCGACCATGGAAATCTCGTCTTCATCGACCTGCGCGACAGAAAAGGTTTGACTCAATTAGTTTTTGACCCCGAAACTCAGCCACAGGCCCATGAACTGGCAGGGACTGCCCGCTGTGAATGGGTAATAGCGGCCGAAGGTCTTGTTCAGCCGAGGACTGAGGGTATGGAAAATCCCAAGCTGCCGACCGGCCAAATCGAAGTTGCTGTACAGCAGCTGCAAATCCTCAATATCTCAAAAACACCACCGTTTGAAATGGACAATGCCGAAAAAACAAACGAGGAAATCCGTCTTGCCAGCCGATATATTGACCTGCGCCGGCCCCAAATGCAGCAGAAACTGCACACTCGTCATCGCCTTACAATGGTTGTGCGGGAATATTTCGACCAGTTGGGTTTCTGGGAAATTGAAACACCAATGCTGGCCAAGAGCACGCCGGAAGGCGCAAGAGATTTCCTTGTGCCCAGCAGACTTCACAAAAACTGTTTTTACGCACTGCCCCAATCGCCGCAGCTCTTTAAGCAGATTCTAATGGTCAGCGGCGTTGATAAATATTTCCAGATAGTCCGCTGCTTCCGTGACGAAGACCCCCGCGCCGACAGACAAGCCGAATTCACCCAAATCGATGTCGAGATGAGCTTCGTCGATAGTAACGATGTCATCAGCGTCAACGAAAACTTAGTAGCCCGAATCTGGAAGAGGATACTGGATGTAGATGTAGCGGTACCGATACGGCGGATTTCTTATAAAGAGGCAATGGCTGATTATGGTACCGATAGGCCGGACTTACGTTTCGATATGAAGCTAAAGGATATTTCCGATATCGCCAAACAAAGCTCGTTCAAGGTATTTACATCGGTAATTGAAAATGGCGGGATAGTAAAAGGGCTTTGCGTACCAAAAGGTGAAAAGTATTCCAGAAGCGATATCGAAAAGACCCTCACTAACTTCGTGGCCGACTACGGCGCCAAGGGACTGGCTTGGTCAAAAGTCAAAACAGAGAACGATAAACTCTCACTGCTCGGCGGTTGTGCAAAGTTCTTCAGTCCCCAGGCCCAGCAGCAGATTATCGAACGCTTCGAGGCAAAAGACGGCGATTTGCTTTTGTTTGTCGCCGATAAGGAAGCAGCCGCCAACAAAGCCCTGGCTCCTTTGCGGTGCAAACTTGCCCGCGACCTGAAACTTTACGACCAGCAACAATTCGGGTTCGTATGGGTAGTGGACTTTCCGCTGTTCGAATGGAACGAAGACCAAAAACGCTACGACTCACTCCACCATCCGTTCACTTCTCCCATTGAGGAGGACCTGCACAAGCTTGAGACCGACCCTGCCAACATTTGTTCGCAGGCCTACGACATCGTCGTCAACGGTTCTGAAATCGGCGGCGGAAGTATTCGTATCCACAACCCTAAAGTGCAACAGAAGGTCTTCGACCTGCTCAATATATCAAGAGACCAGGCACAGCGGCAGTTTGGTTTCTTTTTGAAGGCGTTGGATTACGGCGCCCCACCGCACGGCGGTATAGCCTTCGGCCTCGACAGGCTTGTTATGCTGCTCACAGGGACGGAAAATATCAGAGATGTTATTGCATTTCCGAAGACCCAGCGCGGCCAGTGCCTCTTAACCGATGCCCCGAGCGAAGTGGATCAGAAACAGCTCGATGAGCTTAACCTGCGAATGCAAAGACACTCGCACATAATCCAGCAAAAAGCCGATGAGTAGTACTGTTAGCTGCATTAGAATCCGACTTTTAAGTCACGAAAAAGGTGAAAAAATTGTCTTGACCATTATAATGGTATTATGGATAAAAAATTACATTTGGAGCGGAATTTGTCGTCAGACTATAAGTTTCTTTAGGGAATAGGTTATTTTTAGGTTATCATTTTTCAACATATTATTCGATACCTGAACGGTCTTTTTGCATTTGGCATACTACAAAATGGAAACCAATATTTGTCTGGAGGAGCTATATGTTAGCGACCTTACAGAACTGGGAAAGGTTGGCTTGGTTATGTGGGGCAGCCGTACTGGTCGGGCTTGTGGGCCATTTTTTGGTCTTTGAGCTGCTGCTGAACCTTACCAAACGCACTAAAAGCATCGTTGATAACTCTTTTGTCAAGTATTGCTATAGACCTTTACAGTGGATAATCATTCTTATCATCATCCGACTGGTATCGAAATTAACTGCATTTCAAACTCAGGTGCCTGATTTTCTTAATCACGTTCTGGGCTTGCTGCTTATCGGGTTGGTCTCATGGTTATTAATCAGGTCCACTTATGTTTTAGAAGACTATATTCTCACCCGTTTTAATGTTGATGTAAAAGATAATCTCAGGGCCAGAAAAATACATACACAATTCAGGGTTCTAAAGAGAATAGTGATTGCAGTTGTGGGTATTGTTGCCTTTGCGGTATGCCTGATGACTTTTGAAAGGGTTCGCCACTTAGGGACAACCATTTTGGCCTCGGCAGGTATTATTGGCATTGTCGTTGGCATGGCTGCTCAGCGAACTATTGCTACCTTTATTGCCGGTCTCCAGATTGCTATTACCCAACCTATTCGTGTGGATGATGTTGTCATAGTGGAAAATGAATGGGGACGCATCGAAGAGATAACTTTAACCTATGTGGTTGTAAAGATTTGGGATTTAAGGCGTTTAGTTGTCCCCATAACCTATTTCATTGAAAAGCCTTTCCAGAACTGGACCCGTGTTACAGCCGACATCTTGGGTACTGTATTTATTTATGTTGACTATACTGTACCTATCGAGTCTATCAGAGCCGAGCTTCATCGTATCCTGAAAAATTCGGAGCTGTGGGACGGCAAGGTCTGCGTCCTGCAGGCTACTAACACATCTGAGCGTACAGTTGAATTAAGGGCTCTTATGAGTGCTGCAGATGCATCGACTGCATGGGGTCTTCGTTGCCAGGTCAGAGAAAAGTTGATAGATTTCATTCAGAAAAATTATCCGGAGGCTTTGCCCAAGCTTAGAACCGAATTCAACCGGCTAAAAAGTTAAGGATGAAAATCACTTATGCTATTATACTCTTGTGTCCTTGTTTGTGGTTTGCTTAAAGCAAATTTTAGTTTATGCGGATTAAATTAAAACACATCTGGCAAAAGTTTTTGATGCTTCTGCGGTTATCCCCGTTGTCGCTGGCGAAAAAGTGCAGGCTCACCTTTGGGGCCGCGGTGGTCTTTATCTTAACGATTGCGCTTCTTCTGCCCTATATCTGGATGGGTCAGCTTATCAAAAAAGACCTGCTCGACATCGGATGGGCAAGGTCACAGGCACTGTTCGACCGACACTTCCAGTTAAAAGACGCCGGTGAAACGCCTCTTGAACCATTAGACAATACCGGGCAGGTGATGGATGTAAATAATCCTGAGATGCGATGGATTAGCTTCACAAAAGACGATGAAACAGGCTTCTCGCAACTGACCGAAGAGGCTAAAGAGATGGTCGAATCTCTAAAGGCCCATCAGACCAGGAACGATACTATCCTGTTAAGGAAAGAAGACGGTGTGCTCCATAGCAATTATGTTCGTATTTTCAGGGCAACCGACCATTGTATAAGCTGCCACAATCCACAAGGGTCCGCCCTTAAAAAGGCATTTTCTCTTAATGAGATGATAGGGGCTGTAGTCATTCAGTCTCAAGACCTTGGGAGCGAAATCAGAGATACGAAACTTATGAATCTTCTCTTCATTTTCGTTGCAGGTCTCATTGGTGGCATCGGCGCCATCATTGCTTTCTACTGGATAACTCAGCGGGTCATCCTGCGACCCATCCGACAGCTCAGGGCAATCGCAAATAATGTCGCCGAGGGTAATCTCGATATCAGAAGCGCAATAAAAACCGGCGACGAATATGAAAAGCTGGCAAATGCTTTCAACAATATGTTGGATGGGCTGCAGGCCACGCAGGAAAAACTCCGCAAGGCAAACAAGCAGCTCGATGCCAAAATCGGAGAGCTTTCAGAACGAAATATCGAGCTGTTCAAAGCCAACAAGGTAAAAGGCGAATTCTTAGCCAATATCTCCCACGAATTCAGAACGCCATTGAACGCAATTCTTGGCTTTGCTCAGGTCCTGCGGGAAAAACCTCAACTCTTGAAAAAAGATAAAGCACAAAGATATGCAGAGAACATCATCTCCAGCGGTAATAATCTTTTGAATATGATTAACGACCTGCTCGACCTGGCGAAAACCCAGGCCGGAAAAATGGAATTACACATAGAAAAAACCTCCGTCCCGCAGTTATGTGAAGCTCTGGTTTCATCTTTCTCATTGCTGATTAAGGAAAAGAAAATAAAAATCAAGCTGCTGGCCGATTCCGATATACCGATTCTTTCGACGGATACCGGTAAAGTTCAGCAGATACTGTACAATTTTTTAAGTAACGCCGTTAAGTTTACACCCACGCGAGGCAGAATTGAAATTCGAGCCAAAATGACGGATGAAAAGACGGTCCGGATTGCAGTAAGCGATACCGGCTGTGGCATTGCCGAGTCTGACAAAAAAAAGATATTTGAAAAATTCCGGCAGGTTGATGGCTCTATAACCCGTGAATCAACCGGCACCGGCCTGGGGCTTACCATTTGCACTGAATTAGCCGCTATGCTCGCAGGCAGCATCGGGCTGGAAAGTGAAATCGACAAAGGCTCAACCTTCTGGCTTGATATCCCCGTTACACTCACCAAAGAGGCCCAAGTGTAATGGTAAGGATTCAAACTGACTTTTGGATTTAACGCTTTAAGGCAACAGCATGTATCCGTATAATGTTACTGCCATTGTGCAGAATAGGGCAACGCGCCGAAGCGATCCGAGCGCCACAATGGCGGCATACAGCATGGAGCGGCACCCGAAGATGTGCCGCCCACTTATAATTATGTTGGTGCCTCTAATGCGGTAAATCCCAGCCGCGAAGCGGCTGTTCTTTTTTGCAGAAGCCATGACAAAAGTGAGAAGGGGAAAGTTATGCGTCTGATATCTTCGTTCTTGTTTCTTCTTGTATTTGCAAATGTCTGCTCTGTTGTCGGGACCCCGCTTAAAGGCAACCACGCAGCTTCTGGCGGACAGACCCATCCATTTTCCATTCACGATATGTTGGCAATGGATCGGCTCTCCGACCCACAGGTTTCACCGGACGGCAAATGGATTGTCTTCGTGCTGCGAGAAACAGACCTCGAAGCAAACAAGGGACGAACCGACCTCTGGCTTGTTGGCGCCGATGGGACCGGTCTTCGCCGTTTGACATCTCATCCACAAGGGGACTCTAATCCTCGCTGGGCACCTGACAGCCCGCCGAAGGCGGGTATGCTAAAGGCCGGCACTGCCGGCTCGGTCTGGTTTATATCTAACCGGTCGGGCTCCGCACAGGTATGGCGCATTCGAATTGACGGCGGAGAAGCCCAACAGGTTACAGACCTGCCTCTTGACGTCGCAAATCTGGTCGTCTCACCCAATGGAAAGCACATTGCCTTTACTATGGAGGTCTTTCCTGACTGTAACTCTGTAGCAGATACAAAGGACAGACTCGACAAAATCAAGCAAAGAAAAACAAGCGGACGGATTTACGAGCAAATATTCGTTCGGCACTGGGATACCTGGAAGGACGGCCGGCGTTCGCATCTGTTTGTAATGCCGTCGGCGGGTGGCGACCCGATAGACGTTATGCAGGGTATGGATGCCGATACTCCCTCAAAACCATTCGGCGGCCCGGAAGAAATTACTTTCACTCCTGACAGTAGGGGCCTTATCTTTTCCGCCCGCGATGTGGGCGGGGCCGAACCTTGGTCGACAGAATTCGACCTTTACCTGTCACCTGTTGATGGTTCCGAACCGCCGACGTGTTTGACAGAGGAAAACCAGGCCTGGGATACTCATCCGGTTTTCTCTCCCGATGGCAGAACTTTGGCCTACCTCGCTATGGCCAGGCCCGGCTATGAATCTGACCGCTTCCGAATTATCCTGCGCCGCTGGCCTGATGGTAAGCAGCGGATTCTGACGGAAAACTGGGACCGCAGCCCCTCCTCGTTCTGCTTCTCAGCGGACAGCAAAACAATCTACGCCACGGCAACTAATGTGGGCCAAAAATCTCTGTTCGCCATCAATGTAAAAACCGCTGCCGTTCGAACCATTGTAAAAGAAGGCCGCGTCAGTTCACCTAACATCGCAGCAGGCAGGATTATTTACGCTCTGAGTAACCTGCGCAGCCCTGTAGAGTTGTATTCAGTTAAGTCTGACGGCAGCGATGTAAGCAAAATCACCAATATCAACGCCGAAAAAATTGCTGCTGTTCATATGGGCGAATATGAGCAGTTTACATTCGCCGGATGGAACGATGAAACTGTTTATTGCTACGTAGTCAAGCCCGTGGATTTTGACCCCAACAGGAAATACCCTGTGGCCTTTCTGATTCACGGAGGCCCTCAGGCTTCTTTTGGCAACAGCTTTCATTACCGCTGGAACCCACAGGCCTACGCAGGAGCAGGCTACGCTGTGGTTATGGTGGATTTCCACGGCTCTACCGGATACGGCCAGGCCTTCACCGACTCCATCCGGGGCGACTGGGGCGGCAAGCCTCTAAAAGACCTGCAGAAAGGTCTGGCCGCCGCCTTAAAACGTTATCCTTGGATGGACCGCGATAGGGTCGGCGCCCTCGGTGCTTCTTTCGGCGGTTATATGATTAACTGGATAGCAGGCAAATGGCCCGACCGTTTCCGCTGTCTGGTCAACCACGACGGCAATCTTGATGAGCGGATGGCCTACTTCGACACCGAGGAACTCTGGTTCCCTGAGTGGGACCACCTCGGCACGCCTTGGGATAATCCCGCTGGCTATGAAAAGCACAATCCTGTAAACTTCGTCGAAAACTGGAAGACCCCAATGCTCGTTATCCACGGTGCGCTGGACTTTCGGGTGGCCGACACCCAGGGACTCGGCACCTTTAATGCCTTACAGCGCCTCGGAATTCCCAGCAAATTGCTCTACTTCCCCGATGAAAACCACTGGGTTCTCAAGCCGGCAAACTCCATCCTCTGGCACGAAACGGTGCTCAACTGGCTGGACCACTGGTTGAAGAACCCCGCCTTGGGGGAACACAAGAGAGAATAAGAGCCTATCCGAATAACTATTCGCTCTCGCCTGTCATTCTGAACGAAAGAAGCTTGCCCTGAGCGTAGCCGAAGGGTGAAGAATCTGGCCTGTGAAAAGAATTAGAGATTCTTCGCTCCACTGAGTTCCGCTCAGAATGACAAATATAAAGTTTTCTACAAAGCATATTGATTATTGCCTGCACCTGTGCTAACCTGCACAGGTATTCGCAGGTACAGGTGATTACTAATAATTTAATATCTTACTAACCAGAGAACAGAAGACAGAGGCCGGAAGACAGACTCTGATTTCTGCCTTCTGACATCTGATTTCTGCAGGGACACTGATGGCTAAAAAATGTGTAAGAGCAATTTTCCCCGGCTCGTTCGACCCGATAACAAACGGGCATTTGGACGTTATCGACCGCGGTATGAAAATCTTTGACGAGCTTATCATCGCGATTGGGCGAAGTCCGGTCAAAAATCAGCTCTTCACGCCCGAAGAGCGTGTGGAGATGATAGCTGAGCTAATTCGCGAAAGACAGATGACGGGCATCTCGGTAGAAAGTTTTGATGGGCTGACGGTCGAATACGCCGCCAAGAAAAAGGCCGATGTCATCCTCCGAGGTCTGCGAAGTCTTACAGACGTTCAGTATGAATTCCAGCTTGCTATGACCAACCGGGCTGTGGCCGGCATAGAAACGGTCTTTATTATGACCAGTGAACAATATGGCTTCACCAGTTCAACCTTGATTCGTGAGATCGCCTCATTAGGTGGAGATTTGTCTAATTTAATTCCGAAGAATATTTATGAGCGATTGAAACAGCACCTTAAAAAATAAAACGGATACTCGATGCTGGATGCTCGTAGAAGAGGAAAATCGAGTATCGAGTATCGAGAATCGAGTATCGAGTATCGAGATATGTTTACGGTTAGTGTCGAAACGCACTTTTGGGCGTCGCATCAGTTGGTCTTACCGGACGGCTCAAAAGAATCCTTGCACAATCATAACTGGTCGGTTACCGCTGATGTCAGCAGCGACAAGCTCGACAGTATGGCAGTTGTGATGGACTTTCAGAAACTTAAGGCGATGGTCGATAATATCGTGGCCGAGTTTGACAATACGAGACTGAACGAAATCAGCTATTTTCAGCAGACTTCGGCGAGCTCAGTCGAGTCGAACAACCCATCAGCCGAGAACGTAGCCAAATATATATATGAAAAACTTAGGCCAAAACTGCCCAAAGGCGTCAAACTCCAAAGTATCAGGGTTGCTGAGGAGCCGGGCTGCTCAGCAAAATTCGGCGAATAGACTAATCAACCTGCAGTGAACTTCTAAATTTGACGATTAAATGGCTATGTAGTTTTAAGCAGGATTATGGTATAATAGCAGAGAGCAAAGTTGGATGCTCGATGCTTCGTAGAAGAAGAAAATCGAGCATCGAGTATCGAGAATCGAGTTAGTTATGCTATGTCAGATTTGTAACAAAAATGATGCGACTATTCACCTGACCGAGATTGCCGACGGGGTCCGCACCGAGATGCACATCTGTGAGCATTGCGCTATCGAGCAGGATATAGCTGTTAAGAGTCATATCCCGATAAATGAGTTGCTCAGCAGTTTGCTTGCCGTCCAGCCGACGGACGATGAGCTATCCGGCGCTTCAGAGCAAAAGCTTGCCTGCCCGAACTGCGGCTTTACGTTAGCGCAGTTCCGCAAAGAAGGTGTCCTGGGCTGTCCGTATGATTATGAGTTTTTTGAAAAATCGCTTCTGCCGCTCATCGAAAAAGCTCACGATGGCAAGACAACGCACTGTGGAAAGCTTCCTTCAAAAACACCAAAGAACACGAGAAATGAAATAGAGCTCTTAAACCTGCGACAGCAGCTACAAGCCGCGGTCAATAACGAAGATTACGAGCTGGCAGCCGAATTGCGGGACAAAATAGAGCAAATCAAAAAGTAAAAAGAGAGTAAGAAATACGAAGCACGAAATTCGGATTTGTCAATGAAACTAACAGACTTAAGTAATGATATAAACGAATGGTTTAACGGCTCCGGGCCGTTGGCTGATATCGTTGTATCCTCCCGGATTCGCTTGGCCAGGAATATCGCCGGCTACAAATTCCTCAGCCATTGCTCAAATACTGAAAAATCTGAAATACTCAAGAAGTTAAGAGATGTCCTGATGTCCCTTGAGCTTGGCGATAAAATCTTCTATATCAGCGTGGACAAGGCCCCGACTCTAAGCAGACATTTCCTGGTGGAACGCCATCTTATCAGTCGGCACCACGCCTTCGGTAAAGGCCCGAGAGGTGTCGTCATCGCCCAGAAGGAATTCTTCACAGCTATGATTAATGAAGAGGACCATCTGCGACTCCAGGTGCTAAAAGCCGGCTGTCAGCTATCTCAATGCGCCGAGCAGATAAACCAAATCGACGATATGATAGAGCAAAAGGTGGATTTCGCCTTCAGCCCTCGTTATGGGTATCTGACGGCCTGCCCGACCAATCTGGGTACTGGAGCAAGGGTCTCGGTAATGCTCCATCTGCCGGCCCTGAAGATGACGGGACAGATAGAAAAGTTCTTCAACGCCGCAAGGGATATGAGCCTGGCCGTGCGCGGTCTTTTCGGAGAAGGCACCGAAGCGGCAAGTGACCTGTACCAGATATCCAACCAGGTTACGCTTGGCATCTCAGAGTCGGATATCATCTCGCAATTTGAAAATGCCGTCATCCCTGAAATAATCGAATACGAAAACGCTGCAAGAAATCAATTGCTCTCTAAGCAGTCTGACGTCCTCGACGACAAAATCTCCCGGGCGATGGCACTCTTACAAAACGCACATTTGATAAGTTCCCAGGAGGCCCTGTTCCTGCTGAGCCACCTGCGATTAGGTATCAATATGCACGAGTATATGGGGGCCTCAACTCCGGCAATAGAGAAGCTTTACACGCTCTGCGGCACCCCTAAGAGCCCGGATAAAACAGGCCGGCTTTCAATTGCCACCATAAATCGCCTGTTCATGCTGACCCTCCCGGCCCACTTGCAGTTAAACTACGGAAAATCCCTGGACCCTACTAACAGAGACGTTCTTCGGGCCCAAATCATCCGCTCCGCCCTAAACCAGGACACTCCGCAAAAAAGCTAAATATGTAGTCCGTAGAATGGGCAATGAGTTTGCCCATGCAGTATTACTTCTTTTACCTTAATAATCAATCGCAAGAAAAAGCTCATACGTAAAGCGCGTACGCGCTTTACGTATAAGACCAATTTTAGTTATTGATTGCCGATTACCTTAACTTGTCATTCCTGCGAAACTTGTCCGCAACGGCGGACGAGTTCCTTCGCGAAAGTGGGGAGCAGGAATCCAAATTTGTAGCCCCCTGCACCGCAGGGGGTTCCACACGTCCCGCGACTCCTGCCTGCCCTGAGCTTGTCGAAGGCTTGGGGATGGCTCCCATATAGGAGAATGGATGCCCCATCGTTTAAACGGCCTGCTTGGTGCTTTAAATTGAATCCCGATGGGTAATCTGTGAGATTCTACAAATAGAAATGTGGTTGTGTTGTTGGCAGACTTAAGTTTTGTTTATTTCTTTTTGGGTGGGAGGGTTAGTTAGCATTGCCCTTAAGACTTCGTCTGGATTAATGTGCACATCTTTCTTATTCCGTTTTTTATTCATCATTATTTTCTTGCGGAAACTCAAATCTATTAGTTTTTGGGACTTCAATTGTGAATGTGGTTAGCTCAGCATATTTGGCCAATTTGTCAGTGTCATAAGTATGAAAATAATCAACCTCAACTCTTTGTGCTGTAGCCAAATGAATAGCATCGGCAGGTTTTAATCCCCAGCCCCTTTTTATGGCTTGTCGCATCAATGCTTTAGCATCCCAAATTATAAATGGGTCAACTTCTATTAAATTGATTGGCGATGGAGGTTGCCACAACTTATTAATCTTATCTTCAATTGCATCGTCTAAAACAGCATCTTTTTTTTCAGATTCCGCAAAAGCAACCTCTGTAACACTTAAATAAGAAGTGAAGATTTTAAGGTTGCCAGCATCGCAGTCATCTAAAAGGGATGTAATAACTGGTAGCCTGTCTTTATTAGCATTAATAGCTGAAAGAAAGATGCAAGCATCCCAATATAAAGGTATTGCATTACTTGTTTTTTTAGGCATCCCTTGCCCTTCGTATTATTTCTTCAGGTAATGTGTCACCTAAAAATCCTGGAGCTGCGCCAATAGCTTGACGATAATCGCCAAGTGTGCCTTCATGGATTATTTTTATGTCTTTAACACGACGAACAGTTGTAGCATACCCGCTTTCAGGATCTCTTCGTACATAACCTTCTACCATTGCTACTTTACCCCAAGCTTCTCGCATAATAGCTTCGCTTCCCGGTAAAAGATAACAGGAAATTGCCCTATCATCTATCATATCATAAAGTGTGAACCTTAGTTGCCCACGATTCGACATACTTTGAATCCGACCACGAACAGCGCCTAAAGATCCTTCTGGCAATCTGGCTATAGGTATATGTTCTAAAACTGTAGGGGATGCAAAAATCTCAACATCGGCTTCGTTCGTTTCAAAGCGAACCGATTTGACTCTTCCGTTAATGATAGATGCTAATTTTTTTGCCGCCTTTTGTACCTGCTTTGAATAGTTTAATGGGCTTTCTTTTTGAATAGCTTGCCCTACATCTAAATAAGCATCAACTACTTGCTCAATTGCTTGGGCGTCGCTTTCTTCTTCGCCAATTCCTTTGACTGTAGCGATAGCGCTTCCAGCTTCTAAGTTTTCTATAAACCATTCAATCGAAGATTTTTTGGCAACATCATCGTGTAAGCTGCTGACTAAATTGAAGAATTGTTGTATCGCTTTAGAAAAATCTTCCAACGAAACATCACCATTCAAAGCAAGAGTTAAAGTATCTTTAGCCATTTCTACCACCTTACTCTTTATTATGCTACACTTTATGATTTCCGGTATAATAACCTTTTACCCTCAACTCCATTCAATAGCATATAAGCCAATACTCCATCATTATGCTTTCTCATATTATACCGAAAATCAAACTCAAATAAATACATATGTAAATGTTTTTCACTTACGTGGTGGAAGACTCCATCGATACCACGCTTTAATCAACTCAAATGGCCATCAATGTTATTTGTGTGTACTGCACCTCGTACGTATTCTTTTCTACTATGATTTATAACAAAATGTTTGTTAAATTGCTTACTCAAATCTTTATAGGACTTGAACCCATCTATCATTATAATATAATTTTATCGACATTTTCTTTGATGATACTTTTGTTGTTTTTGGCCATTAGTCTTATTATCGAAAACTAGTGACAGCACCTATTAATGGCTTGGGACAGTACGCAAAAACGGTGATTGTCCCTAATAAAAACGAACATCGAGAATCCAGCATC
>CAYQKF010000064.1:0-28816 GCA_964417935.1 uncultured Pirellulales bacterium
CGGAAACAGTATTTGTCATTCCCGCGAAAGCGGGAATCCAGCTTTTTCGCTCTGGCCCCCTGCTTCCGCAGGGGTGACATCGTCAGTTTTTGTTTTCCGCAACAGATACTAATTAGAGAATTGGCGAATTGGTGAATTGGTTAAATGGCGTATAGCGTTTATCGTATTTTCAAATTTCAAATTAAAACCTCACAACACGTAACTTCAACTCCCAGCTCAATCTAAAAATTCAAGTCTAAAACCCAAATCAAAGCGGAGGTGCAATATGTTAAATCAAAACTCACAAAATAATATGGTATTCGAGAACCTGCCTGAGAACGTATCGTTAATCAGTGTAGGCAACGGCCTGTACAGAATGATGGATACGGAGGATTTAAAACGATTGTGCCGAATCAGGTGGAGACTGGAGATGGAAAATAAGCAGGATGATTTCAGGCTCATACCTTTAACGCAAGGCAAATTCGCTATTGTAGATGCCGAGGATTACGGGTGGTTGAGCCAGCACAAATGGTTTGCTGCCAAAAACAGAGAGACTTTTTACGCACAGCGATTTGGCGATGGAACAATAGTTGGCATGCACAGGGAGATTATGCGCGCGCCGAAAGGAATGGTTTGTGACCATAAAAATCATGATGGTCTTGATAACCGCAAAAGCAATCTTCGGCTTTGTACGACCGCCCAGAACCAGTACAACAGGATGGCTAAAAAAGGCTGCTCATCGAGGTACAAGGGTGTGAGTCTGGGAAATGATGCTAAAACATGGCGTACGCGAATTGGTTTTAACGGCAGGCGGATAAATCTGGGTTACTTCGCCGATGAGATAAAGGCGGCGTTAGCTTATGATGATAAAGCGGCTGAGCTTTTTGGTGAATTTGCGTACCTTAACTTCCCGGAAAGAATAGAGCTGCGAAACTGGATACGAAAGATAGTATGGGCAACGTAACGGACGTTGGCCGGGGAATAGCTCTCGGCCGAACAGGATCCTTGGATTACCAAAGTTACAACTTCAAAAGCGTATATTTGCCGAGCAAGACGCAGTTCTTCATAGATGGCATATTTTCTGGCACATAAATCTTTATATGCAAAGACTTGAGAAATTAACGCAAATCTTCCTCAAGAGCCTGAGTTGCCCGAAAAACAATAAGACTTAACGAAATAGACCACAGATTCAGCATTTGTCCGATAAAATGGCTAAAGTTCACCAACTAAAAAGTTAAAGATTTTCAACAATATCCAGTTTTAAGCGGGGTGCCTGCAATATCAGTCCCGATTTCATCCGGATTACCGGTCCAACGATTTTGCTGGTACTTACATCTAAAAAATTCATAAGTTCTGTTTTATTTTGGTCGATGATGGTCGTCGGAGACAAATTTTTATGGCGTGCTGGTTGCACGTTCAAAGTAGTATTTGGGTGGGTGTCTTCACAGGGTCACAAGAAAATTGGTCTGGTATTTTTTAAGGAGTCAAATTAAGGAGTCAAAAAATGTTAGCAATTAAGAACAACCTTATGGCAGTAAACGCTGCACGGCACTTGGGCGTGAGCTACAATGCCTTGGCTCAGTCGGTTGAAAGGTTGTCGTCGGGCTTACGCATCAACAGTGCAAAGGACGACGCAGCCGGCCTGGCTGTTCGCGAATTGATGCGAGCCGACATCGCCGTTATCCAGCAGGGTTCTCGTAATGCTCAGGACGGAATTAGTATGCTGCAGACAATGGAAGGTGCTATGGAAACAATCGATGAGGCCTTAGTGCGTATGCAGCAGTTAGCCGAGCAGGCGGCTACGGGTTCATACTCTTCTGCACAGAGAGCAATTATGGAGAGCGAGTTCAAAGAAATGCGCGAAGAAATCGACCGTGTCGCAACCTCGACCAAGTTTAACGGCATCGCTATGCTCAACAGTGCTACACAAACTGTATCAATCCACTTCGGTAAACTTAGCACCGACAAGATTGATATTCTTTCCAGCGATATGACCAGTGCATCGGGTGGTCTTGCTATCACAGGTCTGACCATTTCCGACGTAGCCAGCGCCAAGAATGCATTGACAAAACTGGACCTCGCAATAAGCACCAAGGATACCGCTCGTGCCAAGTTCGGTTACAAGATGAACCGTCTGGAAGGTACCATATCGGTGCTTAACATCCAGTCTGAGAACCTGATGGCAGCCGAATCTCGTGTCTCAGACGTCGATGTGGCGACCGAAATGGCAGAGATGACAAGAAACCAGGTGCTTGCACATGCCGGTATCTCAATGTTGGCACAGGCCAATACAATGCCTACGATGGCACTGACACTGCTCAGATAAACAGCAGGTATCAATAAAAAAGGCCGTAAGCAATAACGCCTATGGCCTATTGGTTCGTAATTAGGAATACATCATAGTAGAAAAGACTTTGAACGAACAAACCGTCATAGGCGGCGGTCGGATTTGAATCGGTGAATGGTATTTCTTTGGATAATGCTCCTGCCGTATCGATTGATGCCCGAATTTGTTTGTTTGTCCCCCTGCAAACCAACAAGTCAATACAGCAAGAATCAACCACGTTGCTATAAAAGTAATAATCCCTATTGTCATAACGTATCCCCAAAAGACCAATTCATTTTATCGGCTTAAGTTTAATTTTTTCCTTAATTAAACTGCCCGATTCTCTGTGTTATTCCTGCGAAAGCGGGAATCCACACTATCGCCATGGTTTTGGATTTTTGTTACCCGCTTTCGCGGGCACAAGCTTCACAGGAATGACAAGCTGAGCTATGCTCTTATCAAGACAGTTTGAAAATCAAGGTTTTCAATACTGATATATAGCTTTTTTGAGGAAGTGCTTTAGTTGTGTCGATTAAAGCATATTGCTCAATGCCAAAAATTAGAAGTGAAATCAAATGCAGATTAGGACTTTTTTAATTATTTTGTTTTTTCCAGCAGGGCCATCACTAATTGCCGCAGGGTATCAGCTTTTTTGCCAAAAGGCTCAAAACCTAAAGCTATAGCTATAATTTGGGATAGGTAAATTCTGTTATCCTGTCCTTGTTTTTATTCGGAAAAGTCTGGTAAACACGAGCGAAACTGGGGCTCTGCCCCAGAAAAGGAGATTTATCGCATTGAAACCAACGGCATATTGTAAACAGATAATAACTTTGAATCCAAGGACTGGTTATATGAAAACTCTTGACGATTTCAGTACGTATTATGAGGATTTTCTGGACGGCACGTATGATTGTATCGATCGCATTGTTCTCAATGCCTATTTTATTATGGCCCAATCCAATGGTGGTTTCCGCACTTGGTGGCGCAGGCTGGCCTTTGGTGACGACAATCTTGACAATACACATCTGATGCGTTTTGCCGGACGATTCGCCCGCCGGGTTCGCGCTTATGCTGACAAGAACCAAATCCCACTTATTCATTGTCAACGTGGTGACCGTAAACATGAAATTGCCCAACAGTATCTTCCCAAAGACACGACTTTTCGAGGTCTTTTCTGCATCCTGGCTGGACGGGCTCCCTGTGCGGTGCGGGATGTGAGACATTACGGTAACGGCGGTATTGATATCCGCAAGAAAGAGCCTCAGCCATACGTCAATCATTATTCGTTTCACATTATCGATGATGACTGGGGACATATAACTATCAAACTGTGTCCGCATCCTCCCTTCAATGCTCAGATTATGCTCAACGGCCATGAATACGTAGCTGCTCAGGCAAGAAAAGAGAATATTTCGTTTACAAAAGAAGGTAATTGCTTCACTAATATATCCGATGCCGCAGGCCTGGCCAGGATCACAGATACCATGAGAGCCCAGTGCTCTAAAGGGCGCCTGGTTCAGGTCTGTGAGCGTTGGATTTATTCGGCGTGTTTGTGCTTTGCACTGGATATGATCGAGCAGGAAGAGAGTGAATTCCACTACAACTATTCGGTCCAACGCAAAAGAGGACGGAAACCCAAAACAGGTTGTACGATTGACACGCATTACGAAAATATCCAGATTGAATTACAAAAAATATTCAAAATCATCGGCATCGCGGCATAAGCATATAAACAATTAATTGTCGATGTTAGGCCCCAAGGGCCTATCGGTTCCATTTTTCTGCGAAATTTCAACACTTTTAGGATTGCCGTTAGATGCTCATTCTGCTAAAAGAGTGTGTTCGTTTGTAACGGTACTGCATACTGAGCTATGCTTTGGGATTAGACTTGAGCAGATAGAAGCAAAGTGATACTTAATGAGGTCATACGGCCGCAGCAATAAATGGATCTACAGAACTTTTTGACATCGCGGAATAGAAAGCTTTTGCAAAGAACAAGCTTTTGGTAGGCACGGGTCCTGAGAGATATTATATAAGGAGATGCGATGCAGTACAACGAGCTGTTTCAATATCTATCCAACGTCGAAAAAAGAATCCACTCTGTAGTGAAATCTACCCAAATGAGAGCATATTTCAATCCCGAAGATATATTGGAGAGCGTCTTCAGTTACATTGACAGACCAGCCAAGCGCCTGAGACCCTCAGTTCTACTGATGGCGGTTGGTGCACTTGGTGGGCCGGATCGAGAAGAACTCGCTGTACCTGCAGCTGCTGGTGTTGAACTATTTCACACTTGGACCTTGGTTCATGACGATCTCATTGATAACGATAAGCTACGCCGCGGTGGTCCAACCGTGCATGAAGCCATGTGTGCTTCTGCTCGATCTAGACAGAACCTCGGAGCAGACCTTGCGACTGAGTATGGTCGGGACGTTGCAGTTCTTGCTGGGGACATGCAACACGGCTGGGCCATAACGTTTTTCGTTGACTGTGCATTAGAGTCCGGAATTGACTCTACATTGATATTGAAGCTGATAAAGCATTTGCAATCCTATGTTCTTGGGAACTTGATTTTTGGCGAAGTGCTTGACGTCCGTTATGGAATGCGTGATCTTGCCGAGCTCAAGGATATCGACGAGGGCAAAATAATAAAGATGCTCTGGCTCAAGACCGGCGTTTTGTACGAATTCGCGGGGATGGCCGGGGCGCTTATAGGAAAGAACACTTGCAATTTTGAGGATGCTGAAGTTCAAGCCATCGCACATTTTTCAAGCAAATGCGGCACAGCTTTTCAGCTTCAAGACGATATCTTAGGCATCTTAGGTGATGAGGCTTCCCTTGGCAAGCCTGTCGGTTCAGACATCAGAGAGGGCAAGAAGACAGTAATCGTGTATGAAGCTCTACGAAACGCCAACGAATCACAAAAGGAAACGATACTGGCAACTTTGGGTAACCGCCTGGCTACCCATGACCAAGTTCAGACCGTCGCCGAACTTTTCTATGAACTCAATGGGATCGGCAGAACCAAGGAGCTCGCGGCCGACTATATTTCAGAGGCCATTCCCTATTTGGACGATATATCGGATTCTTCCTACAAGCGTCTTCTATTGCTCTGGGCGAACTATATATTAGACAGGAAATTCTGACTTACTTGTATTATTATCATGGCTCTTGTTAAGCATAAACAAATAAGTGGTCATCGGTTCAGGATCGATATGTTGGATGTTCCAGTTTCTGGCCCTCTCATTGTTGGGGACAACCGCTACGCTATATGGATTTTGGGGAAAGACCAGGCTGTATCAGTATCCCAAGAAAACAAGGGAATGTGTAATATCTTGGTCAGGATGCTGAATAGCTACAGTCAAGAACATATGAACATCCAACACATCCTTTCGGCACTCGGGCTGTGATATCATTGAGGTTAGCATGTCCAACGATGGCCATAACGGGCTTTTCAGCCTCTTTTGCCAGGATCTCAAGCGCAAGCGTCAAAAGGGCATCGCCCGCCAGAATAGCCGTTGCTTCATCAAAGGCCTTATGGCACGTAGGAGCCCCACGCCGTAGGTCGTCATTATCCATCGCCGGCAAATCATCGTGAACAAGTGAATACGTATGTACCATTTCAATCGCCGCGGCCGCAATCTCGGCATTGCGATTGCCCTGTCCGCTGAGAAGTTCACAACACCACAGCACCAGCGCCGAGCGCACCCGCTTGCCCGGCGTCCCGAGTGTGTACTTGAGCGCTTCTTTCAAGTCGCTGTCTATCTGCTGTGGAGCTAAAAGCTGCTCCAGGGTATGATTAATAAATTCCGCCTTCTCACGCAACAGAGCATTAAAGTCCATTGTCACCGTGCACCCTTCTTTGTCATGCTGAGCCCTTCGCTGCGCTCAAGGATAAACTCCGCGAAGCATCTGGCCTTCGCAAAAAAATCAGAGATTCTTCGCTCCACTGCGTTCCGCTCAGAATGACAACCATAGAGTTTTCTACAAAGCATATTGACAATTGAGCATTGATTATCGATTATTGAAAATAGAAAATAGAAAATAGAAAATAGAAAATGGAAAAATGGTTCTAATTCTTGGCGTTACTGCATCGGGTAAAGGCCGATTAGCCTTTGATTTAGCTGAAAGTTTGGATGCCGAAATAATCAGTATCGACTCGATGAAGGTCTATCGGCGAATGGACATCGGTACCGCTAAGCCGCCACAAGAGGCACGTCAGCGCGTCAAATATCATTTAATCGACATAGCCGAGCCGAGCGATTCTTTTAGTGTAGGGGCTTTCCGCGATGCCGCTTTGGGTGCGATAGAGCAGATAAAGAACCGCAAAAAAAAGATTATTGCGGTCGGCGGAACCGCTTTGTACATAAAAGCGCTGCTATATGGTCTTTTCGAAGGTCCCGGAACCAATCAGCAAATACGGGCTGAACTGAAAGCACGAGCAGAAACGGAAGGTTTGGCGGAACTCTACTGTGAGTTAACGAAGATTGACCCCGTGGCCACTGAGCGTATCAATCCCAACGATTCAAAGCGTATTATCCGGGCTTTGGAGGTTCACCAGCTTACGGGCAAACCCATCTCAAGTCTCCAGAAGCAATGGGACAGGCGCGACGCGAAACACGAATGGACGATAATAGGTCTGCGGAGAGAAAAAACCGACGCCAGCGGCAGAATAAACAAAAGGGTAAAAAAGATGATTGACGCCGGCTTTGTCGATGAGGTCAAATCCTTGTTAGCTGAAGAGAAACCTTTGAGCAGACAGGCCCGATGTGCTATTGGCTACGCCGAAATAATCGAATATCTGAATGGACAAATAAGTTTGGAAGAGGCAACAGAACTTATAAAAAAGAACACCAGACGTTTAGCCAAGAATCAACGCACCTGGTTCAAAACCTTCAGGAATGTCCATTGGCTCGACATCGAGCCAGACGAACCACTCGAAAAAATCCTCACCCGCACGAAGATATTATTAAGCGATATTTTGACTTAGGCGGTTTGTAATTGTTGCTGGGCGCGAAGCACTGTGGCTGTATCGCCCAGAACAAGCTGCTTTATCAAGCTGCTTGGAACCAGGCTAATTCCCATATTGAAGACTTTTTCTTCAACCATCGAAGCTATCGCCCGTGCCGTTGGCTGGCATAGTTCGTACTTTGTTACCAGGTCTTTGATTATTCTGGACTTGTCCCATCGGCATCTGCTGCCGGCTCCCTCGGCCTCGACAAACAGCTCAGCATCTGTCAGTTCCTGAATATCAATCGAGACAACCTCAGTTCGTGAACGCTTAAGTTTACGCTCGAAATGATATTCACTTAGCCCGATGGCGGCATCTTCATAGCCGGTGGCTGTCAGAACGGCCTTGATTATGGAAAATATCTCACTACTGGTTATGCTGCGGCGGTTTTGTCGGTGATAAAGAAAGTATGTTACCACCTCAGCAAGCTGTTCTGCAAAGTATATATCTGTCTGCTCAATCTTAGCAAGCGCGTTATTGATAGTCCCCATCACTTTTGTGTGCGAGTATTCCTCGAGGCTGCCGTCGGCCTTTATGACTTTAAGCTGCGTTTGCATCCCTTTCTTTTTGCCTCCTTGCAAAACTTACCAATCAAAGAGTATCTGCCGGCTGCTGGGCTCAGTTTCGGTAATTACCTGACTGACTTCCTTAATCAATTCACCTGCATCCCTGAAGTCACGATAGACACTTGCAAAACGAATATACGCCACCTTGTCAACTCTGCGAAGCTGCTTCATTACTCTTTCACCGATAATAGCTGATGAGACCTCCTTGTCGAAATTCCGGAATATATTCTCCTCAGCCTTGTCGGCTATTTGTCGAATCTGCTCCGTCGAGACAGGTCTCTTATAACAGGCCTTTTGCAAGCCGCTGATGATTTTCTCTCTGTCATAAGGAACCCGAGAGTTATCTTTTTTCACCACGTAGAGCTTGAAGCTTTCGCCTATCTTTTCATAGGTGGTAAAACGCCTTTTACACATCAGGCATTGACGCCGGCGTCTGATTACTCTTCCGCCATCGCTTGAACGCGAATCAACAACTTTATCCTTGTCTTCCTTGCAAAAGGGACATCTCATTTCGTATCTCGCATCTCGTACTGCATATTGCGTTTGAGATACACTTCTAATAACAATCCACAAGACAGCTATCCGCTTCGTGCGAACTTCTGACGTACGGATACGCTCTTTCAAGCTCATCAAGACAACACTACATCTGGTTAGCTTGTTTATTCTACACACAACATATAGTATGTCAAAGAAAATCTTGATGGAGGCTATCAATTTACCTGAATCAAAAGTTGTTAAATTGTATTTTTACCGTTCTTAATTTGTAGCTTGATAAGCACTTAGGGGGAAAGCTAAGAAAAACTTACAGCTTTTTTTTGGCATTTTTTATAAAAAAAAAGGCCCCTGCGCTGAGAACGCAGAGGCCAACTCGGAAAGAAACTTATATGCACCCCCCTTAGGTCTGGCACAAAGCCTTCACGTAATGTGAAAGCTTTATTAGCATCAATTTCGCTCTTTCCTTTGTGCTACAATTAAAGTTTAATATAAAAACCTTCAATAGACAAATCGATACAGTTACTTTTTTGCTTTTTTTTTTACAGCCCGATAAAACTAATAGCGTCTAATAAAATGAACCGATTGTCACCTATTCACTATTTTTCGCCTTGTTACTATCTGCTTAGATCTCTTCGATTTTGGCCTTGTTTTTCAGCCCGTCTATAAACTCATCGATAGCTTTTCCTCGCATCTGTTCTTTAAGCGCGTTCACTATCTCGCCCTTTACTTCTTCAAGCTCGGGCACAGCAGCCGGCTTTCTGTCATACACCTTGGCTATATGAAAGCCGAAACGGGTGCGAAAAATGTCACCAACTTCTCCGATGCCCAAATTAAAAACTACGTCCTCGAACTCTTCTACCATTTGCCCTTTAACAACATAGCCTAAGTCACCGCCACTGTCGGCGCAATCGGTGTGTTTATCGACCACTACCTCAAAAGCTGCACCGTTTTTCAATTCATCATGTGCTTCTTTTATCGCGTTATAAGCAGTCTCTTCGTCCGTCTGCCAGTTCACATATTTTACTATATGGGCCACTCTGGCACTCTCACCGGATTTGAACTGTTCCTTATTTTCCTCATAGTATTCCTGGATGGCAGCTTGCGATGGCTCCGGTAAATCTTTGCAGGCTTCGTTCAGCCTCTGCTCAACTCTCATTTGCATCTGGATGTACTCTTTGATATCTTCGTCATTCTTGAGGCCAAGTACTTTGTAGAGCTGCTCCTGGTCTGCGTATTGCTCTTTTAGCTTGGCCAAAGCAGATTCGACTTGGGCTTCCGGAATTTTCCCGCCGTTCTCTTTTGCTTCCTGATTGATTAAAACCCTTTCAATCACATTCTCTCTGGACCAGTCAAGCAGTTGAGCTTCTCGTTCTTTGGGTTCCTGGTCGGAAAAAACTCTTTCATAATCCGGCCTTAAGCGCTCGACTTCCTGCCGTATTGTCGAATCTTCAATTTTTTCACCATTAATAATTATAGCCATTTTTCACCTTTCTTTATAGTTCATAGTTCGTGGCCTTCAGAATTCATAACAAAATGATCCGAATGTCATTCTGAGCGGAACGAAGTGTAGCGAAGAATCTCTAATCCTTTTCTAATGCCAGATGCTTCGCTTCGCTCAGCATGACAACGAGAGTAATTTTCATTTTGTTAGAAGCTTTTGGCTTTCGACCACGAACTTATAATTACAAACTCTTTTATCCTTTTGCCTTTGCGTACCAGTCTGGGTCCTGTGCTAATTTTTCCCTTGTCTCTAATGTCATCATCTCAAAAGCAGGATGAGTGCTCTCCCACGCCCGCTCGTGAAATGAGCTTTGCCGCATCTTTTCTATCTCCGGTGCGACTTCATCAAAATAACTGCCGTAAATGTGCAGCGAATCGCTTATATCGACATACCTGCCCACACTCACCGGCTCACCTCTGTTTTTCGCTATGCCCTCGGCAATTATCCTTTGAAGGTCTGTCAGTGCATAGACATTCATAAACCAGGCCTTGTAGAGGTCTCTGCTGCGCCAGTGGGTATTCATATTGAGCGAAAGCCGGCCCGCTTCGTTCGCTACTAACCGGCACCATATCCTCTGAAGGCAGGGCGGGTCATCTGTTACCGGGTCTGCCGTCGGCATCCATGTTATCGCCTGAGCCCTTCTGCTGTGACCGGCCTGTGAGAGGTAATTGATAATATACTGAATCTGATTTACTGCCCTGAGTGGCTTCGGAGAATCAGCGTCTCGTATATCTTCCACCGGACAATACGAAAACAACCGTTCGTGATATGTATAAGTCCACTTACCCGCAGCAGGGTCAATCCAATGGTCGTGGATGCCGTTGACCACTTCCTGCCGATACGACTCAAGCTCCTCAGGCCCACCCGGAAAGTTCTTGTGAATCCTCGGCTCGTTGAATGGGTCGGTAACGGTAATCATAACGGTTGCGTCTTTGCTCGGCGGGTCTTCGGGCTTATCGTACTGGGTCTTGACCTCAAAGCCCTTATCCCAAACAGCTAAGACAGCCTTCTCCCACGCCTGGGGCAGACAATCAGCGGTTATCGAAATCACTGGTATATTGGCAACCGACGCGGTGCGGCTCATCTATGAATTCCTTAACGAATCTTTTTTAATTTATCCTTATTTCAAATTCCCAAGGTCGATTTCTTCTTCGGTTATATTATACATTTTACGGTACCGCTCCGGTAAATCGGCAAGTGCTCTTTTAGCGTAGAAGGCGTATTCGCTCTCCGGCCACCTCCGGATAATGTCACGGCAGGTTTTGACCATTTGCCCATAACCCATAACCGGCAGCCTTCCCATTTTCCGTTGGCTCTTAACCCACTCCCACAGTTGCTGCGCCTGAATGTCCTCTATCTCGCTGAGCTTCTTAAATTCGGGCTTTGGCGGCGCAACCGGCGCGGTCTGTTGCGCCGAAGGGGTTGTGGCCGACGGCTCTTTATACTGCGGCTCGGCACTTAGTTTCTTCTCGTCCTCTTCCCACTGGTCATAAACGGTCTTTTGAGGCTCTTTTGGTTCCGAATCAGTGCCGGACGCAAAAACAGTAATCAGGATAATGACACCCACTACAAGAACGGCAACCCCTGCTATTTTCAGCCAAAATGTATTCATAATTGTCCCACCCCTTTCTGACAATGATTCCGTCGAAGCCGGATCTTCGATATTGATTATTGATTATTAATTACTTATAATCTATTTTAGTCTTTAGTCTTGTTTTTTCAATAGAAAATAATCAAATATCCGCCTGTGGCGGAGTAAACAGTCAATTACAAATGTTCACAGGGCTAATAGAGGCAGTTTGCACGGTAAAATCGGTTCGCCAAAGCGAAAACACAATGCTGCTGACCGTAGATTTAGGCGAACTGGCCAAAGACGGCAGAATCGGCGATAGTATAGCCATAAACGGGGTCTGTCTGACTATTGCTAAGCTCGAAGGCAGCATTGCGACTTTCGAGCTCAGCGGCGAAACATTGGCAAAATCAACTCTGGGCAAATTAAAGCCCTCATCGCAGGTCAACATCGAACGTGCTCTCAAAACCGGCGACCGGTTCGGCGGACATTTCGTTCAGGGCCATATCGACGGCACGGCAACTATAAGAGCAATCGGCAAACACGGCCAATTTGCCGATATGAAGTTTGCTGCCAGCGCCGGGTTGCTCGACCAGATGGTAGCTAAAGGCTCGGTGGCCGTGGACGGAATTTCTCTGACGATAGCGAGTATGGACAAGAACAGCTTCAGCGTCGCCCTGATACCTGAGACGCTGAAGAAAACTACCCTAAGTAAAATAAAAATTGGTGATGAGGTAAATATAGAAACTGATATAATTGTAAAGACGGTAAAAAAGCAGCTTGAGAAGATTTTGCCACAGACTCAGCCCCTAACAGCCGAAAAACTAAAAGAATTGGGCTTTTAGACAGCGCGTAGTAGATAGCAGTAACTATTGCTTTGTCATAGCTATGTTGATGGATTGCTATTTTACAGAAGATTGTCACCCCGAGCGAAAAAAGCTTGCCCTGAGCGCAGTCGAAGGGCCGAGGGGTCTATTAAACTTGTCCCGAGCGCAGCCGAGGGAATAGATTCCTCGACTCCGCTACCCCTTCGACTGCGCTCAGGGCTAAAGGCTTTTTCCGCTCGGAATGACAATTCCTCAAATTAGATGTGACAGAAGCCAGGTACTGCACGCTGAACTTTATTATGAAAACTAACGGTAACAATTCGATAGCTGAGCAGATGGTCATCGGTATAACGATGGGCGATGCCGCCGGCATCGGGCCGGAGATTATCGTTAAAGCCTTAGCTGACCCGAATATCCGGCGGGCTGCGAAATTTATCGTTTTCGGGATGAACGAACAGCTTTGTTACGCCGCTGACGCCGCTGAGATTGAGCCCTTCTGGGGCCGGCATCAGCACGAAAAAATCAACAGGGAATATCCATTTAAAGTTGTTGTCGCTGATTACGATGAGTATTCTGTTGAGCCTTGGGTAAAAGGTCCCAGCAACGTAGCCGGTGAGGCATCCATAAGGTTTTGCCTTGATGCCATTGACGCCGCGCGGGATGGCATTATAGATGCCGTAGTAACTGCGCCCATCAGTAAGACAAGCTGGAAGCTGGCCGGCGCTGAATGGCCCGGCCACACCGAAATGTTAGCCGCTCGCTGCAAATCCAAACGAAAGGTGATGATGTTTATCGCCGGCCCGCTAAAACTGGCACTGGCGACAATTCACGAAGCACTGTTTGAAGTCAGGCATAAGTTTACCATTGGCTGCGTCTTCGAGCCGATAGATTTGTTAGATGCTGCATTGAAAGAGTACTTTCACATTGACAATCCCAAGATTGGCGTTGCCGCGTTAAATCCACACGCCGGCGAAGGCGGTCAATTCGGCGACGAAGAGCAGCGCATAATATCACCGGCTATTTCATTAGCACAGCACCAGGGGATAAACTGTCTGGGCCCGTTTCCGGCCGACACCCTCTTTTTGCGGGCCGTCCACGGCGAATTCGACGGCGTCGTCGCAATGTATCACGACCAGGGCATGATACCTGTAAAACTGCTCAATTTCGAGCAGGCGGTCAATATAACCATCGGAATACCTATTATAAGAACTTCACCTGCTCACGGAACAGCTTTCGACATCGCGGGTCAAAACATTGCCGAGCCGGCCGGTATGAAATCAGCCATTACCACCGCAATACAAATGGCCAAGACGAAAAAGAGCATGAGCGCACAAGAGCAGAAGACCACAAGTAAACTTAAGTGCTAATAACCTGTCCATTTATGGCTTGTGCCTTGTGCTCTTATGGCTTATGTTCCTTAACTCAAACTGACCGATTTGGAATGAATATTAGTGACAACTGTTCCTTCGCATTGCTTAAGGACAGGTTTATTGAGAATAGCATAAGTAAATTTGTCATTCTGAACGAAGTGAAGAATCTATTCCTGCACAAGTGTACGTTATTCTCATTCGTAGGCCAGATGCTTCGCTCTGCTCGGCATGACAGTAGAAACCAGTCAGTTTGAGTCCTTAATTATGCAGACTAAGCGGCAAATCCAGCAGTTACTTACATCAGCAGGTGCTTCTCCAAAGAAGCGGCTTGGCCAGCACTTTCTCATCGACCTGAATCTGATGCGGCTGCTGGTCGATTCGGCGAATATCAACAATAACGATATTGTGCTCGAGGTCGGCTGCGGCACAGGTTCTTTAACCGAGGCCCTAATCGAAAAAGCCGGTATGGTCATTGCTGTTGAGCTTGACCGGAGCCTGGCCGAAATTGCAAAAAGCCGGCTCGCAAACGCAGAAAACATCGAGCTTATCAATACTGATATTCTTGAGAGTAAAAACACCCTCAGTTATACTGTTACAAAAGCATTAGAGTCGGCTCGTAAAAAATATCATGGCCGAATCCTGTTAGTGGCGAATCTGCCTTACAACGCCGCCTCGCCGACGATGCTGAATCTGGTTACAGGTCCGATGGTTGCAGAGGCTATGTACGTTACCGTCCAAAAGGAGGTTTCCGACCGAATGACAGCCATCCCGGCTTCCAGTGATTACGGCATCCTGAGTATCTTCCTGAGCGCTGCCGGCGATGTAAAAACTATACGGGTTTTGAAGCCGACGGTCTTTTGGCCTCAGCCACAGGTTGATTCGGCAATGGTCAGCTTTGTCCGCGACCAGGCAAAGTTAAGGCGTATTGAGAATATGGAGCTCTTCAGTCAGACCGTACATCTTTTTATGGGTCATCGCCGTAAGACTCTTATGGCCTGCAGCAAATTGGCCCGCGGCAAACTCGCAAAAATTGACAATTGGCCCGAAATCTTTGAGCGATGTTCCATCAATCCGGCACAACGTCCCGAACAGCTCGGCGCCGAAGACTACATCGCCATCGCAAACTTGTCTTCTAACATTCTTACGAGTACCTGACTCGAAAGTGGGTTACTTCATATTGTTAGGTATCAAATATTCAATTTTCGCGAAAAAATAAAGTTTTTGGCAAGTTCTATTATACTGATATTTTGTCATGCCCGGGCTGTGGATGCATCTCGACAGTATGGTTTTTCTCTTATATAAGTGACCCTGTGTTGACAAAATGCAAAAATACATTTTGTTCCAAACTTTAATCTTGCAGAAAATTCATATTTAAGGTATAATACAAAGTCTGGTAATAACGGTCTAAATAGTTTAAGAAAGCTGAATTAACGGAACCGTAAGCTGTTCTTGCGCATCTTGAAGGACAGATGTAGAGCGTCTATATAAAGAAAGTTGAGTAGTGTTATTATGAGCAGACGGAAATGTTTTACCCTAATCGAACTTTTAGTGGTAATTGCTATCATAGCATTATTGATGGCGATATTGATGCCGGCACTGCAGCGGGTAAAGGAACAGGCCAGAACAGTTGGCTGCCTGGCGAATCTCAGACAGTGGAACTTTGTCAGTGCAATGTATACTGAAGACAACGATGGAAAATTCTGGTCCAGTTTACACTCTACGGGTTATTGGTGGATTTGTCAACTCGAAGACCGGCTTAAGGATTGGAAGACGAATAAGACCTGGTTCTGTCCGACGGCAAAAAAACCAATAATTGACGAAAATGGCGTTACTCCACCCAGGTCGTTTCATATCTTTAGCGCCTGGGGCATCTTTACAGGCAGTCATACTTGCAATATTACCGGTAAAACATACCAGTCGGGTCCAAACGGCATAGCCGGAAGCTATAGCATCAATGGCTATGTCCTCACTATACCTACCGATGCTACATTTGAAGGCGGCGTACATGCCAGAGACGGCTGGAGGACACCAAGCGTGGCCGGCGCAGGCAATGTGCCGCTGTTCGTAGATGCCCTCCGTTTCGACCTCTGGCCGTTGGAAAATAATGGTCCTGCCGAGTATGAGTTTACAGCCTGGTCCAGCAACAATTTTGGCCGCTGCTGTATCAACCGGCACGTGGGCCACGTCGGCTGTTCCTTTCTTGATTTCTCTGCAAGAAAGGTCGGGCTTAAGGAGTTGTGGACGCTAAAGTGGCACAAGACATTTAACACGGCGGGGCCTTATACCTTGGCCGGCGGTGTTCAGGCCGGCGACTGGCCGGAATGGATAAGGCCTTACAGGGACTACTGAGAAATGTTTATTGTGTAGAAGAGGCTGGTCCTTTGCAGCTCGGCTTTTCTTGCTGACTGATGTTTAAAAAAACCTGTTTTCGGGGTACAGTACAAGAAAGGTATTATCGTGCGCAAAAGAGAAGGGTTTACACTAATCGAACTTTTGGTGGTGATCGCCATCATCGCAGTACTCATGGCCATCTTGATGCCGGCACTAAATAGGGCCAGAGAACAGGGCAAGCGTTCGACCTGCCTGAGCAATCTCAAGCAGTTGACACTTGCCTGGATTCTGTATGCCGACGATAATTACGACAATCTCGTCAATGGCGATACAGGAGAATACAGTATACATCAGAATGAGACTCCCTGGGTGCTCAAAGATTGGTCGTCAGGTATGACCACGGAACAGAAAAGAGACGCTATCCTGAATGGTGCCTTGTGGCCATACATCAAAAACTTGAAACTTTACAAGTGTCCAACCGTCTCAAAGATCGTTCGCTCAGGCGCGCAGGTAGAAATCTTGCGGACGTACTCTGTGTCTGATTCTATGAATTGTAAAGGGTGGACCGATCGTTCAGATATGACAGGTTCGGTGATGATTAAAAAAAGAATGGACATTCCCAACCCGGCTTACAGGATTGTCTTTCTTGATGATGGCGGTACAACACCCTCTGCTCTGGGTGGTTGGACCTGTTATGTTAAGCAGGAGCAGTGGTGGGACCCGCCGCCGGTTCGGCACGGTGACGGAACGACCTTTTCTTTTGCGGACGGGCACAGTGAATATCACAAATGGAAAGACCCGCGTACAATCGAGTTCGGCAAACGGGTGCCGCCGACGGCTTTCTCCGGAACACAAGCCGGCAATGAGGACATTCACTGGGCCGCTGTGGCTATGTGGGGTAAAGCGGCGCTACATCAGGATTAACACACAGCAGACACGGCCACAGGTGTGTTTCTTGTGCTAATTGATTCTTTGAAAAAACGCTTCGTTGGAGGTCAAGAAGGAAATTTAGTTATGCGCAGAAAAATAGGATTCACACTAATAGAACTTCTGGTGGTTATTGCCATCATTGCGTTGTTGATGGCGATATTGATGCCGGCGCTGCAGCGGGTAAGGAAGCAGGCAAAAACAGTTATTTGCCTGTCAAACCTCAAGCAATGGGGCACTATCTTTGCAATGTACACCGACGATAACAACGGCTTCTTTCCCAGACGCACAAGCGGTTCAGGGCGTTGGATAAATGTCCTGTACGACTACTATTATCGGGATGACAAGATACGCGTCTGCCCAACGGCGATGAAAATTAAGAATCCGGTTTACCCGCCCGGTGGCAGCGGCACACTTGGAGTAGGTGGCGACGCGTTTACGTCCTGGGGCAAGATAGGTGTAACCGGCTCTCGTCCGGCCGGTACGTACGAGCCGGCCGGTACCTGGGGCAGCTATGGAATCAACCACTGGCTCTATGTGGCCGCGCAAGACCCACTTTACGACCAGGCCGCCAAAGACTACTGGGGAACTGTCAATGTCAAGGGCAGCGGTAACATTCCGCTGTTCCTGGACTGCTGGTTCTGGTGTGCCGGGCCGGAGAATGACGATTCGCCCCCCAGCTATGAAGGCGAACGGTTCGACCCTCACACGAATTCTATGAACCGGTTCTGCATCAACCGACATCAACAGGGCATAAACGGCGTCTTTTTGGACTATTCGGCCAGGAAGGTTTGGCTGAAGGAACTGTGGCATGTTAAATGGGCCAGGAACTTTAATATAGCTGCCCTCTGTCCCCACTGGGAAACCGAAGCACCCTGGATGGCACAATTCAAGGGGCATTGAAGGGGATTACGAAGTCCTCATTTTTACGGATTTATGAAATAAGGATTGCGATAAATAAAATCGTTGAAACCTAAATAGAGGGTACCGACGTGAAACAAGAAAGGGCGTTCACGTTAATAGAGCTTCTTGTGGTGATTGCTATCATAGCGCTATTGATGGCAATTTTGATGCCGGCACTGCAGCGGGTAAGGAAACAGGCAAGGGGGGTTGCTTGTCAGTCTAACCTCAGACAATGGGGCACCATCTTTGCAATGTACACGGACGACAACGAGGGCTATTTCCCCGAACGCAAGGGCGGCGGTGACGCTTACGGACGCTGGATGGATTCAATGCGGGAATACTATATCACCACCGAAGACATACGCTGCTGTCCGGTAGCCAAAAAAATCGCTAACCCGGACATGACACAGCCGCTCGATTGGTGGGGCGGCACGTTTACCTCCTGGGGAAAGGTCCCCGGCTGGGATGCCGGAGGACAGCGTACAATAGGTTATTACGGCAGCTATGGGGTAAACGGCTATATATATGTCCCGGTGAGTAGTGATGTTTATGGAAAAGCCGCCGATAGATTCTGGAGAACTATTAACGTCAAGGGCGGCAATAATATACCTATGTTCCTGGATTGCTATTTCTGGTGTGGATGGCCGGATGATGACGACACCCCTCCGGAATACGATGGCCATCAACTACGCCCTGACGAAAATGCCATGAACCGTTTCTGCCTCAACCGCCACGATGGACACATAAATGCCATTTTTATGGACTATCACGTCCAAAAAACAGGGCTTAAACAGTTGTGGACATTAAGGTGGTCTCGTGATTTCAACCCGGTTAATCCCTGGACCAGGGCCGGCGGTGTTAGACCTGAAGACTGGAGAAATTATGGGAACGGGTGGATGGCAAAATTTAAAGACTATTGAAATCGGTAAATGGTTATTGGTTATTCGGCCATTTGCTATTTACCAATTACCCTTCTGCCTAACCTCAGTTTTGCAGAAGCCTGATTTACCAAATATGAAAGGAGCACCATTATGAACAAACAAAAGGGATTTACCTTAATAGAGCTGTTGGTGGTAATCGCCATCATTGCGGTCTTGATGGCGATATTGATGCCGGCACTTCAGCGGGTTAAGGAACAGGCAAGGGAAATGACTTGTCGGGCTAACCTGCGTCAATACGGAATGGTACAACACATGTATTTGGACGACAATGATGACCGTTATCCTTATTCATGGACATCGCTCGTTGCGAATGAGCGTCCTGTGGGCGGGTACGAGCGTTACTGTCGATGGCACGACCCGAGATATCCACCTGACGGCCCGTTGTGGCCCTACCTGGCGGAAAAGAAAGTCAATCTTTGCCCATCGTTCAAAGTCCTTGCCAAGTCCGAGGGCACAAGACATCCCAACCATGACCCTTCAATACCGGTTATTCCTCAATACAGCTACAGCATGAACTCCTGGTTAGGCTCGAAGCGAGATGACCCCGGCGGCTATTCCGCAACAGACTCCAAAGGACGCGGCGGGGTTTATAAACGTTCCGAGATAACAAGAAGTAAATCGGAGGTATTTTTCTTCGCTGAAGAGAATATGTGGACGAGGCCGGGCAATTCCAATGTGCTCAACGACAATGCCTTGTGTCCCGACGGCCGCGATTGGTTCGGTACCTTCCACAGTGCACCAAGTGCAGACCTCAATGCCGGCACAATCAATGCGGTTTTTGTGGATGCCCATGTTGATGAAGTGCGATCGGCCCTGGGCCCTGATGGTGAAGACTTGGGAAAGGAGTTCGGCAGATTCGAGAAACACGGCTGGCCAAACAAACAGCCTTTTCAATAATCTCGATTTTCGATTCTCGATACTGGATACTCGTCGAGCATCGAGCATCCAACATCGAGTATCGAGTTATATTATCGCTGTTTTGTGCCTGTGGCTGTGGCATTCAATGTTCACCGCCACCGGAAGCGACGCAATATGACATGCAGCGGTCTCGATAAGAACAGCCAGAGCGGTTGTATCACCCCCAAGCCCCTGCGGGCCTAAGCCAAGCGCATTGATTCCCGAAAGCAAATCCGACTCAAGCCCAGCGTAAAACTCATCGCCGTTTTTCTGGCCCAGTTTCCGGCACAGGGCCTTTTTGCTCAGCAGACAGCTTAGTTCAAAATCGCCCCCAATTCCTACCCCAACGACAAACGGTGGGCAGGCATCGGCGCCGGCAGAGCCGACAACATCAACAATCCAATCAATTATCCGGCTCTTCTGGGCCGTGGGTTTGAACATCCTGAATTGGCTCTTATTCTCACACCCGCCGCCTTTGGTCATAACGGTCAGCTTTAACTTCTCGCCCGGCACAATCGTGTGATGGATTATAGCAGGTGTATTATAAGACTCAAGACCACAGACACCAGACCACAGACCAGAATCCTTTGTCTTTAGTCTTGAGTCTTGAGTCTCGAGTCTTGGGCCTTTTCTTCTTAGAGGGTCTGCTACAACGCTTTTTCGCAGATAACCTTTTTGGAAGCCTGCCGTGACACCCGCGTTGATTGCGTCGAACAAAGTCTCTTGCGCCTGGCCGACAGGCCGCGCAACTGCCACTTCAGAACCCTGCTCCACAAAGACCACCGCAAGTCCGGTATCCTGGCATAAAGGTATCTTTTCGTCTGCTGCTATGCGGGCATTTTCGATGAGCTGTTCCAGTATTTTTACAGCCCCCGGGTTGGATTCTTTCCGTGCCGCTTCTTCAAGAGCAGCTAAAACATCCTCAGGCAGCTCATAGCCGGCTGATATACAAAGCGATTCAATCGTCTCAGCGATTTTTTCAAATTCGATATATCGCATTGAAAAGTGTAAAGTGCCTAAAGTGTAAAGTGTCTAAAGTAACACGTAAGTGTCATCCCTTCGGCAAGCTCAGGACAAGCTCTAAGGCGAAGCCGAAAGATCTGGCCAACGAATAAGAGATTCTTCCCCTTTGGCTTCGCTCAGGGCTTCGGCTAATTCAGGGCTAAAGGCTTTTTTCGCTCAGAATGACAGCTTTGCTGTCACTTTAGCTCACTTTAGGCACTTTAGTTCACTTGATTTTTTAAATCAATTCCTATATGTTGACCTCGAAGGTCTTATATGTTGTATTGCCGAGGGCATCGCTGACTTTAATTGTCAGAACGTGGTCGCCTTTGGGCAAATCTTCTTTCACATCTATTTTGATGGTGAAATTCTCATCGGTAGTATCATAAACCAAATCGTCCGGCACAGTACTTAGCCAGTCAGCATTGCTATCGATTGTATATTCCAGTTTCCCAATCGCACTGAGTTCATCCTGAACCTTAATCTCGAAAACCCTGTACTGTCCATTGTTTTTAAGTGCGGATATTGTTATGTTCTTAACAACCGGCCCGGTGTTATCGACTACTACCGGGTCGCTTATCCTGCTGCCTGTCAGTTTGGTTGAAGTGGTATTGTTTCTCTCGTCGCTTGCGGTTACTCTGACCTCATATCGACCGTCTTCAACGGTCTTTGCGTCCCACTCGAAGCTGGCAGCATCGAGTTTGTCTTTCAGCTCAATCCAGTTTGTTCTATCGAGTTTCCGGAAATCTATTTTGTAAATCAGCTTATCGCCGTTGTCGTCTTTGGTCTTGTAGCTGATTTTGAAAAATCCCTTCTTGCCTGCCGTCGCAACTCGACCAACAGTTACTGATTCGACCTTCGGCGACAGATTCGGCACAGTGCTGGCAACGGCAATCTCCCTTATAAGCGGGCTTTTATCACCGTCTTCGCTTTGCAGCACAAGTTTATATTGACAGAACCGCCCTAAAGGACAGTTAAGTTGTGTCGGCTCGGTAACTTCCACCAGTTCAGTCCATTCTGAAAAAGTCGGGTCGTTTACATCCTTGACGTTTCCGCTGCGAGAGGCCACCTGAATTGTGCATCCTCGCGGAATATCTGCTTCAAGCTGCAGCTTACCCCACTTTGCCGGCTGACCGGCATCGACAAGGTCAGAAGTGTAAGTCCCCTCCGAAGCGAAGCCGGAGCCTAATTTTATCAACTTTGCAGGATTTGCTGTCCCGAGATATACATCATCACCGGCCACGGCTATCGCCGTTACTTGTGACGCCTGCTCATCCTCAAATATAACTGATGCCTGCTCGGCGGGGGGGTCAATGCTAAAAAGCTGGGCGCTGTTTCCGGTTCCGGCAAGCAGCCTTCCATCCTCTTCTGCCAGGCAGAAAAAAACCACAGTTTCACCGAATACATTGGTTACAAAACCGTTTTTAGTTACCTTGTATATGTAACTGGCTTGACCCGGTTTTGTTGGTTTGCGGGCCGGCGGCGGTCCCTGGCCCGGTCTACTAGCGCTTGGTTTTTTTGTATTTGCAATTTTAAGCTCGCGTCCGCCGTCATTCTTGCTGGAGCTTTTGCCTTTTTCCGTTTTGGCCTCAGGCCGACCGGCCGAAGGCTGTTGAGCGGCAAATTGCGTTTGGGCCTGAACAATCTTAGCGGATGTTGCCGTTGCATACAGACCGCCGAGTGTATCCGAGTCATCTTCCGGCCCCATAAATAATAGGGCTGTAATCTCCGGCTGGTCGCTGTCATATAAAACCGTTGCTTTTTTCGTGCGCGGGTTTATCTTATATACAAGTCCTCGGCTGTCACTTCCCGCATAAATATGACCGTCCTCTCCGGTTGTAAGTGAAAGTATGTTTTTGTCGAGACTATCATAAATAAGCTGGGTTTTTTTGCCGAGAGAATTGAGTCCGTAAACCTTACCTTCCGGACCAGTCCCCAAATAAATATTACCGTTATAATCAACAGTTATAGCGAAGATATATTTGGCGTCATTCGGCTCATAAATAATTTCCATCTTGTCGCCTTCGAGCCGGCACAGTCTGCAATTTTCGCCGCTTATACTTGCTAAAAGCCTGCCGGACATATCAGTTGCCATAGCGAAAATATGCTCGTTTGACAGATGCTCCTCAGTATCGACGATTTTGCTGTCGGGCTCATTTGCATCCTTTGTTTTTTTCTCGGCTCGGCTCTTATCTTCTTCTATCTTGTCTTCTATCTGGTCTTCTTCTAATGGATAAATCTTTGTCAGTTTGTTAAGGCTGTATTTATAAATGCCACCGTTAGGGCTTGTGCCGAAATAGACCGTTCCGCCGCTCACAACGATACTGTTTATCGACCAGACATCTCCAAAGTCCTCGAATTCCTCGACCGGGGCCGCGGCTGCCCGCCCAAGTTGAATAGTCCCTCGTGAACTAATTACAACTTCTTCGGTTTGGCCCTTCAATAAATCTGCACTGCTGGTATGACGTGTAACCTTACTGTTAACCGCCAAACAAGCTGAGCTCAAAACCATACAGAGCAAAGCCGTAAAGGTTAACCTGCAATTAACGTGGAATTTATCTCTCATAGTAACTCTCCGAAAAAAATGACTTAGTGAGTGGTTAATTGACTTCTCATTACTCACTACTCACCATTTATCATTTACCATTCGCAACACGACTTATTATTTTTCTACTGTTATCTTCATAACCTTTTTGTCTATAACCACTGTGCCGGTTTCTAAACTTCGCTCAATCCAATGTTGATATGGCTGGATTTTCAGCGTCCTTTTAGCGTTCTGCAGAACCAAAGCCTTGGTTCCCGGCAGGTCGGGCAGCTCAGCCTGCTCGATGGCAACGCCCCCGGGAGGCAGAGTCAAAAGAAAATACAACTTATCTCTACCAACCCCTAAAGAATAATTAAGCGCCTCAATCAAATCCGGCACACTTTGCGCAATAAATTTATAAGGGACAGCTTTCAGAAGAAACCGCTCGTAATCCAACGAGCCGCACACCGTCAGGTCATATCTTCCGGGCGCCAAATCTTCGGGTATTTCTAAGGTACACTGGTGTTTTTTCTTTCCCGCCAGAACAGATTCTACAACGACTCCAATCTCGATATTCTCACCGGCCTTGAGCTTTGAATCTGACAATTCCAACGACCATATATGTGAAACAATGCTCCTCGGTACTATGCGAATATCATAATCGATTGATTCTATACCAACTTCTTTATACGGATTATTCATAAGCAGCGCAACCGACCCTACACTTTCCATTATCAACTCAATCAGACCACGAGCGGTGGAGACGTTTTCAAAGTTAATTGATTCGGCATCCTCTAAGCCGATAGCTACGTTGTATTCGACCATGTGGTCCGGGGGGAAATCGCCGAGCTGAAAAGCCGCCCCGGCCACGGCAGACTGAAGCAGCAGTGGGGTAAGCAGCCGATTATTAGCAACTCGGCAGTTGTATATGCGTTTCTCGATGTCGTTGTAACGGTCTATGCGTATCGTTAGTGATATCGTTTTGGCCTTTGCACCAATACGCCCGAAGACCGCCATCGACTCATCCATTGTCAAGGCACCAACTGTTTCTACAAAACTGGCCAACTTAGAAGAAAAATATACACTCGATACTACCGTGTGTACTTTCCCAGTGGCCATCGGCAAATCTACAGGGCCGTAACCGAGAAAGCTGTGTCCGAAGCCATAAACCTTATTGTCCACAACTTCGGTTACAGTCCCATACGTGCTCATTGTTATATCACCGCTTACAAGCGGTACAAAAAGACAAGCTCCCGGCACTAATTCCACCTTTTTGCTGTCCTCGACGTTGTTATTTCCACCGCCGCCACCTGCAACAACCATAAATCCGAAAGGCTTAACCAGTTCATCCAGTTGTTCACAAACTCCTCTCGGCAAACCAGAGGTAATCAGAGGACACGGCAAAGCATGAAGGCCACCAAGATTACGGCTTCTCTTGAGAAGCCCGTTTCTAAATTGCCTGTCAATCTCGGCGAAATCTATCGGCCTGGAAAAATCAAACACAGACCACCTCTGCCCGGCGCCTTGCTCGGAACGGCTAACTTGCGGTCCCCGGCCTACTTTGAGCATTTCTTTGATTGGCGTTGTGCCGTAAAGCGGGTCCTTAGCATAAAGCCACGTGAAAGCAAGTGCCCCAGCCAATCTACCGTCGATATAGACCGGCGAACCGCTGCACCCTGCCACAGGACCCGTATGGATAAAACGTTCATCGGTGCCCTTAACCAAAATCATATCCCTGCCCGGGTCTATGTCGTGCACTACATCCACAACTTCCAGGCCAAACTTCTCAATCCCGTCAAGGCCATACTCCGTCAGACAATAAGCCTCCATCCCCGGCTTAATTTCATCAAGGCTGATATATTTCGCCGGGTCCCAGATGTCTTCTAATACGTTTGCCTGTGCTGCTTTGGTTCCACTTTGCAAAACTGCTGATGAAAAAATTACCGAAAAATAAAAAGTAAAAAATAAAAGCCTTCTGTCTTCTGCCTTCTGTCCTCTGTTTTCTGTTTTTATTTCGAACATCTATACCCTTTCGACTAATTATCAGTAAAGCCCGTTAGAAATAAAACCGCCGCAGGTATCTGCCCCGCTTTTGGCCAGAATTTCTAACGAGGTAAAATTTAACCGATTAACAGACCTATTGCAAGATAAAAGAGATTTTGTTATAATACCGATTTAAGTCCTAAGTCTTCTGCAAAATCAAGGTTAGGCATAACTCTAAATTTAATCCTGATAACGAGGAATGAAATGAAATCTGAGCACCGGCACGAACTAAAAACCAATGAATTAGCCGAATGGCTGAGCAATCTGCCGCAATGGACGAAGGAAAATCTCACAACGATTATCATCATTTCAGTAGTGATTGTTGCGGCCGCAGCCTTTTACGTTCGGTACCGCTATAGCAAAAGCGCAGTAGCCGAAGAACAGCTTGAGTTTACTAACCTGCTTAACCAGCTATCGGCCAGCAAAGGGGAGGTTCTTAGGGCCCAGGCCGAGGGAAGAGACCTTTCGTTTATACTCCTTCAGCCCGCCAACAGTCTTGGAACCTTCGCCCAAAACGCCAAAAGCGACCAGATGGCTGCTTTGGCACTTATTAAACAGGCCGAAGCCCTGCGGACGGAGCTGCATTACCGGCCAGGGACTGTAATTAAGCAGGATTTAACAGTGCAGATAAACCAGGCAAAGGCTGCTTACACCGAAGCAATCCAGACCCGCTTGAAGTGGATATCTAATCCGTCTTTAATGGCTGCGGCTGAATTCGGGCTGGGACTCTGTGAGGAAGAGCTTGGTAACTTTGAAAAGGCACAGCAGATATATCAGGCTATCGCCGCAAACCCTGATTTCGAAGGTGCCGTAGCAGTCGCTCAGGCAAAGCACCGCCTCGAAACAATGGCCGATTATAAGCAAAAAGTGATTTTCAAGCCGGCACCAGCTCCCCCGGTTGCTTCAGAGCCGACAATCCAGATAAAACCAGTTGATGCCAATCTACCTTCTGCCTCTTCGCTTTTGCCCGGCAAAACAGAGGGGGCTGCTACAAAGCCGACAATACAGATAAAACCAGTTGACACCAATCTACCAAAATAAGTGAACTAAAGTTTGGAGTGCCTGAAGTGCCTAAAGTTAAAAAAATGGGCTCAACTGCAAAAAAGTTGGTGGGTTGATTAGGCACTTTCGAATTTCGGATTTAACAATGTGTGAGTTGTCGGATATTGAGCGTGAGCCGTTGATCCTGCACGTCGGACACTCAATTAAAGGACGCAGACTCGATAAGTATCTCCACGGTCGTTTCAGCGACCTGAGCCGACGTTTCATCCAGGACGCAATCAGAGCAGGTTCCGTCCAGGTGAACGGCAAAATCACCAAACCCAGCTTCAAACTGAGTCCGGGTGACAAAATCGATTTGACACTGCCCGAACCAGCCAGCAAAGAGATCTTGCCTGAGAATATCCCGCTGAACATCATTTATGAAGACAATTATCTGATTATACTGAATAAGCAGCCGGGCATGCTTGTACACCCTGCCCGTGGCAATACACACGGCACTTTGGTAAACGCCCTTGTATTTTATTCGGATAAGCTGTCGAGCGGCCTCGGCGAGTTCCGCCCCGGCATCGTACATCGACTCGACAAAAACACGACCGGCGTTATGGTCGTTGCAAAAGACGATACGACCCAGTGGAAAATCGCTAGGCAATTCGAACGCCGTCAGGTCAACAAGAACTATCTGGCCATCGTCCACGGCACGCCTGAGTTAACAGCCGACCGCATAAAAGTGCCGTTGGGTATCCACCCAAGAACGAGAGAAAAATATGCAATCAGGCCCCAGGAAGGCAAAGAAGCAATCACTTTTTACGAGGTCCTCGAATCTTTTCGGGGCTTTTCTCTGTTGAAGCTCACACCCAAGACCGGCCGAACCCATCAGATACGGGTACACCTCTCGTACATAAAGCACCCCATCGTCGCCGATGATATGTACGGAGGCCGACTGGTTTATCCCTGGCAGTTAGCCGATGCCGAATCCGCCGTGCAAGAGCCGGTCATAAGCCGAGTAGCCCTCCACGCCTCAACGCTCGAATTCAAACACCCAAAAACCGACGAAATGGTAAAATTCGAAGCCCCCTTACCCGAAGACATGCAAAACCTCCTCGATATGCTAAGAAAACACCGAAAAACCTAATGTGTATTATCTTTCCCCAACTCCGTTTGTCATTCCCGCGAAAGCGGGAATCTATTTTGGTTCCCTCAACTTTAGTTTCAGGATAGAATCGTCAACATTCGCGAAGAAGCCTATGAAATGTATCTTTCTTTTTGGCATTAAATTTGACCTTTCAGGTTAAATTGATCCATTTAATCTGGATTCCTGCTTTCGCAGGAATGACAATGTATGCTGTTTTATTCCTGTGGTGGTTTAGAAAGGTCCGGCAATGCGTTTAATATGAATTCATAATGATACTCGTTGTACGCAAGAAAGGCTTTGAGAGACTTTTCCGCAGCTTGTTGGCAGTGAAAAGCTGCCGCCCAATATACCGGCTCGGTGTCCTTCATGGTCAGCCCGGCCAGCCTTAGGTCATCATCAGCCAGTGCGAGCCACTCTTTTACCAGTTCTTCCTTCGGACTCATAAAGAAGCTTCCCTTTTCGCATAACCGTATAGATAAGCGTGCACTTGACGTTTTCCCATTTCTCTATTTCCGAGTGGGTGCACACTACCAGGTCCATTGGAATGATTAAATCTCTCATGTTAGCCCTGCCTTTCAAGGCTAAGTCGTGACGTGATTGATTAGTATCCGGAACGACTATCAGCAAATCGACATCGCTGTCGTCCTCAGCATTGCCCGCAGCGTGTGAGCCAAAAAGATAAATCCTCTCCGGGTGTATTGACTCGGCCAATCGCTTGGTAATTTCATCGAGCAATTCTGTAGAGAGTTCTTTCATAGACGTTTATTCCCCTTAGCCTTACTCTTGCGGCAGTTTTGCAAGGTCTGCGTCGGAGCCGGCCACCATTAGAATATCGTCCTGATAGATGACAGTATTGGGCATGGGAACGTTTATAATTTTGCTTTTCTCGCTCTTTTTGCTTTTGCCGTGTTCACCCCGCTTAATCAAAACGAGGTTCACGTTATATTTCTGTCGTAGCTGCAAATCCATAACCGTCTTGCCGTCGAAGCTGGCCGGCGCCTTTATCCGGGCTAAGCTGTAGCCGGGCGTGAAATCTATTTTCTCTCCGATTTGCGGTGCGATAAGCTTATAAGCCCATCGTTGAGCCGATTCGATTTCAGGATAGATAACCTCTGAAGCACCTACTTTGGAAAAAACCTCGCCTGCAATCAAATCCTCTGCTCTTGCGTATATTTGTTTGATTCCCATTTGCCGCAGGTTCACGACAGTAAGAACCGCAGCCTCAAAACCGCCTCCTGTGCCTTGTCCTATACCGATGATAGCAACGTCAACCTTATCAATGCCCTGGGCTTTAAGCGCCTCTTCGTCAGTGCTGTCGAGCCTGACGGCGTGACTTACCTGGTCCCGGATCAGCTCTATCTCGTCTCTGTTTTTGTCTATTGCGATAACCTCCGCTCCGCTCATCGCAAGGGCAATGGCCAATTTCGTGCCGAAACGTCCCAGTCCTATTACAGCAAACCGCTTCATAG
>CAYQKF010000065.1:0-27840 GCA_964417935.1 uncultured Pirellulales bacterium
CGACGATGTCACCCCTGCGAAAGCAGGGGTCCAGAGCGAAAAAGCTGGATTCCCGCTTTCGCGGGAATGACAAATACTGTTTCCGCAACAGGAACTAACTATGGATTCCGTGCCAAGCACGGAATGACAACATGGGGGATTATGGGGCGTGAAAAAATCTTGGAAAATAGTTTGAAGAAAATGAGTGGCTTTGGTGTATATTATTGTGGGAACAAAGTAAAGAATCTGGATTCGAATTGAAACAGTCTGCTTTTGGAGCCGAAGAGAGTGCCAAGCGTGTGCCAGGAAGAAATAACAGCAATGCGGCGATGTCGGCGGGGCTCACCAGAGGCGTTTGAAGTTTTTGTGAACAGGTATATGAAAAACGCTTATTTTATCGCTCTGGGACTTGTTGGCAATCGCGAAGATGCGATGGACCTGTCGCAGGAGGCCTTTATTCGAGCATATCGGAATATCAAACACCTCAAACCGGACCGAAGGTTCTTCCCCTGGTTCTATCAAATATTGAAAAACCTGTGTATCAGCCATCTAAGAAAAAGAAGGTACAGGCAGACAAGCTCTCTTGATGGCGAGAATTGCCCGGAGCCGGCAGCTACGACGGATTACTTTTCGCCGGAGGTTGTGGCCGGAAGAAACGAACTCAAAGACAAAGTGTGGCAGGCAATCGGTAAGCTGGATGATAAGCATCGCGAGGTAATTATATTGCGACACTTTCAGAATATGTCATACGAACAAATCGCCGAGGCCCTTTATTGTAATAAAGGCACTGTTACGAGCAGGTTGTACTACGCCCGTAAGAAGCTGGAAGAATTATTAAGTACCGGGAAAGGAGGTAGCATAAATGACATGCCATGATTATAAAGACCTGATGATGGGCTACCTGGACAATGAACTGAGTGACGAACAGAAACGTCGATTCGAAGAGCATTTGGCCGGATGCTCTGAATGTAAGGATGAGCTGGAGGAGTTCAGGAAACTCAAAGCTATTACCGATGAGGTAACGCTGGTTGAGCCTGAGGACAGGATATGGCAGGACTACTGGGACGGCATCTATAACCGAATCGAGCGCAGCGTCGGCTGGATTGTGTTCTCAGTGGCCGCTATCCTGCTGACAATCTACGGCGGATTCAAGCTGATAGAAGAGCTCATCAAAGATGAAACAATTGGTATGCTTCTTAAAATTGGATTGCTTGTACTAATAGTGGGGCTGGCGATCCTGTTTGTCTCGGTGCTGCGTGAGAGACTTTATTTCTGGCAAAGAGACCGCTATAAAAATGTAAGGAGGTAAGACAATGCTTTTATCCACAACAGATAAGATTGAGGGCAAAAAGATTGTTAAGCATCTGGGACTTGCCAAAGGTAATACGATTCGCGCCCGTCATATCGGCAGGGACATTATGGCGATACTGCGACACATAGTGGGAGGTGAGATAACCGACTATACCAAGATGATGGCCGAGTCCCGAGAACAGGCCCTCGACAGGATGATAGAAGACGCTCAAAAGCTTGGCGCAAATGCAGTAGTGCGATTGAGCTTTTCGACGTCGATGATAATGGGAGGGGCATCGGAGATTTTGGCTTACGGCACGGCTGTGGTCGTAGAGTAAGGTTTCGGGTTGACAATTATAGTTCTTACTGGTGTTTTGCGAAAGGAGACTAAATGGATACGATTAAAGATTTTCTAAGGCCCGAAATAATATGGTTCCTGATAGGGCTTGCACTTCTCATTATGGAGTTTGTGCTGCCCGGGCTAATCATCGCTTTCTTCGGTGTCGGGGCCTGGATAGTGGCGCTTGTCTGCCTGATTACGGACATCGGGATAAACACTCAGTTGATAATATTTATACTTGCTTCGGTGTTATCGCTGTTGTGCCTGCGAAAGTGGCTTAAAGGAATATTCTTAGGTCACGCTGTTTCCAAACAGAACCCGGCGGAGAATCTTGAAGAATTTATAGGGCAGAAGGCGGTTGTGAAGGAAAAAATTACACCGAAGACCGGCGGGAAGGTGGAATTTCACGGCACAAACTGGTTAGCCGAAGCGGATGAGGAAATCGCAGAGGGAGCTGTGGTTGAGATTACAGACAAGGACAATATCACCCTTAAGGTCAAAAGCTTGTAAGAAGAAAGGGGCTTGTTATGGGATTAGTAATAATACCGATTTGGCTTTCCATCGTAGTCAGCCTGACGGTTCTGTGGATATGGGTGCTTATCGACTGCATCAAGAACGAATCAACAGAGGGTAACGAAAGAATCGTATGGGTGGTGGTTATTGCGGTAACTCACTGGATAGGCGCGCTTATTTACCTTATTGCAAGAAGACCACAACGAAAAGTACTTCTTGGGAAATAATTCTTGAATCCAAAACAGAAAAATTAAAGTAAAACCATTTGAAAAGAAAGGAGTTAGTTATGTTAGCTGCAATAGTAAACGCATATACAATTATTCTTGTTGGTGTACTGGTCTTTGCGTTACTTGTATTTTTCAAGACCATAAGGATTGTGCCTCAAAAAATGGCATATATCATCGAGCGGCTGGGCAAGTACTCGACCACGCTCGAAGCAGGGTTTCATATACTTGTGCCATTCCTCGACAGGGTTTCATACAAACACACCTTAAAAGAGCAGGCTGTCGATGTTGCACCGCAACAGTGTATCACAAAGGACAATATCGCAGTCGAAGTTGACGGCATCCTTTATATGCAGGTTGTGGACCCAAAGAAAGCCTCCTACGGAATAAACAATTACCAGTTCGCATCCGCGCAATTGGCCCAGACAACTATGAGGAGCGTAATGGGTAAGCTCGAGCTGGATAAGACCTTCGAGGAAAGGGAGACGGTAAATAGCGCGATTGTCGATGCCGTGGACAAGGCCTCGGACCCGTGGGGAGTTAAAGTAACGCGATATGAGGTAAAGAATATCCTGCCGCCCCAGAGCATCAAAGATGCGATGGAAAAACAAATGAGGGCTACGCGTGAAAAACGGGCGACTATCGCCGAATCGGAAGGCGACAGACAGGCAAAGATAAACAGGGCCGAGGGCGAAAAACAACGGATGATTGCGCAGTCCGAGGGCGAAAAGCAAAAACGGATAAACGAGGCAGAAGGCCGGGCCGTCGAAATTCTGAAAGTTGCCGAGGCAACAGCGAACGGAATCAGAGAAATTGCCTCTGCAATCAATGAAAAAGGCGGTGTTAATGCTGTAAACCTGCGCATCGCCGAACAATACCTGAACGAATTCGGCAAACTTGCAAAGACCAACAACTCGATTATAATCCCTTCGAACCTTTCCGACATTGCAGGGGTGATTAAGGCGGCTGCCTCTGTAATCAAAGACCAGACGGAAGTTAAGAGCCAAACAGAATGAATTGTTGAGCCGGGAAAGGAGTCAGTCTAACTCTTTTCAGGAGAGCATTTGAATGACAATACAGACTACTCTATTCCTTCACGAAGAGATTATGCTTTTGGCTTTGCGTGATGAGGAAGGCACTATTGCATCGGGAACTATGTACCAGTACGCAATCGGGGCAGCGGTGCTGGCTGAGCTGTTGCTAAACAAGCGTATTGCCGTAGGGGAACCCAGAAAGAAAAAGCTCGTCGACCTTATTAGTTCACAACCTCTCGGTGAGCCTTTAATCGACCAATGCCTTGAAAAAATCTGCAATGCGAAAAGACGTGCATCGCTTCAGACCTGGGTATCACGGTTCTCCGGGGTAAAGAATCTTAAACATCGCGTAGCTCGACAACTATGCGAGCGAGGGATTCTTAGGGCCGACGAAGACAAAATTTTGCTGCTCTTCACACGAAAGATATATCCCGAAGTCAATCCGGAGCCGGAAAGGAAATTGATTGAACGTCTGAGACAGGCCATCTTTACTGACAGCAGGGATGTTGACTCCCGAACTGTTGTTCTCGTGTCACTGGCCAACAGTACCGGTCTTCTTAAAGCAGTTTTTGATAAAAAGGAACTGAAAGGCCGTAAAGCCCGGATTAAAGAAATTAGCGACGGCGAGATAACCGGAAAGGCCGCGAAAGAGGCCATCGAAGCTATGCAGGCGGCTATTATGGTGTGCTGCATCATGCCGGCAGTTACGACAGCGGCCATCAGTCATTAAACTTTTCGCAGAAACAAATTGTTACTATAGTTAAGCCGTGTGATGGGGAACAGTATAAACAAGTCAGCAATTATTTCTCACTTTTCGGCTGATATAATATTGCATGTAATTCTACCATCGTTATATTAATTATAGATAAGGATATCAGATAAATCGCAAAGGGCCAAGAGCGATGGTTGGTGTTATTTCCAGACCAAATACGCAGGAGAAATTGGAGATACTCAGCACTGATGCGCAATATGATTTGGCGTGTGCGTGCAGTTGTAATAAGGAAGAAAGCCGAAAGCGCAGCAGTGACGGCAAATGGATATATCCGGTAACGCTTCCGAATGGGGGAAAGAGTGTCCTGTTTAAGACGCTGCTCTCAAATGTGTGCACGAATGACTGTAAGTACTGTCCGCTCCGAGAGCAGATGGACGTTCGCCGGTGCAATCTTAGGCCGGAGGAGACGACGAATGTATTTCTGGACTATTATAATCAGCGAAAGGTTTTTGGGCTGTTTTTAAGCTCGGGCGTCTTAGGCTCGGCTGATGCGACAATGGACCGACTCAACGGCGTCGCAAGATTACTGCGAAAAAAGCACAGCTTTAGAGGGTATATTCACTTAAAGATTATTCCGGGGGCAAGCGATGCAGCTATAGAAGAGGCGGTTTCATTAGCCAGCGCAGTCTCACTTAATATTGAGACGCCGGGCGAAAAGAGACTGGCGAAAGTATCAAAGAAAAAAAGGTATATTCAAGACATTATTGAGCCAATCAAGCTTATCAGCAGGCTGACTGGGCGCGGTTCGAGATACCAAAGGGTCAAGCAGACAACGCAGTTTATCGTGGGGGCCGCCGGGGAACCGGATGCGGAAATCGTAAAGTATATGTATGGGCTGTACGAACGGCTTAAGATGCACAGAGTATATTTCAGCGCTTATCAAAAGGGACTGGGCGATGAGTCTATAGCCGGTGAACAGGCCGGCCGGGAAAAACCGACGGATATTCTTATGCGGGAACATCGGCTGTATCAGGTGGATTTTCTGCTTCGCAAATACGGCTTCAAGGAATCAGACATTGTTTTCGAGAAGAATGAAAATTTGTCTTTAACTATCGACCCGAAAGAAGCGTGGGCGCTGAGACATCCTGAGACGTTTCCTATGAACATAAATCGGGCATCAAGATTTTCGCTATTGCGAGTGCCCGGGCTTGGGCCGGTAACTGTTAAGCGTATTCTGGAGCAGCGGAAAGCTGGAAGAATAAGACATATCGAAGACGTGGGGAAGGTAGGCGTCAGGCTGGAAAAAGCGAAAAAATACCTGGATTTTTGAGCGTGGAGTTTGACAAAGAGAGGATTTTCTATTTTAAATTCCAGTCCTCAATATTTTTTTTTGATTTCCAATCCTTGATAACGATATAATAAGGGCAGCAGCGGAATTACAGACGGTGAGCACAGAGAAAGGAGGTTCTGTTATGTGGTTTAAAACCGAAGAGACTTTAACGGACGAGCAAGTTCAATCGGGTCTGAGTTATGTTATCAAGGATGGAATCGCATCGCAGTCGATGGGGATATTAACTGGTGGAGCATTTTTAGTTGCTTTTGCCGTCAAGCTTGGTGCATCTAATTTTGTTATTGGTTTATTGGCAGCCATTGGCCCGTTGGCTCAATTGCTTCAATTGCCTTCGATATTTCTTGTTGAAAAGATACGCAACAGGCGTGCGATTGTTGTTATCACGGCAGGACTAAGCCGGCTGTGCTGGCTGTTTATTGCTCTGAGTCCTTTCCTGTTCGGGGCCAAAATCGGTCTTGCCGTTTTGCTGGTATCAATGATAGCAGCTTCAGCACTCGGAGCGGTTTCAGGCTGCGGCTGGAATTCGTGGATGCGGGATCTGATACCACAAAACATTTTGGGAGCATTCTTCTCGAAAAGAATGAGAATCGCCACAGGTGTGGGAATTGCGCTCAGCGTATGCGCGGCTGTCTATTTAGACCTTTGGAAAAAGCTGTTTGCCGAACATGAGGTTTACGGTTATTCAATTCTGTTTTTGGTCGGTTTTGCAGCCGGCGCTCTCGGGCTTTATTATTTATATAAAACACCTGAGAAACGTATGCCCGCCGTTGGAGAGAAATCCAGCATTTTGAAGCTGCTTTCCAAGCCTTTTAAGGATGAGAATTTTCGAAAGCTTATTGTTTTTATGTGCTCATGGAATTTTGCGGTAAATCTGGCTGCACCTTTCTTTATGGTTTATATGCTCAAAAGATTAGGACTGAGTATGTCATTTATCATTGGCCTTTCAATTCTCAGCCAGGTGATGAACTTTACTTTTCTTAGAATCTGGGGCAAATTTACAGACAGTTTCAGCAACAAATCGGTACTCGCCATTTGTGGGCCCTTATTTATCATTTCGATTCTCGCCTGGACGTTTACCACAATGCCTGAAAAGTACTTTCTAACCATTCCGTTGTTGATAATTATTCATATTGTAATAGGCCTTTCCTCAGCGGGTGTATCTCTGGCCTCGGGCAATATCAGCATGAAACTGGCGCCGGAGGGTCAGGCAACGTCCTATCTTGCAGCCAATACCATTGCCAACTCAATAGCGGCGGGCATTGCCCCTATTTTAGGCGGTAAATTCGCGGACTTCTTTGCAAACCGGGAATTAGACTGGGTACTTAATTATAAAGGCCCCGGGGGAGAATTCAGCCTGCCTACTCTGAATCTGCAGCAGTGGGACTTTTTCTTTGTTATTGCGTTTATAATTGGATTATATTCAATTCATCGTTTATCTATGATAAAAGAAGTCGGAGAGGTAGAAGGAAAAGTTGTCTTCGGAGAGCTTATTACAGAGGTTAGAAGCCAGGTACGAACACTTTCTTCCGTGGAGGGCCTGCGGCAGATGGTCAGTTTTCCTTTTACGATATTAAGGACTTTTGGAGCAAAGAAAAATGGCAGTGAAAAAAAGAACAACCAAGAAACGCTCGAGTAAGGCCGGTCTGCCGCCGGGGACACTGGTTCATGTCGGCGAAAAGAAAGTTGAGTCTGCGAGAATTACCTTCATCGACTATGATGAGCAGAGCTTTCAGGAGAAACAGGTTCCGAACATCGAAGAATGTCTAAAACTTAAAAACACGCCTACCGTCAGTTGGATAAACATTGACGGCCTCCATGATATTGAATTACTCGAAAAGCTCGGCAAAGGATTCGAGCTACATCCGCTCATTCTTGAAGATATTCTAAGCACGGGCCAGAGGCCGAAGTTCGAGGATTATGAAAAATACATTTTTATCGTGCTCAAGATGCTTAGCTTTAGCGAGGAGAACCAGTCGGTCGAAGTCGAGCAGGTCAGCCTGATATTAGGTCCGAATTATGTCATTTCCTTTCAGGAACGTATAGGAGATGTCTTCGAGAATATAAGAGACAGAATCAGAAACGCAAAAGGACGTGTCCGGAAAATGGGAGCTGACTACCTGGCCTATGCTTTGATAGACGCAGTAGTCGATAGCTACTTTTTCATCCTCGAAAGATTCGGTGAGAAGATTGAGTCCATGGAAGAAGAGGTTGTTGGCGACCCGACCGAAAAGACCGTCCAGCAGATTCACTCACTTAAAAGGGAAATGATAGCGCTGCGAAAATCGATCTGGCCCTTAAGAGAATTAATAGGAGGAATACAAAAGAGTGAATCTTCGCTTATCAATGAAACTACAGATATTTATCTGCGGGATGTCTATGACCATACTATACAGATTATAGACACTATAGAAAGTTTCCGCGATATGGTTTCGGGGATGCTTGATATATATCTATCCAGTCTCAGCAATAAAATGAATGCCGTTATGAAGGTGCTGACGATTATTGCCACTTTATTTATTCCGCTTACTTTCGTAGCGGGGATTTACGGAATGAATTTCGAATATATGCCGGAGCTTAAAGTGCGGTGGGCCTACGGTGCCGTCTGGCTGGTTATGATTACGATTGCAGTTATTATGCTGTTTTATTTTAGAAGGAAGAAATGGTTTTAAAAAACTATGGGGGGGCATTTTTCGCTTTCGGCCGTTTGAGGAGAAGAGTTTATGTTAATCTTGTTTATTCTAACACTAATTGTATCTTTTGTTGCGGTCAGAGTTGGTGCGATCGCGTTTCAGTTGACGGGGCTTGAGTGGTCTTTGGCAAAATTCCAGGCGCTGTCGTGTTTTTCCGGAACCGGATTCACAACAAAAGAGGCTGAGTTAATTACCGGCAACAAACAAAGACGCAAAATCGCTACGATTCTGATAATTTTAGGTAACGCCGGTTTCGTTATTATGATTGCAACATTAGCCGGCTCGCTGGTTCCCCAGGAAACTATACTTTCCAAGTTGTCCGAATCATTCCTGCCGTTTAACATCCCGCCTGATTTGGTGAAGTGGGTAAACTTAATTATCATTGTGGCCGTGGTGTACGGTATCTATAAGGTTTTTACACATGAGAAATTTGTCAGGAAAATGACAAATATTCTCAGAAAAAAAATTATCAAAAAAGAAATCTTTCAAAAGGTGTCCTTTGAGGAGTTGCTGCTGGCAACGGGGGGATATGGTATTTCACGGATTGCCGTCAGTTCCGGAAGTCCTGTTCTTAACAAGACGCTTGCAAAATCGGGACTCAGAGAACAGGATATTATGGTGCTGGCTACCGTAAGGGGCAGCGAAACAATACCCAATCCGCCGGCAAATATGAAAATTCTGCTCGGTGACAAGCTTATATGCTTTGGAAAATTAGAGAACATTAGAAACAGGATTTCTATGAATCCGTAATAATAAAGAAATGACAAGTCTGTATTGACAGAATTTTAATCGAACAGCTTTGAGAATGAGATAATATGGGTGATTTGTTGGCTAACTCGTGGGCATATACGTGGATTGTCATACCTTTTTTGATATTTGTGGCAAGAATATTTGATGTGAGTCTGGGAACGGTGCGTGTCATATTCGTTTCGAGAGGATTCAAATATCTCGCGCCTGTAGTCGGTTTCTTCGAAATCCTTATCTGGCTTCTTGCTATCGGCCAGATTATGAAGAACCTTTCCAACCCCGCATGCTACATTGCCTATGCAGGTGGCTTTGCCATGGGTAACTTTGTCGGCATTCACATAGCTGAAAAACTATCCCTGGGATTGGTAATGATAAGAGTGGTTACTAAAAGGGATGCGGCGTCATTAGTGGATTTTCTTAAAGCAGAAAATTATGGAGTTACCAGCGTTGACGGGCACGGAACCAGCGGGCAGGTAAAGGTAGTTTTCACAATTGTGCCGCGCCGGGAGGCACGTGGTGTGGTCGAGCTGATTAAGAAATTCAATCCCCATGCGTTTTATTCTATCGAAGAAGTTGGCCTTGTGGAAAAGGGGATATTTCCGGTCAGAAAAAGCTGGCGGGATTTGAGTTTGTTGGGATTATTCAGACCATTTCGAAAAGGCAAGTAGAACCGCGTTCTCTTCAAATAAAACGTTTGGCCCACAAAATAAAAGAACAAAAGCATATTTAAGAGCGTTAACTCAGGTTTTAGGGTTTTCCAGCATTAACGCTCGGCATATTTAACGCTCTGAAAAGAAATGCGTAAATATCGGCTTGTTCGTCGATGACTTTGGATACGGGCATGCCTGCACCGTGTATGAGGAAGAGTTTGGTTTCCAATTCACTTTTACATCTGATATCCTTTGCCGATGCTCAAGATGGCAAACCAATAATTGGGAGCCCGGGCTAAGTATTTGTGAAAATTTGTTGCAATTTTTGGCAATGGCGGTTAATATCCAGCACCTATTGAAGCAAGGCAGGTAGCAATAGCTCTGTTGGGGTAGTGATCCGTCAACTTAGAGCAATAGGTGCAGGATGGATAAGCCGAGCGAAAATAGCAATAAAGGTAGTAAAACAAAAGCCAGCAAGGTCTTAGAGGATTTTGTTGCCGGCCTGAGCGATGAACATCGTATGCTGGTCATTCTCAAAGCACAATTGTACGATGGAACCTGGGAGCCGATGCTCGATGACCTGGAAAACCGCTTAGCTGGTAAACCGTATATATTCAAACTGGTAAATCGTATTAATGACGACATCGAGCGCATCGGACAGATGCAGAAATTCGAAAAGGAGCACGATGTCGATTTGGCTGACTATGTCGAACTACCGTAAAAGTTTAGAATCGGATACTCGATGCCGGATGCCGGATGCTCGTAGAAGAGTAAAATCGAGTATCGAGAATCGAGTATCGAGTATCGAGAATTGTGAGGGTTTATGAAAATGGAAAGAATGCGGATACGCACGCTTCTGACAGGCGTGTTGAAAAGCAAACCAGACTCCAGATTCCAGACTCCAGACTCCCCGGCTGCGGCTCGGGCCTTCGCCGAGACGAGCAGACCAAGGTCTTGTGTCTTTTGCCTTGTATCTTGTGTCTTGTGTCTTTTGGTCTTGTCTGTTGTGCAGAACAGCTTTGCAGGGTTCCCGCAAGGCGGGGTCCCAGCCCAAGGCGGTTCGCAAAGGCTTATTTCACCGAAGCTGCTCGAACACGCCAATTTGAAAATATTGTGGGAAAAACCGCTGCCGATTAAAAAAGCGGAGAGTTTAGAGCAATTGCTTATTCTCGGTAACCGTGTCTATGCGATTTCGGACCGGAATTATACGGTTTCCCTGAACAGGGAAAACGGAAATATGATATTCGGCAGGGTTGTTGCACCAGATGGCTTGCCGATTGTGGGCTTGAAGCTTTATGGCGATGAGCTTATATCGATAGCCGGCACTAAACTGATTGAGATTGACCCGGAATCGGGAGTTCAGCTAAAAGCCGTAGATGTGGGGTTTAGTATAGCCTGTCCTGCCGCACGCAACAGTTCGTATTTTTACCTGGGCGGAGTTGACAGACGTTTGCATATATTACGCGCCGAAAATAAGGTCCAGATTTTTGAGGTTGCTGCCGAGAACGAGTCGATGATTACTTCTATTGTCGCTCATGACATTTCTGTCATCTTTACGACTGATGCAGGTAATGTGATAAGCATTATGCCGGACAGGCCGAGGCGGCTGTGGCAATTTGATGCAGCCGGGGGTATAGACGGGCCGATTATCAGGGATGGAATGTCGCTGTTTTTTGCCAGTAAGGATACGAACGTTTACAGAGTCGATATGGTCGGCTTACCGGAGAGAACGCAGCTTGTTTGGAAGTATCAGACCGACGGTGTGCTTGAGAAAGCGCCTCGTGTAACACGAGAGGTCGTCTATCAGTATGTTCCCGGTAAGGGTTTAACAGCGATAGACAAAGAAAACGGCACGCTTTTATGGTCGGTGCCGGGTGGCGTTGATTTATTAGCTGAGGCGAAAGGCAGGGCATACGTGATTACAAAGAACAGGACGCTGGTCGTGATGGACAACCTCAGTAAAAAGAAACTATATTCGGTTAATTTTGCAGAGGTTTCGATATACACAGCCAATATAACGGACTCGAAAATCTATGTTGCTGATGAACGTGGCCGGATTGCCTGCCTGCAGCCGGTTGAACAGGTTGGTTATTGATAATGAAAAGCACGAAGCACGAAATCCGAAATCCGAAACAATATCAAATGACCGAAATTCAAATAACCAAAACAGTGGGTTTTGAAAATTTTAGCATTCGAATTTTGAATTTGTTTCGGATTTCGATATTCGAATTTTGGATTTAACCAATTACCCGTTACCAATGGAAAGGAATTTAAATGGACGTGAAAATCAAGACGGCATTGATAAGTGTTTCTAACAAAAGCGGTGTGGTTGATTTTGCCGGGAAGCTCGGTAAGATGGGTGTTAAGATAATCAGCACCGGCGGGACAGCTAAAAAGCTCAGCGAAGCAGGCCTGGACGTTGTTGGCATCGAGTCGGTTACAGGCTTCCCGGAAATGATGAACGGCAGGGTGAAAACGCTTCATCCGAAGATACATGGGGCACTATTGGGACTTCGTGACAAAAGCGAACATACGGCAGCAATGAAAAAACACAATATCGAGCCGATTGATTTGGTTTGTGTAAATCTGTACCCATTTGAACAGACGATTGCTAAGCCGAACTGTACATTGGCCGAGGCGATTGAGAATATCGATATTGGCGGGCCGAGCATGCTTCGCTCGGCTGCGAAGAATCATAAGTTCGTAACGGTCGTAACACAACCCGGCCAGTACGATAAGGTCATCGAAGAGATGGAGAAAAACAACGGGGCTGTGAGCGAGGAGCTGCGCCAGCGTTTTGCACGGATTGCATTTGGTCTTACGGCTTCGTACGATGCAGCGATAGCAAAGTATCTTAACACCAGAGCAAATGTAGAGTATCCCCGGAAGGTTTCAATTGCACTGAGCCAAACGGCGTCGTTGCGCTACGGCGAAAATCCTCATCAAAGTGCAGCATTCTATAAGCTGTCACCGAGCGGTGAAACTTCGGTCAGCAGCGGCACTTTGTTAGAAGGCGGTATAGGTATCAGCTTTAATAATCTGCTGGACACTAATGCGGCGTTTGAACTGGTTAAAGAATTTGCCGAGCCGGCTGCGGTTGTTGTTAAGCATCTTAATCCGTGTGGATGTGCCATTGATGAGGATATTTGCGTGGCATATCGCAAGGCATACGAAGGCGATGTGGTCAGTGCGTTCGGCAGCATTATCGCCCTGAACAGGAAAGTAGATGTTGAGTTGGCCCGAACGATTATGGAATCTTACAGCCGATTCGGCAAGGCATTAGGGGCCGGAGGGTTCTTTGCAGAGGTAATTATCGCGCCGGAATTTTATAAGGATGCGGTTGAGATAATCAGAACGCTGAAGACCTGGGGCAACAGGGTTCGACTGATGGAAACCGGGCCGATTGACAGAGCTAAGATTGACTGCGGTGAGTTTGACATTCGCTGCGTCATCGGCGGACTGCTCTTACAGAAACGGGATTTGGTTGGCTGGGAGCCGGATGTGTTGACGTATCCGACAAAGGCCAGGCCGACTAACAGTCAGCTTGAGGATTTGAAGGTCGCCTGGCTTGTCGCCAAGCATACCAAGAGCAATACAATCGTGCTGGTTAAAAATAAGAAGGTCTTAGGCGTAGGGGCCGGGCAGATGAATCGCATTGAGTCCGGTCTGATTGCATTTAAGCACGCCGGCGACGAGTCGAACGGTTGTGCGATGGCTTCGGATGCGTTCTTCCCATTCCCGGACAACATTGAAAACGCCGCCAAGGCAGGCGTAACTGCAATAGTGCAGCCGGGCGGCTCGAAAAAAGACAATGAAGTCATCGCCGCCGCAGATAAGCACGGCATCGCGATGGTCTTTACCGGCAAACGACATTTTAAACACTAATTTCGTATTGTGTCGTGCGCATCGCGTGATGTGAAAGCGGGCTTTTTGTCGCTGATGTATGGTTTACCCGGGGCCCGCCGGAGAGTTGTAGCGGGCCACCGGGCATACCGTTTTGCTCAGGTGTCATTCGCCGCCGAGGATGGACACCATAGGCGGCTGGAGCAGACGAATTTGTCGGCTCATTCTGTCACGCCATAGCATTGCTTCCTGAAGGTTTTGTTTGGCGATGTCGGCCTTGAGTGAAAGCAGCTCATAGTCGTCGGCTTTTGCAAGCAGTGATTCTGCTTCAGCCAGTTGCTGCTCTTGGCTGGAAAGGTTTGCTTCGTCTTGAGTTGCTTGTATCGAACGGGTAGCTAATTCTTTATTGAGAGACTCTATCAGATTACCACCTGCGGATTTGCTGAGTTCTTCGCGCCTTCTTGCAAGCTCGATTTTGGCTCTGGCGAGCTGTACTTTCAAATCCTCAAGCATCCTGCCTGCTTGAACTTCTTTCTCTGCTTGAGCAAGCAATTTGTCACTCATTTCGACTAATCCCTGGAGTTCAATGGTGATGGAGTCATTCTCAAGCTTATCCTTTATATTAGTCTGAATTTCGGCTATTTGTTTGGTTGTCGCATTAATGATGACCTGGTTGGAAGCCTGACTCATCTTGGCAGTCTGAACCTCTTGGCGCAAGCGGCTAATATCGGCGAGAATCTTGGTGCGGTCAATGACGTAGGACCCTGAGATTTCCCTGAGAGTTTTCTGCTTTTCGCGCAAGTCTGTTTCAGCACGGGTGGCTTCCTGCTCCGCGAGCTTGAGCTGGTCTCCAAATCTAAGCTTGTAGTCTTCAAAAGCTTTAATAAGAGTGCTCCGAAGGTTGCTAACAAGGGCGACCATAAACTCCTCGGCTGCCGGCTTTACGTCATCGCCAAGCTCAACTGACAGTAAGAAAAGAATCGTTTGCTCAGCAGCAGAGCTCGGAGATGTTGCAATGGTTGTGGGAGTTCTGCGAGAAGACCGGGCTGTGGATGTTGGAGACGGGGCCGTCTCCAACTCCATCATCGTCTCATAGTCGTTCCGCCCTTCGGGCGTTGACCTGCGTCTGTCTAAGGGTTCTGGTAGTATCCTGCCGGTAGCACCAACCAACGCCTCGATTGTAAACATCTCAGAAACCTGATCCGGTGAGATGTTGAGTACTTCACGGGTGACCCTGCCGCCAATGCTGGTACTGTGTAACAGGTAGTCTATAGTTGCATCGTCAAGCGGCAAAACCATCGGGTCGGATGTTATCTTTACTACACAGCTTGCAGTGCGCGTGTTTGAAATCTGGGTTGTTGCCGGTTGTTCAACTGATTGTGCCGGGACCGATGTTAAAAGTAGTAAAATCAGCAAGATGCTGAAAAGCACGCTTCTGACAAGCGTGACGATGCGTTTTGTGGGTTCCATTTCAACTCTCCTTTTGAATCTGTTTTGTTAAATCTTCTGTTTTTCGATTTCTGATAATCGCTGCCGAGCTACCTGGGCCCATCGATTTTTGGGGAAAAGTTCGATGACACGGTTGTAAGTCTCGACGGCGGAATCTGTCCGGTTTAGCTCACGGTACATACGGTCGGCCTGATAGACAAGGATAAAAGCGGTTTTGTCAACCTGTTTTTGGACTTCTTCGAGGGGGTCGGGGATGCTTGCGAGCTGGGCTTCAAGCTCATCAAGTGAGTGGCGTTTTTGCTCCTCTACAAGCACCTCCTGTATTAAGTTTAGTGCAGCATTGGTTTTTGCCTGGAGCTGTTCTATCTGGTTTTCGAGCAGGGCGATTTTTTCCTGCTCCTGTGTTGTTTCAGTGGTTCTGATCGCGAGATTCCAGATGCCGGCAGCGATTAGAAATACAGCGGCCGCAGCCAATGGTGCAGCTAAACTTATGAAGTGTCTGCGATGAGCACGGCGACGGACGGCGGCAGAGAGATTGGCAGGAACGGGGGCGGGCTGACCGGCTGTCCGGTCGGCTTCCTGAAGCAGGTTTTTTATTTTATCTTCCATTATAACTTTTCCTTTATTTCTTCGGCCAGGTCCTCTCTTAGATGTGCTCTGGCGCGGTTTAGCCTGACCTGCAAAGCGTTTTTGGATATACCGAGGATTAGGCTGATTTGGTCCGTCGGAAGCTCCTGCAGATACCTTAGGACGACCGGCTCACGATATTTCGCCGGTAAAGCTGCTACAGCGCGACGAACACTCTCGAAGGTCTCACTGTCCATCGGCGTCTTATCCGCTGTGCCGGCCGAAGACAAAAGGGCTTTATCGGCAGCCTGTGAAATTCGTCGCCGGCGGAGCATTCGCTTATATCGGTAACTGCGGCATTTATTGACCGTTATGGTAAAGAGCCATGTTTTAAGGCTGCATTCGCAGCGGAATTTTTTCAGGCCGAGAAATGCAGCGAGGAAGATGTCTTGAGTAACATCTTCGACCTCGCCGGACCAACCGAGCAATCGATTGGCCAGTGCTGCAATATCGGACGAATATTGCTCGACAATTCTGTCAAAAGCAGATTCGTCACCCCGATTGAATTGTTCGACGAGACGCTCGTCATCAATCGTATCGGCCATGACCTTCTATATTAGACCCCTGAGGCACAGAAAACTTACAAAAAATCGTAGAAAACCAGAAAAATACCCGCGATTATACAGATTATGGCAATTATATGGCCACCTTTACAATCCGGCGGCCTTTCTGAGTTTTTTTGCCATATCGGTTTTTTCCCAGGTAAAGTTTGGCAAATTTCGTCCGAAGTGGCCACCGTAAGAGGTCTCGGCAAAGATTGGACGAGCGAGTTTTAAGTGTCTAATCATTGCCTTTGGGGTCAAGGGGAATAGCTTCCTTATGATTTGGCTTAACTTTTGCTCGCTGATTTTTGCGGTTCCTTCGGTATCTACAAGGACCGAGATAGGTTCAGCTACTCCGATGGCATAAGATAATTGCAGTTCGCAGGCGTCGGCAAGGCCTGCTGCAACAACGTTCTTGGCAATATATCGGGCCATATAGCTGGCGCTTCTGTCAACCTTCGTGGGGTCTTTTCCACTAAAAGCACCGCCGCCGTGGCTGCCTCTTCCGCCGTAGGTATCGACGATGATTTTTCTACCGGTAAGGCCGCAGTCACCTTTTGGGCCGCCTACGACAAATCGGCCAGTTGGATTAATGTGGAATATAGTGCCTTTGTCAACAAGACGTTTTGGCAGAACCGGAAGGATGACTTTTTCGATGATTTGTTTTCGCAATTGTTTATAGGCTACAGACGGTGCGTGCTGAGTGGATACTACGACCGTGTGGATGCGTCTGGGTTTACTGTCTTCGTATTCTACCGTTACCTGACTTTTACCATCGGGCCGCAGCCAAGGCAGTTTCTTATTCTGACGCATTTTTTCCAGTCGCGTTGTCAGGGCATGTGCGAGTTGAATCGGCATCGGCATAAGGGCCGGAGTTTCTTTGCAGGCGTAGCCGAACATAAGGCCCTGGTCGCCAGCCCCCTGCTCTTTGTGCAGGCCGGTACCTTCGGTTACTCCCTGCGAGATGTCAGGGCTTTGATTGTCAATTGAAACAACTACGGCACAGTCATCACCATCAAAACCTATTGCTGGGTCGTCGTAGCCGATTTTATTGATTGTCTTTCTGACGACGCCCGGAATGTCAACATATGCTTTTGTCGTGATTTCGCCGGCCACAACGACCAGGCCGGTCGTTACTAATGTTTCACAGGCCACCCTGCTTTTTGGGTCCTGTTCAAGCATTGCGTCGAGAACGGCATCTGATATGTGGTCGGCTACTTTGTCAGGATGACCCATTGTTACAGACTCGCTGGTGAAAAGGTATTCGTTGGTATCAAGATAAGGATTGCTGTGAGTTGATTTTTTTGCCATTTGTAATTTGTCCTTTCAACATTTCATAATTCGCAGCTCGTAGTTCACAGACTACGAACCATCGTTTATCGTCCAATCATATTTCATAAATTTAACAGAATAATTTCCTACTTCAAGGAAAGACACCTTGTCCATGGAGACATAATTGGTAATGAAATTCAAAACGGCCCGGGTTGCCGGCTCCTGGTCTTTAAACTTTTTGTCTATGGCGAACTTACTAATAAACTCTTTGCCATACGAGGATGATTGAAATAAGGAAGATAAATAAACTCTCTGCTTTTCTTTGTCTATCCTGAAAGCCATTGGGCTGGATAGAAACCTTTTAGTCTGGTCATCCAATTGTTCATTGAGCTTATGACCATAATATGGCTCGTTGCGCAGCGGCGGACTCGAGAGACTGGCCCTGGATACGGCAAAAAATATTCTGGGGTCGTCAAATTCTTTTCGGAAAAACCGCCTGTCAATCTCCGCAAGGGTAAATTCTTCATCCATCACAAGAAATTTGTAATTCGTCCATATTCCCTTGATGTGCAGGATACTGTTCGGGCCCCAGCCCGGGTAAAGGCGCAGGATTCGCGATGACTGGATGGGATAATTGTCGGTAATTATCTTTAGCATCTGGATGTTATATGCGTTAAGCCAGAAGGCGATTTTTTCCTCTTTAGGCCAGGAGCTATATTCATTTGGGTCAAGATTATCAAATTCCTGCAGAAGAGCTTTTAGTTCGAGCCTTTTTCGCCTGAGCGTTTTATAGTCAACCATTCCTTCGTCGTTGACAAAGTTTTTCAGAATCTCGGCACATTTGTCGTGAAAAGACATGGTCGGCTTAAGTTTCAGGTCATTAGGCTCGACGTGGTTAGGCTCAACACTGGCCGGTTCGACCTCATTGGGCTCCGACTCAGCAGGCGCAACCTCATCACGCACGACTTCGAGTCGTTCAGGCTCGACCCTGTCGGACCCGACATCATTAAGTTCAGGCTCAACAGGTTCGATTTTCGATTCGAAATCGGCAATCGACAATCGAAAATCGGCAATAGGTTCAGGTTCAGACTCTATGGGGGGGCAACCGGCAATAAAGACGAGTACCATCAGCGAAGTTATAAAAACAACAAGGCGTTTAGCCATATTCACTTCCCGATAAACAATTGCGAAATTCTTCAGTCGCAAAAACCACCCAATTTTGTCCTGTATTAGCATAAAGCATCAGACAATAAATGTCCAGCACCAATCCCGACTCCAAACCGGCAAATCTTATCACAGCCCTTCGGCTCCGCTCAGGACAGGCCTGGACACAACGGGATTGGTGCTGGATTGTTGTTTTTATGCTATTTTTGCAGAGAATTCTTATCGCCAATGTGTTGCATTACAGCGACCACTTGTGTTATAATGGTCTCAGACAAGCACGCCAGTGAAACTCATTATCTCTGGTGAAAATTTTCGGTTGGAATGAACTTTCTTCACTTGTACCTGCGCTTATGCAAGTGCAGGCAAAAGAGAAGGAGAACTATCATGCCCAAGCAAAAAGGCTTTACACCGTTAGAAATTAAGATTCCTGATCGCCAAAGCGTAAGATTTCTAACGGGGTTCACCCCATTAGAAATTAGTCGAATTCAGAAAGTGCAAGGATTTCGTGCGGCACTTCTAACGGGGTTTACTTTAATAGAGCTTTTGGTCGTAATTGCCATCATTGCGCTATTGATGGCGATATTGATGCCAACCCTGGCCCGGGTCAAGAAACAAGCAAGGGCAACCGCCTGTCAGATGAACCTGCACCACTGGGCTGTTATCTGGTCGATGTACACCGGTGATTACGATGGTTCCTTCCCTGATGGTACACATTCTGAGGCCGGCAAACAGGTAGGTCACTGGCTGTTTGCAGCCGAGCCATACTACAAGGATGAAGAAATACGCTGGTGCCCAATGGCCAGAAAACTCTGGGGACAGGGACAGAATCCTTTTGTTGCCTGGGAAGCGACTAATGTGGGAGGTGGAGCCGGCTTTTACACGAGCTATGGGATAAATAACTGGCTTTACGACCCAGCGGGAGCAAGTTTGTGGGGCTATGAAGCCGAGAACCACTTCAAGACCATCAATGTTAAAGGTACGGACAGAATACCGCTCTTTTTGGATTGCTTCTATCTGGGTGGACACCCACTGTCCACCAATACGCCTCCGGAGTATAATGGTCAGACAGAGAACGCCGGGGGTATGTGTATGAGGCGTTTCTGCATCGATCGACATAACGGGCCGACAAATATTGTCTTTTTAAATTTCGCTGTCAGAAAGGTCGGACTCAAAGAATTGTGGACATTGAAGTGGCACCGTAGGTTCGACACAACAGGTGACTGGACCAAAGCCGGCGGCGCCGGAGCCGAGGACTGGCCAGAATGGATGAGAAAGTTTAAGGACTACTGAAAAGAGGTTTTACGCCCGCAGGGCAAACGAAATCCCTTCTACTGGACTTCTGTACACTTTAGTTTGAGTTTGGCATTGGAACCTGTCGCATTAATCCAGCGATAATATCTCTCTTTGTACTTAGCGTATATAAATCATTTTGCATCTTTTTGTAGTTTATATTCGACGCTATCGACAAGGGCCTGCCAGGATGCCTCGATGATGTTCTCGGAGCAGCCGACGGTGCCCCAGATAGAGCTTTTGTCCCGCGATTGAATTATTACGCGCACACGAGCAGCCGTTCCGGCTTTGGCATTGACTACACGAACCTTGTAATCAATCAGGTGAATATCCTTTATCCCGGGATAAAAATTCTCCAGCGACTTTCGCAAAGCTGCATCAAGTGCGTTAACCGGGCCATCGCCCTCACCTACGACATGTTCGGTTACGCCGTCCGGCCGAATGAGTTTGACCGTTGCCTCGGTAACCATGTCGCCCGTGGCGCGTTTCTCAACAATTGTATGATACTTCACAAGCTCAAAAGACGGCTTATACGTGCCCATAATCTTTTTGACCAGCAGGTCAAAACTGGCGTTTGCCGCCTCGAATTGATAGCCCTGGTTCTCAAGCTCCTGAACACGGTTGAGTATCTTTTGGGCTAACATCTTATCCTCATCTATCTTTGCCTTTTCCAGCTCAGCTAAGACAGTTGATTTGCCGCTCAGTTCAGATATAAGAAACCGCCTTTCGTTTCCTACAAATTCCGGTGCAATATGCTCATAAGTGCGTTTGCTTTTTCGCAGAGCGTCCACGTGCAGGCCGCCCTTGTGCGCAAAGGCGCTTTCGCCGACATAGGGCATATTCATTACCGGCGTTAGATTGCCTACCTCAAAAACGTAGCGAGATACCTCGGTCAGGGATTTGATCTTTTTATGGCTAAGGACATCGAATCCCATTTTAAATGCAAGGTTTGGTACGACCACGCACAAATTTGCATTTCCGCACCGTTCGCCAAGGCCGTTAATTGTGCCCTGGACGTGGCGGGCGCCGGCACGAACGGCAGCGAGACAGTTGGCTGTGGCGCAGTCGGTATCGTTGTGAGTGTGAATCCCAACCACCACCGTGCTGAAACGCTCGCAGACGGTCTTCGTGATTTCGTACACTTCGTCGGTCAGAGAACCGCCGTTAGTATCGCAAAGCACAAGCACATCGGCACCAGCCTGGGCAGCAGCAGCTAAAACCTTCATCGCATATTCCGGATTTTTCTTGTAGCCGTCGTAGAAGTGTTCGGCGTCGAAAATAGTCTCCAGGCCATGCTTTTTGAGATACTCGACAGACTCGGCGCAAATAGTAAGGTTCTCATCGAGTGAACAGCCCAGGACATCCGTTACGTGCATGTCCCAGGTTTTGCCAACCAAAGTAGCGACCCGCGTTTTGCAGGCAAGCATTGCGTTCAGCGAAAGGTCATCCGAGACGTTGTAATCGGCTCTGCGAGTGGTACCGAACGCGACAACTTTTGAATTTTTTAAACCCAATTTGGCGGCCTCGGTAAAGAACTGCATCTCCTTGGGATTAGAAGCTGCATATCCGCCTTCGATATACTCGATGCCAAGCCCATCAAGGCACTTAGCGATTGCAAGCTTGTCTTCCAGCGAGAAACTGACGCCCTCGGCCTGCATACCATCGCGAAGGGTAGTATCATAAAGCTTTATTTTTTCCATCGGTTCGTATCTCGTATTTGGACTATTGGTCTGTAACACGATAAATGCCTGGTGGTTACTGGAAGTTGCTCCAAGCCATCCCCAAGCTCGTCCCGATTTTTCGGGACTCCCTTGAGGCTGCCACCCATCAAATTAGATGTTACAGAATACACTATCAAAAACTGGAAATTTTGCGCTCCATATACTCACGCACTTTCCGTGTTTAATTCTATCGGGGTAGTATCGAAATGTAAAGGACGAAAAGTTAGCAATCAAAGGATGACTATGAAATGAGCATCAAAAAATGTGCAAAATTTAATATAAGACCCTTGTAATCATGTCGATAGTTAGATAGAATCATGGTTTTGCATAAATATTGATAAGTAGCTTAGTGTATTGGGTGTAACAAATATGATTTTGACACAAATATTGCAACCAAACTGCGTTAAAGTCCCGGTAGAAAACAAAGACAAGGAAGCAGTAATAACCGAACTTGTGGATTTGCTCGATGCGAACGGATTATTGTTAGACAGAGATGTGGCCCTGGAGGCGGTCTTGACACGTGAACGAACACGAAGCACAGGAACGGGCGCTGGAATAGCCATCCCTCACGGCAAATGCAATGCCGTTAAGGAACTCGTTATGGCGATTGGAATCGCACATGAGCCTATCGAGTTTGAAAGCGTCGATGGAAAACCGGTAACAATTCTCATTCTGCTGGTCTCGCCGGCTGACCAGACCGGCCCACATATTCAGGCATTGGCCAGCATAAGCAGACTGATGCTGAATGAAAAATTCAAACAAAAGCTTGAACAAGCCACCTCTGCTGATGAGGTCTATGAGCTTCTGAACGATACAGAGCACTAATTCGTTGTTTCCCAGAGGATGAGGCCCATTTCATAAGGATTAACGAGGTCGTCGTGCATAGGCAAAACTCTTACAGCCACACCATGTTGGCCTGTTTTTTTGCACGACATCGAGCCAACAAACCAATGCTCGCCCTGCTGCTCAGCAGCTTGTTTGTAATCCATTCTCACAGCGGAGCCTTGCCTGATATCCCCCCAGGTATCGACAGGACCATGATAAAGCTCAACTGAAATATCATTTGGGCTAATCTTTCCAAGATTTACCAAAGCCCTGACAGACAACTTCGAGCCAACTTTTAATTGGGGCTGTTGGGGATTTAGCTGTTCGTTACCATTACCGTTGTGAAGTTCCATTACTACATCTTTAACAGCTAACTCAGGCCAGGCTTCTTTTATCTCGGTCTTCCACTTCGAGAAATCCCTGGCTCTGTTACAATCTGTGGCGGTTAGACAACTATATTTTGCCAGAGCGGGATTGTAGAACCTTCGCGTATAGTCAGCAACCATTCTGTGCGTGTTGAACCGTGGCGCTATCCACTTGATAGAAGTTTTTATCCTGTGTATCCAGGCGCGAGGCAAATTGTCAGCCGAGCGGGTGTAAAACAGCGGAATAACTTCATTTTCTAAAATATCATAGATGGCCTGCGACTCGACCGTATCCTGATAATCGTCATTCTCATAGCTCTGGCCTGCGCCAATGGCCCAGCCCCCCTCAGGTGTGTAACCCTCACACCACCAGCCGTCTAAAGTGCTCATATTCAGAGCACCATTTACCGATGCTTTCATACCGCTTGTGCCGCTGGCCTCCATCGGTCTTCGTGGGTTGTTAAGCCAGAGGTCAACACCGCGAAGCAAAACCCTTGCCATATCAATATCGTAGTTTTCCAAAAATATCAGGCGGCGTCTAACGTTGTGCTGGTCTGCAAAGTGAACAATCTGACGTATAATATCCTTGCCTTCCGAGTCATTTGGATGAGCCTTACCTGCAAAAATAATCTGAATAGGCCGTTCGGGGTCAGTAAGCAGCTTTAAGACCCGCCTCGGGTCTCTAAGCAGCAGATTGCCCCTTTTATAGCCGGCAAATCTTCGGGCAAAGCCGATGGTCAATGCTTCAGGGTCAAGAATCTCCTCGGCGCGGTTCAATTCGGTATGGTAAGTGCCTCTGCGTTCCATCTGAGCCTTAAGTCGGTTGCGTGTAAAAACAATTAACCGTTCTTTACATCGCTGATGTATTTGCCAGAATTCCTCATCAGGAATTTGCTCGACGTTATTCCAGAGTTGGTTATCCATAGTTTCGTCGGCCCAATTCGGACCAAGATACCTTTGATATAAAGAGTTCATCTCATCTGATAACCAGTTTTTTATGTGGATACCATTCGTAATCGGTATTATGGGCACTTCATCGAGAGGAAGTCCCGGCCAAATGCTTCCCCATATCCCGCGTGATATATGACTATGCAATCTACTTACGCCATTCGTATAACCGCTCAAGCGTAAGGCCAAAATTGTCATTTTAAATGTCTCACTATCATCGTCAGGAAGTATCCTTCCCAATGACAAAAACCGCTCCCTGTTTATGCCAAGCTTTGGGAAATAATCACCGAAATATTTATCCATCAACACCACATAAAACTCATCAAGCCCGGCTTTAACAGATGTATGCATCGTAAAAACGTTGCCCGCCCTTGTCGCTTCGGCCGCTTCATCAAATGTCATATTCTTGGCGCTTCGCAATTCACGGATTCTCTCCAGTGCCATAAAAGCAGCGTGCCCTTCGTTCATATGACAGACGGTTGGTGTGATATCCATTGCGGACAGAGCCTTTAAGCCGCCAATTCCCAACATAATCTCCTGGCGAATTCGCAGCTCCCGGTCGCCGCCATAAAGACTACTGGTAATCATACGGTCTGCAGGGGAATTGGAAGGTACGTTCGTATCCAGCAGATACAACTTCACCCTGCCAACGGAAACACACCAAACTTGTGCCACAACACATCTGCCGGGATATTCAACGCTGATTGTCAACGGCCGACCGCTTTCTTTGCGAACAAGCTCTATTGGCATACTATAGAAATCATTCTCGATATATTTCTCATTCTGCCAACCGTCAATGTTCAAATACTGGCGGAAATAACCCTTCTGATACAAAAGACCGACGCCAACCAATGGAACACCGAGGTCAGAAGCACTTTTCAGGTGGTCGCCTGCCAGGATTCCCAGGCCGCCGGCATAAACAGGCAGACATTCATGAATGCCAAACTCGGCACTGAAATAGGCAATAATCGGTTCGGTGGACCTTGAACAAACCTTTTCGTACCAAGTCGGCCTATCAAGATATGATTTGAGCTTTTCGGCAGCGTTCTGCAACTGGGCCAAAAAGCCTTTATTTTCAGCCAGTTCGTTCAATTTTGCCTGCGAAATATTACCAAGCATTTTTACGGGATTATGACCACAAGCCGACCATAAATTGCTGTCAACACGTTTGAACAGCTCTACAAACTCAGGATTCCATGACCAAAACATATTCCTGGCGATAACCTCGATGTCCTTTAAGGGCTCTGGCAAAGCCGGTAAAACTATGAAGCTGCGAACACTCGGCATTTTTAGTTCTCCACAACGTAGGTCTTTTAATAACAAACCTTAACAATTTAGGTCAAACAGGGATTCCCCATTAGTCTCCGTTTAATTTTAATCGACAAATCTATTGATTGTCTTAACCCGAAAACCCAAAGTAAATGGCAAGTTTGGCAGGTTTGAAACGTCCGATATATCCCCCACTTTATGAAAAAAACAAAAAAAGGCCTGCAAAAACAGGCCTTTTATTCAGTTGCGTGGCCCTCCTCCACGGGTGCCGTAAGAAAGCGTTTGAAAAGGACCCATTACTTCCAGGTGGGCAATCGTTGCTTGTGTCCGAAAGTCCTATCGGGTAGGCTTTTCCGATCCATCAAGGCCTGATTTCCCTGAGTACGGGTATCGGTTCTTTCAAACACCTGCTTCCTATACGAACACCGCAGGGGTTAGCCCGCAACATTACTTTATATCAGATTCCAAACGAAAAGTCAATAAAATATCAACAAAATTCAGGCGAATAATGTTAAATTCTTAAATCCTTCTATCTTTAGTTTTTTCGGCTTTTGGCCCCTTTTTTCTAAAGATAAATTCAGACTTAAAATTAAAATAGCCACATTCGTTGTGTTAGGCTAACCGCGAACTTAGTTATTGACAGGTCGCTTACGCTTTTGACTCTGTTGTGTTGTATTGACTTTCCAGAAGGAACTTCTCGTGTAAAACAAATCAGACAGTGCGTAGTTCTGCACGTACGGACTTAGCCAAACCCTCTACAATATCAGCCTCAAAGTTGTCAACTCTCTGGTGGGTCAAGGTGCCGTCCTCATCTCTAAACCGCAGCGAAAGCGTAACACTTTTTTGGCCGGACGGGATGCCCTTGCCGTGGTATATGCCGACAAATTGAATCTCTTCCAGTTCGACGGGGGCCTTGTTCTTAACCGCCTCAATAATATCCGCCCAGAGGATATTTTCGTCCACGATAATCGAAAGGTCTCGCTGTATCGCCGGGAATCTTGGTAGCGGTTTGACTTTTACGGCGCCTCTTTGCAGAGTCAAAAGCTGTCCGAATTCCAACTCTGCAGCGCAGGGCAAGAGGTCTTTGAAATCAAATTTTTCTTCCACCGCCTGTGAAACAATCCCTGCGGTACCGATTGTTTGAGAGTTCACAATGATTTGGGCACCGGTCTGCGCCCAGAGAAGGTCCGCAGGGGCAAAAATAATTTGTGCATCTCTATCAATACTTTTTACGAGCCCTTCAATCACGCCGCGCAGGTCTCTAAAATCACTGTCACAGGCAAGGGCGAGTTCGGTCTTCTGAACCGGCAGCTCACCGCCCTGCTCAGGTGTCGGCACAAAAGTATCTGCAATCTCAAATATCCTGCACGGCAAATTCTTAGCGTTAAGGTTTGTTTTCAGAACCCCCAGCAGAGAACCGATAAGGGTCCGGCGAAGCAGATTCGCACTCCTTCGACCATGCTCAGGATGGCGAGCTTGTCGAACCATTTTTCTGGATACGTCTTTTACCGCCAAATGTTCCTTAACACCTGCCTTTGTGAAAAGTTCTGCAACAGAATTGTCAACAAAGCCAACGTTAATCGTTTCATAAAAACCACAGCCGTTAAGATACGTTCCGAGCGACTCAATCAACTTCTGACGGGTATCGACCGGCACCACTTCGATTTTGATTTTTCGTTCTGTTGGTACCTTGTTGTAGCCATAGACACGTGCGACTTCTTCAATCAGGTCAACTTCACGATAAACGTCACTACGCCACGAAGGCACCGAGCAAATTATCAAATCATCCTTGCTTTGCGGCTTGAAACTTAAGGCAGAGAGAATTCTCAGCACTTCTTCGCAGGGGACCTCAATACCAAGCAACCTGCTTAAGCGTGAAAGCCGTAATGTTACCTCTTTCTGTACAGGCTTTTTAGGATAAATATCAACCACGCCCTTAGCCACTTTACCACCTGCGACTTGAGTTATCAGTTGTGCAGTGCGTTTTGAGGCCCAGTCCACCATCTCGATATCGACGGTTCGTTCGAATCGAAAGGCGGCATCCGAAGGCAGTGCGAGTCTGCGGGATGTTGTGCGGACACTGACAGGGTCAAAGTAGGCATCCTCCAGAAGAATTGTGGTGGTCGTTTCGCTGACCTCAGTATCCAGTCCGCCCATAACGCCTGCCACGGCCACAGGCCCTTGTGCATCAGCGATAACCAGCATATCAGTATTAAGATCGCACTGCGTACCATCGATGCTGGTCAGACGTTCGCCGGCAATGGTCTTTCTGACTATTATTTTGCCGTCGGCGAGCTTAGCGTAATCGAAGGCGTGCGGCGGCTGACCGGTCTCCATCATTGCGTAGTTGCTTGCGTCAACCACATTATTGACGCTCCGCAGTCCGACAGCTTCAAGTCGTTTTCTGAGCCAATCCGGCGATGGGGCCACTTTGACGCCGTCAATAATCCTGGCGGTATATCGGCCGCACAAATCCGGCTCGACAATTTCGACGCCAGCGAATTCCGTAACGTCTTTGTCCAGCTCGTCCAGCTCAACAGCCGGCATCTTTAGCTCTTTGCCGGTCGCAGCTGTCAGTTCACGGGCAATACCGATATAGCCCAAGCAATCACCGCGGTTGCTGGTTATCTCAACGTCGATTACAACATCGTCATAGAAAGGTTCTATCCCCTCACAAGGGAATCCTAAATCGCTCAGTATCTCAGCGATTTGGTCAGTACCAAGGCCGGTTTCGATATAATCACTTAACCAATTCAGTAAAATATTCATAAAAAAGCACCGTCAAGAAATTCAAGGACCACAGTCCGAATTAAGCGATACCTTACCCACAAGGATCGGAACTGTCAATGGTCTGATTTTAGATTTCATGCGTTATCCTCAAGCATTGTCATTCCCACCCCGCATCGTATGCGGGATAAACTCCAGCAGGAATCCACAAGAATTGGGTTTGAATTGGGTTTGTTTTTTTGGACTGCGAAATCATCTTTTTTTCTGT